>NZ_QEQT01000042.1:0-34408 GCF_003311655.1 Prauserella sp. PE36 | reverse complement strand
GCCCGCGAGTCCCCCCGCTCGGGCCCGCGAGTCCCCCCGCTCGGGCCCGCGAGTCCCCCCGCTCGGGCCCGCGAGTTGCCCGCTCGGGCCCGCGAGTTGCCCGCTCGGGCCCGCGAGTTGCCCGCTCGGGCCCGCGAGTTGCCCGCTCGGGCCCGCGAGTTGCCCGCTCCGGCCCGCGAGTCCCCCGCTCAGGACAGGACGGTTTACGCCACGCGCGCCCCGCCGCTAGATTGCGCCATGCGATTCGAGGTCGTACGGCACATCGACGCGACGCCGGACGTGGTGTGGGCCGCGCTCGTGGACGTGGAGCGCTGGCCGGAGTGGACCGACTCGGTCACCTCGGTGCGACGGCTCGGCACCGGCCCGCTCCAGGTGGGCAGCGAGGCGCGCGTGAAGCAGCCGAGGCTCGCCGCGCAGGTCTGGCGGGTCACCGAGCTGACCGAGCGCCGGAGCTTCACGTGGGAGGCGCGAGGTCCGGGGCTCACGACGATCGGCGGACACGTCCTGGCCGAGGACGCGAACGGAGCGGTGACGGCGACCCTTTCGCTGGAGCAGCGCGGCCCGCTCGCGCCGGTTCTCGGTTTCGCGCTCGGCGGCATGGTGCGCCGCTACGTGACCATGGAGGCCGACGGCCTCAAGCGCGTCTCCGAACGCCCCTGACCGCGCGAGTCGTACGTTCCCGACCCCGAGTCGTGCGCTCAAGACCGCGAGTTCTGCATTCCCGACCGCGAGTCGTGCGCTCAAGACCGCGAGTTCTGCATTCCCGACCGCGAGTCGTGCACTCCGGGCGTCAGCGAGCCGCGAGGATGGCACACGTCGTGGTGGCGTGCGCGTACAGCTTCCCGTCGTCGACGCCCTCCAGCCGGGCCTCCGCGGTGCCGATGGTGCGTCCGACGTGCACCGCGGTGGCCGTCGCGCGCAGCGTGCCGGTCGCGGCCGTCGCCCGGCGCAGCAGGTTGACGTTCAGCTGCACGGTGGTGTAGGTCGTGCCCTCCGGCAGTTTCGACATCACGGCGCACGCCAGCGCGGAGTCGAGCAGCGTCGCGAAGTAGCCGCCGTGCACCGTCCGGGCCGGGTTGTAGAGGTGCTCGCCCGTACCGCCCTCGAACACCGCCCAGCCGTCGCCGACGTCGACGAGCCGGAAGCCGAGAGTCTTGCCGATCCCCGCCGGTGGGAGGTCGCCGCGCAGCAGTGCGCGCAGGGTTTCCAGGCCGGTCATACGAGTCACCGTATTCCGCCCGTTCGGCGGGACAAGTACAAAATCCGTACCCCTAGGCTCGGGCGATGGGCGGTTACGGGCAGTTCTGCGCGGTCGCGAGGGCGCTGGAGATCCTTGGTGAGCGGTGGACGTTGCTGATCGTGCGGGAGCTCCTGCTCGGCGAACGACAGTTCAACGACATCCGGCGCGGCATCCCGCGCATCTCCAAGACGATGCTCTCGGCCAGGCTGAAAACGCTGGAGAAGCACGACATCGTGTACCGCGAGGACGGCGGCTACCGGCTCACCGACGCGGGCAAGGACCTCGCGGTCGTCGTGCGGGAGCTCGGCGGGTGGGCCATGCGCTGGAACCGCAGGGAACTCGGCCCCGACGACCTCGACGCGAGCGCGCTCGTGTGGGACATCCGGCGCCGCATCGTCCCGGAAGCCCTTCCACCGCAACGAACCGTGGTGCAGCTGCGCTTCCGCGAGCCGAAGCCCGCCGTGTTCTACCTGTACGTGCGCCGCCCAACGGTGACGCTGTGTCCCGACGACATCGGCCTTCCGGTCGCGCTCACGGTGGACGCCGACCTCGACGCGCTGACCCGCTACTGGATCGGCGACCTCGGCTGGGCGCAGGTGGTGCGCTCGGGTGCGGTTGAGCTGACCGGGCCGAGCGTCCTGCGCCGGGCGTTCCCGACTTGGTTTTCCGGCTACGTCCTTCGCGACGCGTCCTGAATTGTCGGTGGCTCCTGTTAGACATTTCGGGACGGAGAAGTCATGGGGGAAGGAGCCCGCGATGGTCAAGGTCCTGGTCGCGACGTCGGAGACCCAGGGGCTGCGTGCCAGCGACTACCACTGGTGTGTCGAAGGAGAGCTGGTGTGGATCGCGCCGATCTGCGGCAAGGACAGGGAAGATCCGGACGGCGGCTGCGGTTGCGCGCGCGGTTTCGCCGGGCTCAGCTCGCACCGCGCCACCACCACGGCGATGGTGCGCACGCTGGCGCTGGACCGGGACGACTACGTCGAGGCGATCCGGTCCAGTTTGGACTCACAAGGCTACGACACGATGCTCTCGCCGGAGATCGCCGACGCGCTGCTGGAGCTGATCAGCGATCTGCCCGACGGCGCGGTGGTGGAGCACCGCGCCGAGTACGTGCAGGTCAGGGAGCGGGCGCCTTGACCTGGTCCGTACCGGCGAGCGCCGGAAGGCCGTCGATGCTGTGCGTGTTCTTCTCGGCCCAGTAGGCGGTGAGGTCGTCGTCGGTGCGCCGCGCGTGCCTGCGCAGCAACAGATCCCGGTCGCCGGTGTACTCCATGAGCGGAACGGAGAAGCCGCACGAGTCGCTCACGCGCTCCACGGCCACGTCGATGATCGAGCGAGCGCCGTGTTCCTGCTCGGGCGCGAAGTGTGAGAGCAGCTCCGGGTACTCCGGGCTGCTCTGCGGCACGACGCGGCCGTGACCGTGCAGGCGCACGATGTTCGGCGGACCGCTGAACGCGCAGAACATCAGCACGACGCGGCCGTTCTCGCGCAGGTGGGCGATGGTCTCGGCGCCGCTGCCGGTGTAGTCGAGGTAGGCCACTCGGTGCTCGCCGAGCACCGCGAACGTGCCGGCCATGCCCTTGGGCGACACGTTCACGTGCCCGTCCACCGACGTCGGCGCCGTCCCCACGAAGAACACGGGCTGGGCGAGAAGGAACTCGCGGAGCCTGTCGTCGATGGCCTCGTGCACCTTCATCCGTCAGCTTCCTTCCAGATCCCCCTCGACTCGGAGGTACACCTCACGCATCTTTTCCAGCAGCTCCGGATCGGGCTGCTCCCACAGTCCGCGGTCCGCGGCCTCGTTCAGGCGCTCGATGATCCCGCGCAGCGCCCACGGGTTCGCCTGCGCCAGGAACTCCTGATTCTCCTTGTCGAGGACGTAGGACTCCGAGAGCTTCTCGTACATCCAGTCGTCGACCACGCCTGCCGTGGCGTCGAAGCCGAACAGGTAGTCGACGGTGGCGGCGAGCTCGAACGCGCCCTTGTAGCCGTGCCTGCGCATGGCCGCGAGCCAGCGTGGGTTCACCACGCGGGCGCGGAACACGCGCGCGGTCTCCTCGCCGAGCGAGCGCGTGCGCACGGCGTCCGGCGTGGTGCTGTCGCCGACGTACGACGCCGGCGCGGTACCCGTCAGCGCGCGGACGGTGGCGATCATGCCGCCGTGGTACTGGAAGTAGTCGTCGGAGTCGGCGATGTCGTGCTCGCGGGTGTCGGTGTTCTTGGCCGCCACCACGATGCGCTTGTACGAGCTCTCCATGTCCTCGCGCGCGGGTGCGCCGTCGAGGTCGCGGCCGTAGGCGTAGCCGCCCCAGACGGCGTAGACCTCGGCGAGGTCGGAGTCGTCGCGCCAGTTGCCGGAGTCCATCAGCGGCAGCAGGCCCGCGCCGTAGGTGCCGGGTTTGGAGCCGAAGATGCGGGTGGTGGCGCGGCGTTCGTCGCCGTGCGCGGCGAGGTCGGCCCGCACGTGGGCGCGCACGAAGTTCTGCGCGTCGGGCTCGTCCAGCCCGGCGACGAGCCGGACCGCGTCGTCGAGCAGGTCGATCACATGCGGGAACGCGTCGCGGAAGAAGCCGCTGATGCGCACGGTCACGTCCACGCGCGGCCTGCCCAGCTCGGCGAGCGGGATCGGCTCGATGCCGGTGACGCGGCGCGACGCCTCGTCCCACACCGGCTGCACGCCGAGCAGCGCGAGCACCTCGGCGGCGTCGTCGCCGGACGTGCGCATCGCCGACGTGCCCCACACCGAGAGGCCCACCGAGCGCGGCCAGTCGCCCGTGTCCTCGCGGTAGCGGCGCAGCAGCGACTCCGCGAGCGCCTGCCCGGTCTCCCAGGCGAGCCTGCTCGGGATCGCCTTCGGGTCGACGGTGTAGAAGTTGCGGCCGGTCGGCAGCACGTTCACCAGCCCGCGCAGCGGCGACCCGCTCGGGCCCGCCGGGATGTAGCCGCCGTCGAGCGCGTGCAGTACCGCGTCGATCTCGCCGTCGGTGCCGGCGAGCCTCGGCACGACCTCCGTCGCGGCGAAGCGGAGCACGTCCGCGGCGGCGGGCGTCTCGGCGCACACGGTGTCCACGGCGTCGACCGCCCAGCCGCGCTCCTCCATGGCCTCCACGAGCGCGCGGGCGGTCTGTTCCACGGCGTCCACTTCGGACAGCGGCGCGTCCTCGGCGAGTCCGAGTGCGCTGCGCAGGCCAGGCACCGCGCCCCGCTTGCCGCCCCACATCTGCTGCGCCCGCAGCATCGCCAGGACGAGGTTCACGCGCGCCTCGCCCGTCGGCGCCTCGCCGAGGATGTGCAGGCCGTCGCGGATCTGCGCGTCCTTGACCTCGCACAGCCAGCCGTCGATGTGCAGCAGGAAGTCGTCGAACTCCGCGTCGTGCGGCCGTTCCTCCACGCCGAGGTCGTGGTCGAGTTTCGCGGCCTGGATGAGCGTCCAGATCTGCTGGCGGATCGCGGGCAGCTTCGCCGGGTCCATCGCCGCGATGTTGGCGTGCTCGTCGAGCAGCTGCTCCAGCCGCGCCATGTCGCCGTAGCTCTCGGCGCGTGCCATCGGCGGGATCAGATGGTCGACGATCGTGGCGTGGGCGCGGCGCTTGGCCTGCGCGCCCTCACCGGGGTCGTTGATGAGGAACGGGTAGATCAGCGGCAGGTTGCCCAGCACGGCGTCTGGTGCGCACGACGCCGAGAGGCCGGCCGTCTTGCCCGGCAGCCATTCGAGCGAGCCGTGCTTGCCGAGGTGCACCACGGCGTGCGCGCCGAACTCCTCCTCCAGCCAGCGGTATGCCGCGAGGTAATGGTGGCTCGGCGGCAGGTCCGGGTTGTGGTAGATCGCCACCGGGTTCTCGCCGAACCCGCGCGGCGGCTGGATCATCAGCAGCACGTTGCCGGCCTGCAGCGACGCGAGCACGATGTCCCCGTCGTCCACGTACAGCTCGCCCGGCGGCGGGCCCCAGTGCTCGGTCATGTCCGCGCGCAGCTCCTCCGGCAGCGCGTCGAACCACTCCCGGTACCGCGCGGCCGGCACGCGGATCGGGTTGCCCGCGAGCTGCTCCTCGGTGAGCCACTCCGGGTCCTGGCCGCCCGCGGCGATCAGCGCGTGGATGAGTGCGTCGCCGTCCGGCTGGTCGGTGCCGGTGGACACCACGCCGGGGAACGCGTCCTCCCCGAGGTCGTAGCCCTGCTCCCGCATCCGGCGCAACAGCTTCACGGCCGAGGCAGGGGTGTCCAGGCCCACGGCGTTGCCGACGCGCGAGTGCTTGGTCGGGTACGCCGAGAGCACCACGGCGATCCGGCGCTGCTCCGGCGGGGTGTGGCGCAGGCGCGCGTGCGCGAGCGCGATGCGGGCGACCCGCGACGCGCGCTCGGCATCGGGCACGTAGCGCGGCAGACCGTCGGCGTCGAGCTCCTTGAACGAGAACGGCACCGTGATGAGCCTGCCGTCGAACTCCGGCACGGCCATCTGGTTGCCCGCGTCCAGCGGGGAAAGGCCCTCGTCGTTGGCCTCCCACGCCTCGCGGTCGCTGGTGAGGCACAGCGCCTGCAACGTCGGCACGTCGAGCGCGGCCAGCTCTGCCACGTCCCACGACTCGTCGTCGCCGCCCGCCCCGGCCTCCGCGGGACGCGTCCCACCCGCGGCGAGCACCGTCACCAGCAGGGCGTCGGCCTTGCGCAGCTCGGCCATCATCTCCGGCTCGCGCGAGCGCAGCGACGCGCAGTAGATCGGCAGCGCCCGGCCGCCGGCGGCCTCGACCTGCTCGGCGAGCGCTTCGACGAACGCCGTGTTGCCGGCGAGGTGGTGGGCCCGGTAGTAGAGGATCGCCACCACGGGGCCGTCGTTCTCCGGGCGTTCCAGCACTCCCCACGACGGCTGCTCGGCGGGCGGCTCGAAGCCCTCGCCGGAGAGCAGCAGCGTGTCGGAGAGGAAGCGGTGCAACTGCGTGAGGTTCGCGGGCCCGCCGTGGGCGAGGTAGGCGTGTGCCTCGGTCGCGATGCCCGCGGGAGTGGTCGACAGCGACATCAGCTCGGCGTCTGGCGTCTGCTCACCGCCGAGCACCACCACGTGGGCGCCGCTCTCGCGGACGGTGCGCAGCCCCTCTGCCCAGGTGCGCTCGGTGCCGAGGATGCGCACCACGACGATCGGCGCGCCGTCCAGCAGTGCGGGCAGTTCGGCGAGGTCGAGGCGTGCGGGGTTGGCGAGCCGGTAGTCGGCGCCGCTCGCTCGCGCGCTCAGCAGGTCGGTGTCCGACGTGGACAGCAGCAAGATCACAGGTGGCCTCCTCGAATTCCCACCCTGGAGTGCCTGAGGCGGCGGCGTCAAGGTGATCTCGAGCGAGACGCAGTGCACACCGGTCACGCCCCGGCACCTTTTACAGTGGGTCGGTGCCCGCCCCGACGAGACTCCGCGCCGACGCCTGTCCCGGTGTCTTCGCGACGCACGCCGCCGCCGACGGCACGCTCGCGCGGATCCGCCTGCCCGGCGGCGCGCTGAGCAGCGCGCAAGCGTTTGTCCTCGCCGAGGCCGCCGAGGAGCTGGGCGACGGGTCGGTACACCTCACGTCGAGGGCCAACCTGCAGCTGCGGGCGGTGCGCGACGCGGACGAGCTGGTCAGGCGGCTGTCGGAGGCCGGTCTGCTGCCCGCGCCGAGCCACGAGCGGGTGCGAAACATCCTCTCCTCGCCGCTGTCCGGTAGGCACGGCGGGCTCACCGATGTCCGGCCGCTGGTCACCGCGCTCGACCACGCCCTGTGTTCCGTCCCCGAGCTGGCCGGCCTGCCCGGCCGGTTCCTGTTCGCGCTCGACGACGGGCGCGGCGACGTGGCCGGTGAGGGCGCCGACGTGTGCTGGCAGGCGCTGCCCGGAGGGGAGGGCGCGTTGCTGCTCGACGGTGCGGACACCGGTGTGCGCGTAAGCGCACGCGAGGCCGTGCCGGTGCTGGTGGAGCTGGCGGAGGTGTTCGCCCGCGTGCGCGGCTCCGCGTGGCGGGTGCACGAGGTCGACCCGGGGCCTCTGGTGGACGCCGCGCTGCGCCGGGGCCGCCGGGTGCCTCCCGCCGCGCTGCCGCGCACCGGCCCGGTGCCGGTCGGGAGGCTCGCCGACGGCGTCGTCGTGGCGGCTCCGCGGTTCGGTGAGCTGCCTGCCGGAGCGCTGCGCCCGCTCGGTGACCTCGTGGTCACGCCGTGGCGCACGCTCGTGCTGTCGCGGCCACCCGATGGGCTCGTCACCGACCCCGCCGAGCCCGGCCTCGGCGTCAGCGCGTGCATCGGACGGCCCGGCTGCGCCAAGTCCCGCGCCGATGTGCGCGCCGACGCCCGCGCCGTGCTGTCCGCGCTGACGCTGCCTTCCCCCGGGGTGCGCGCGCACCTCTCCGGGTGCGAACGCCGCTGCGGCAAGCCTCGCGGCGCCCACCTCGACGTCGTCGCCACCGGCGAGGGCTACCTCGTCGACGGAACACCGGTCTCCACTGCCCGGCTCGCGGAGGAAATGGAAGGACGCCAGTGATCGACTACATCCGGGACGGGGCGGAGATCTACCGCCACTCGTTCGCCACGATCCGTGACGAGGCGGATCTCGCGATCCTGCCCGACGACATCGCCGGCGTCGCCGTGCGGATGATCCACTCGTGCGGGATGGTCGATCTCGTCGACGACCTCGCCTACACGCTCGAGGTCGTGGAGGCGGGAAGGGCCGCGCTCGAGGCGGGCGCGCCGATCCTGTGCGACGCGAGAATGATCGCCAGCGGGGTCACGCGCAAACGGTTGCCCGCGAACAACGAGGTGCTGTGCACGCTCTCCGACGAGCGCGTGCCCGGCCTCGCCGAGCGCCTCGGCACCACTCGCTCCGCCGCCGCGCTTGAGCTGTGGCGCGACCGGCTGCCAGGCGCCGTCGTGGCGATCGGCAACGCCCCCACGGCGTTGTTCCGCCTGCTTGAGCTGCTGGAGGAGGGCGTCGGCGCCCCTGCCGCGATCATCGGCGTGCCCGTTGGCTTCGTCGGTGCCGTCGAGTCCAAGGAGCTGCTGATCGAGCGGGCACCGGCGCCGTACCTGGTGGTGCGCGGCCGTCGCGGCGGCAGCGCGCTCGCCGTCGGCGCAGTCAACGCGATCGCCTCGAAGGAGGAGGTGTGAGCACCGGCGTGCTGTACGGCGTCGGGCTCGGTCCCGGCGACCCCGAGCTGCTGACCGTCCGTGCCGCGCGGCTCATCGGCGAGGCCGACGTGATCGCCTACCACTGCGCGCGCCACGGCCGCAGCATCGCGCGCTCGGTGGCCGAGCCGTATCTGCGCGAAGGCCAGCTCGAAGAGAAGCTCGTGTACCCGGTGACCACGGAGACCACCAATCACCCCGGCGGCTACGAGGGGGCTATCGCCGAGTTCTACGAGCTGTCCGCGAAGCGCCTCGCCGAGCACCTCGACGCCGGGCGCGGCGTGGTGGTGCTGTGCGAGGGAGACCCGTTCTTCTACGGCTCCTACATGTACATGCACGAGCGTCTCGCCGACCGCTACGAGGCACACGTCGTGCCGGGGGTGACGTCGGTGAGCGCGGCGTCGGCGGTGCTGGGCAGGCCCCTCGTACAGCGCGACGAGGTGCTCACGCTGCTGCCGGGCACGCTGCCGGCGCCGGAACTGGCCCGCAGGCTCGCCGACACGGAGTCCGCGGCGGTGCTCAAGCTCGGCCGCACCTTCGGTTCCGTTCGCGACGCGCTGGCCGAGTCGGGCAGGCTCGACGAGGCGTTCTACGTCGAGCGCGCGACATGGCAGGCGCAGCGCGTTGAGCCGTTCGCCGAGGTGGACCCCGAGACCGTGCCGTACTTCTCGCTCGCCGTCGTGCCGAGCCCCGCCTACGCCTCCCGCAAGTCGGGCGAGCCGGGCCCGGAGGAGTCCGCCCGCGCTCGGGAGAGCGGTGGCGAGGTCACGGTGGTCGGGCTCGGTCCGGCGGGTCCGGAATGGCTCACGCCGGAGGCCGAGCAGGCGCTGGCGGAGGCCGAGCACCTCGTGGGCTACGGCCCGTATCTGGCGAAGGTGCCGCAGCGGGCTGGCCAGCGCAGGCACGCGTCCGGTAACCGGGTCGAGGCCGAGCGGGCCGTCGAGGCGCTGGAACTGGCCGCAGGCGGTGCGCGGGTCGCCGTGGTCTCCTCTGGCGACCCCGGGGTGTTCGCGATGGCCTCCGCCGTACTGGAGCAGGCCGAGCAGCCGGCGTGGGCGGGCGTGTCGGTGCGCGTGCTGCCAGGGCTGACGGCGGCACAGGCGGCGGCGTCGCGAGTGGGTGCCCCGCTCGGGCACGACTACTGCGTGCTGTCGCTTTCCGACCGGCTCAAGCCGTGGGAGGTCATCGAGCGCAGGCTCGACGCGGCCGGCGCGGCCGACCTCGTCGTGGCGATCTACAACCCCGCCTCGCGCAGCCGGACGACCCAGCTCGGGGTCGCCAGGGACGTGCTGCTGCGGCACCGCGCGCCGGAGACTCCCGTCGTGATCGCGCGCGACGTCGGCGGCCCGGAGGAGTCCGTGCGCGTGGACACCCTCGGTGGATTCGATCCGGCGACCGTGGACATGCGCTGCCTGCTCATCGTCGGCTCCTCCCGCACGAGGGTCCGTGAACAACCCGGCGGAACCCCCGTCGTCTGGACCCCCCGCAGCTACGCCTGAACTGCCCCCAAGGCCACCTTAGGTGCGTTGAGCGCAACAAAGGTGGCCTTGGGGGCCGCTACGGAAGTCGGGTCAGCGGGTGGGTTGGTTGCCGTCGGGTTGCTGTGGGCCGGGGCCGGGGGACCACCAGCCGGAGCGGACCTCCTCGCCGCGGATGATCGTCGGTTCCCTGCCCTGCGTGTACGGCTCGACCTGCTCCAGCGTGCCCCACTCCTGACCCTCGGCGCCGAGCAGGAAGCTGGGCACCTCGGGCTGTTCGGCCAGCTCGTCGAGGATGCCGTTGGGGCCGCCCGCCTTGCTCTCCGCCCATTCGCCCTCGGTGGCCAGCGAGGCCGCCGTCAGGTGGTACGCGGGCATGTCCATGATGCCGTCGCGCACCTTCACGGGGTTCAGGCACGGGAACACGAACGATGTCGGCCAGTCCATGTAGACGGGCTGGTTGCCGACCCGGTCGGTGAGGGTCGTGAACGTCGGCACGCGGGGCGCGGTGACGGCGACCCAGCCGTCCTCGGTGAGGTCGTCGTCGGTGGCCGCGATACGCACCATCTGCGCGCTGTCCGGCACCTGACCGAGGTCGATGCGCACGTCGAGCCAGGCGCCGGTCCCGCCACCCGGCTCCAGTGCCGGTTTGCTGTCCACCACCTTGATGCCCTCGGGCGACTGCTCGCCGAACTGGATCTCGACGCCGGTGGCCTTGCCTCCCGGCGAGAACACCGCGAGTACCACCTGGCCGCCCTCGGGCCGGTTGCGCAGGTCGTACCAGTCGGTGCGCAGCCGGCCGGTGGGGTTCGCGGTCTCGTTGTAGCTGCTCCACATCGCCACGGTGCTCGGCGTGAAGCCGTGCGGCGGCTCGGCGAGCGGGTCGCCGGTGACCAGTGGTTGCGAGTGGAACCCGGCCTGGGTCGGTCCGTTGCCCTCGTCGGCCTGTGGCAGCCCGCCAGGCGCGGTGGTCTCCTTGTCCTCGGCGGTCCGCTGCATCGCGGCCGGCAGCGGGGTGAGCATGCTCGACACCGGGTCCTGCTCCACCATCACGTGGTCGCCGAGGCCGCAGCTCGGCCCGAAGAGATGCTCGATGTTGGCGGCGCCGAGGCTGTAGGTGTCCCGCTGCTTGTGGATCGCCTTCGCCATGCTGCCGAACTCGGCGACGGCCACGAGGCCGCACACCACCACGAACGCCAGCGAACCGCGCCACAGCGCGAGCCCCCTGCGCTCCGGTTGCGGCGGTGGCAGGCCGGGGCGCTGTGCGCGGATGTTCTCGATGAAGGCGATCACCGCGAAGACCGCGGCGGCCAGCAGGAGCACAGTGGACAGTCGCACGCCGAACAGTTGCGGCGGCATGTTCCACCACGGCACACCCATGCGCGACACGTACCAGTACGCGTTGGGTCCGGTGATGGCGAGCGCGGCGACCACTAGCAGGCCCGCGACGAACGCGGCCCGGTTGCGTTTGGACCGCAGCACCGACGAGCTCGTCGCCAGCGCCGTCAACGCCGCCATGGCCGCGCCGACGGCGGCGAACGCGCCGAAGTGGTGGGTCCACTTGGTCGGCGTCAGCGCCATCATCAGGAAGAACAGGGCGACCGTGCCGATGAGCCTCCGGCTCGGCCCGAGCGCCGCGCCGGGAATCCGGCCGCGGCGCAGCAGCACCACGAGACACGTGCCGACGCACAGCAGCAGCAGCAGCACCGGGAACCGGCGCGACGCCGAGCCGTCGACGGTGGAGCTGAACAGCTGCTGGTAGCGGATCAGCTCCTGGAACCACGACAGGCTCGGGCCGACCTCGTTGCGAATGCGCGTCGCCTCGGCGACCGTCGCGTACGTCTGGTCGGCGAACACCACGAGCAGCACCAGCACGCCCGACGCCACGATCGGCGCCAGCACGTGGGTCCAACCCGCCTCGCGCGCCCGCTGGCGCAGCAGCTGGAACAGTGGCCGCGCGGCCACGAGGAACGGGGCGACGGCGATGAGCCCGGTCGGCGTCGCGGCGAGGGTGAACGCGGCGGCCAGCAGGCCGAGACACACCGGCAGGAGCCTGCGCGTCACGAGGGCGCGCTCCACCGCGCACAGCGCAAGCAGCGAACCGACGGCGGCGACCGGCTCGGGGCGCGTGCCGTTGTTGTAGGGCATCCACCAGACGAGGAACACCACGGCGGCGGCCCAGCCCGCGGCCCGGCTGGAGCGGACGGCCTTGCCGAGGCGCGGCATGACCTCTCTGCTGATCAGCAACCAGCTCAGCACGCCGAGCAGGAACGAGGGCAGGCGGATCCAGGGCGCCACCACGCTGACGTGCGCCATGCCCTGGTAGACGTGGTAGAACCAGCCGAACGGGGCTTCGGCGACACCGAACCAGCGGTGGTAGTTGGCGAGGAATCCCGCGTCCTCGGTGACCCTCGCCATCGACAGGATGTAGCCGTCGTCCGACGTCACGGGTCCGATGAACACCCACGCGCCGAGCGCGCCGATCACCGTGATGTCGCGCCCGGTCAGCCGCCACCAGCCCACGGGCGCCCAGCGCGGGGCGCGTCTTGCGTAGCCGCGGTCGAGGCGGTTGACCGCGAACAGGCAGCCGATCATGGCGAGCACGCCGAGTACGCACACGGCGATCTTGAGCGTGGTCGGCGACGATTGATAGCGCGTGTCCGGGGTGATCGAGACGCCGAGGCCGTCGATCGGGTCCTGACCGTTCTCGATCGTCGTGTAGATGCCGATGACGCGCGGGCGGACGTCGCCGTCCTCCTGGTAGACGGGCGTGCCGCCCACCGACAGCGACGTGCCGTAGGCGGTGGAGTGGAAGAGAACGTCACAACCGGAGGCAGGCAGCGGCTGGCGCACCACCTGCTCGCCGCGGTTGTAGGCGACCAGCAACCCGTCGTCGACCCTCAGCTGCATGCCGGCGCCGTTGCCGAGGCGCGCGGCGGGCACGGTCGACATCAGCAGCGCGTCGCCCGCGGTTCGCCCGTCGACGGACCGCACCGTCTGACACGGGATCTCCATCCGCAGGTCCTGCGCCCAGTACCCCGAGAGCGGAGCGTTCACCTGCGTGGTGTCGCCGCCGGTGGGCCATTCGATGCGCGCGGTGTCCTGCACGACGGGCAGGAACGGGAACGCGAACGCGCACGCCGCGGCCACGAGACCGAGCAGCAGCGTGAGTCTGCGCCACATCCGTGTCCGGTCACGCGCGCTCGCGGCGGTGTCGGCAGGGGCTTCCGGCTCCCTGTCGGGATCTTGGGTGCGAACATCGGTGGCGGGCCGCATTGCACGTCACGCTAGCGGGAAGCGGAGAGTCGGCGCCCCCGGGGCTGGCCGAGTGTTGCCTCCCGCGCCGAATCACGTGAGCCCGCCGCTCACCCGTCCGAGTGTCCACTCCAGAGCGGTGCCGACGTCGGCGACCGTCGGCACCGGCGGCCGGGGCGGCCTGCGCACCACCACGACGGGTACGCGCAGTCGCCGTGCGGCCACGAGTTTCGCCTCGGTCATGGACCCTCCGCTGTCCTTGGTGACGAGTACCTCGATCCGGTGGGTGCGCATCAGCTCGGTCTCCTCCTCGACGCGGTAGGGCCCTCGGCTCAGCAGCACCTCCAGTCTCGGCGGGAGCGGCGGTTCGGGCGGGTCGACGCAGCGGGCGAGGAACCACAGGCCGGTCAGGTCCGCGAACGTGGCGAGCCCCTGACGCCCGCTCGTGAGGAACACGCGGGTGCCGAGGCGCGGCAGCAACTCCGCCGCGTCGCCGAGCGTGTCCGCCCAGTGCCAGTCGTCGCCGGGGGCGGGTTCCCAGCCGGGGCGTTGCAGCCGCAACAGTGGAACGCCCGCTCTGGCCGCACCGGTCGCCGCGGACGTGCCGATCCGCTCCGCGAACGGGTGTGTCGCGTCGACGACCGCTGTGACGCCGTGCTCGGTGAGCCACGCCGCGAGCCCGTCCGGCCCGCCGAAGCCCCCGATGCGCACCTCTCCCTCGGGCAGCCTCGGCCGCGCGACCCGGCCCGCCAGCGAGGAGACGACGGGCACGTCACGCGCCACGAGACCGGCCGCGAGCGCCCGCGCCTCGGAGGTGCCGCCGAGGATCAACACACGCGGGGCGATACTGCCCTTGTTTCCCATGGAGTAGATGGTGACTGAACTTCGTTACGGCTGGACCACGGGCGCCTGCGCCACCGCCGCCACCACGGCCGCGTGCACGGCGCTGCTGACCGGTGACTTCCCCGACCCGGTCGAGGTGCTGCTGCCCAAGGGAAAGCGGCCGAGCTTCGCGCTCGCCACCGAGGAACTGGGCGACGGCTTCGCCAGCGCGGGCGTCATCAAGGACGCCGGGGACGATCCGGACGTCACGCACGGTGCTCTCATCGTCGCGACCGTGCGGGCCGGGGAGCCGGGCACCGGCGTCACGTTCCGGGCCGGGCCCGGGGTCGGCACGGTGACCCTGCCGGGGTTGCCGTTGCCCGTCGGCGAGCCGGCGATCAACCCGGTGCCGAGGCGGCTGATGACGGAGGCGGTCGAGCGCGTGTGTTCCGCACACGGCGGCACCGGCGACGTCGTCGTGGAGATCTCCATCCCGCACGGCGAGGAACTGGCGCGCCACACGTGGAACCCGCGCCTCGGCATCCTGGGCGGGCTTTCGGTGCTCGGCACCACGGGCGTGGTGGTGCCGTACTCGTGCTCGGCGTGGATCGACAGCATCCGGCGCGGCGTCGACGTCGCGAGGGCGCTGGGGCACCGGCATGTCGCGGGCGCGGTCGGCAGCACGTCCGAGCGCGTGGTCATGCAGTTGTACGGCCTGCCGGAGACCGCGCTGCTCGACATGGGCGACTTCGCCGGGGCGGTGCTGAAGTACCTGCGCGCGCATCCGGTGCCCCGGCTGACGCTCGCGGGCGGGTTCGCGAAGCTCTCCAAGCTGGCCGCGGGCTACCTCGACCTGCACTCCAAGCGGTCACAGGTCGACCTGGGGCTGCTCGCCGAGCTGGCCGAGCAGGCGGGCTACCCGGCGCTGCGCGGGCCGATCCTGGAGGCCAACACCGCACTGCACGCGCTGGAGCTGGCCCACGCCGAGGGGCTCGCACTCGGTGAGCTGGTCGCGGAGCGTGCGCGCCGGGTCGCGGCGGACGTACTCGGCGACGCGCCCGTCGACGTCGACATCGTGGCGATCGACCGGGCCGGGACGATCGTCGGCCGGGCTTAGGCCTGGCCTACTCCCGTGGCCGCCCCGCCGAGTAGAGAAAGCTGTCCGGGAAGCTCTCCGCGGCGAGCACCCTGCCGACGAAGATCATGGCGGCGCGGGTGATCCCGGCGTCGCGCACCTGCCGCGCGATGTCACCGAGCGTGCCACGCAGCACCTGCTCGCCCTCCTGGCTCGCCCGCGCGACCACGGCGACGGGACAGTCCTCGCCGTAGTTCGGCAGCAGCTCCTCCACCACCTGCTCGACGCGGTTGACCGCGAGGTGCAGGGCCAGCGTCGCGCCGCTCGCACCGAGCGTGGCGAGGTCCTCGCCCTCGGGCATCGACGTGGACCTGGCCTGCGCACGCGTGATGATCAGGCTCTGCCCGACCGTCGGCACGGTCAGCTCCCGGCCCAGCACCGCGGCCGCCGCGGCGAACGCGGGTACACCGGGTGTCACGTCGTAGGGCACCCCGGCGGCGTCGAGCCGCCGCATCTGCTCGGCGACCGCGCTGTAGACGGCGGGATCGCCGGAGCACAGCCTCGCGACGTCGTGACCCTGCTCGTGGGCCGCCACCAGCTCGGCGACGATCTCGTCGAGCGTCAGGTTCGCGGTGTCCACCAGCCGCGCGCCGGGCGGGCAGTGCGCGAGCAGGTCGGTCGGGGTGAGGCTGCCTGGGTAGAGACACACGCCGCAGCGGGCGAGCAGCTGCTGACCGCGGACGGTGATGAGGTCGGCGGCACCCGGTCCGGCGCCGATGAAGTGCACTGTCACTGCTTGGTCACGCTCCACTGGGTCACGGTCCTCGCCGGCGTCCAGCCGGTGAAGCCGCCGAGCGGTGCCGCGTGCTCGACGGACAGTCGGGTCAGCTCTCCGCCATGGGCGTTGTACGCCCGCGCGAGTGCCTGCTCGGCGTCGAGGGTCACGCCGTTGGCGACGAGCCGCCCGCCCGTCCGCAGCGCCGCCCAGCACGTCTCCAGCAGGTCGGGCGCGCTCACGCCGCCGCCGACGAACACGGCGTCGGGCGTGTCCAGCTCGTGCAGCGCCCCGGGGGCCCGGCCGCGCACCACGCGCACGTCGGGCACCCCGAGCCTGCGCGCGTTGCGCCCGATCCGCTCGGCCCGCTCGGGGTGTGACTCCACCGCGAGCGCCCGGTTCGCCGGGTGCGCCCGCGCCCATTCGATCGCGATGCTGCCCGCGCCGGCGCCGACGTCCCACAGCAGCTCACCGGGCGCGGGAGCCAAGCGGGCGAGGCTGCTCGCCCGCACGTCGCGCTTGGTGAGCTGGCCGTCGTGCTCGAAGGCTTCGTCGGGAAGGCCGGCCAGCAACGGGAGCGCCTTGGGGCCGCGACCCTCGATCGCGAGGACGTTCAGCGGCGCGACCTCGGGATGAGGCCAGTCGCGTGCGGTGCCGTCGAGGCGTCGTTCGGCGGGTCCGCCGAGCTCCTCCAGCACCGTGAGCCCGCTCGCGCCGAACCCCGCGTCGGTGAGCAGCGTGGCGACCTCGCCCGGGGTCGAGCCGTCCGAGCTGAGCACGAGTACTCGCCTGCCCGGTCCGACGGCCCGCAGCACGCGGTGCGCGTCGCGGCCCACCGCGCTCACGACCTCGGTCTCCTCGGCCGACCAGCCGAGCCGCGCACGGGCGAGCGTGACCGACGACACCGAGGGCATCACGCGCACGCGGCCGGGGCCGAGCCTGCGCACGAGGGTGGTGCCGATGCCCGACAACAGGGGATCGCCGCTGGCCAGCACGCACACGCGGCGGTCGGCGTGCTCGGCTAGCAGCCCGTCCAGCGCGGGCAGCAGCGGGCTCGGCCACGGCACCTTCCCGGCGCGGCCGTCCGGCACCAGATCGAGCTGCCGCCGCCCGCCGAAGAGCACGTCACAGCGCTCGATCTCGGCCCTGGCCGGGTCGGTGAGCCCGGCCCAGCCGTCCGCCCCGATCCCGACGACGACGATTGTCACAAAGCGGCACGGTAGCTCAAACGTGTGCGATGATCGGCCAGCGGTCGTTCGTGGAACCCGGTGCGAATCCGGGACGGTCCCGCCACTGTGACTGGTCGAGAAGGCCAGGAGTCAGAGCTTCGGCGGCCGCCTTCGGTTGCTGACGAGACGTGGGCGAGGACACCCACCCGTAGCGAAGGAGCTTCGATGCGGCCCTATCCCTTCACGGCGGTCGTCGGCATGGCGGAGCTCCGGCTCGCGCTCGTGCTGTCGGCGATCTCACCCGCGATCGGCGGCGTGCTGGTGCGCGGCGAGAAGGGCACCGCGAAGTCGACCATGGTGCGCGCGCTCGCGGGCCTGCTGCCCGGCGTGGACGTGGTGGAGGGCTGCCGGTTCTCGTGCGACCCCGCCGCTCCCGACCCGGCGTGCCCCGACGGACCGCACGCCGAGGGTGCCGCCGCCCACCGCCGTCCCGCACGGCTCGTGGAGTTGCCGGTCGGCGCGGCGGAGGACCGGGTGGTGGGCTCGCTCGACCTGGAACGTGCGTTGAGCGAGGGCGTCACCGACTACCAGCCGGGCCTGCTCGCCGGGGCCCACCGGGGCCTGCTCTACGTCGACGAGGTCAACCTCCTGCACGACCACCTCGTGGACACCCTGCTCGACGCCGCCGCGATGGGCCGTGTGACCGTGGAGCGCGAGGGCGTTTCGGTGTCGCACGCGGCCAGGTTCGTGCTGATCGGCACCATGAACCCAGAGGAAGGCGAGCTACGGCCGCAGCTGCTCGACCGGTTCGGTCTGACCGTTGAGGTCGCCTCCAGCCGCGATGCCGCGCAGCGGGTCGAGGTGGTGCGACGGCGGCTGGCCTACGAGGCGGCTCCCGACGACTTCGCCGAGGGCTACGCAGACGCCGAGGCGGCGCTGGCGGCGGACATCGCGGCGGCGCAGCGGCTCGTGCCCTCGGTGACCCTCTCCGACGACGCGCTGCTGCAGATCGCGCAGGTGTGTGCCGCGTTCGAGGTCGACGGGATGCGAGCCGACATCGTCACCGCGCGCACGGCCGCCGCGCACGCCGCGTGGTGCGGTCGCGACACGGTGACCACGGAGGACATCCGCGTCGCCGCCCGGCTCGCGCTGCCGCACCGGCGCAGGCGCAACCCGTTCGACGCGCCCGGCATCGACGAGGAGCAGCTGGAGCAGTCGCTGCGGGACACGGAGCCGCCCGAGCAGGGGCCACCGGACGGACCCGACGACCCAGGCGACCCCGGCGACCCCGACGACGACGGCCCGGGGCCTGGCTCCGGTGGCGAACCGGAGCCCTCCGACGCGGACGGGCAGCCGGCCAACGGACAGGGCGGCTCGGCGGGGGAGCGGCAGGTCGGCGCAGGAAGCCCTTACCGCGCAAGGCTGTTCACCGTCGACGGCACCGGGTCCGGCGCGCACGGCCGCCGCTCGCGGGCTGTCACCGACAGCGGTCGCACGGTCGGCGTCCGGCCCGCCGGCGTGCGGGACGGCGGTGCGCACCTGCTGGCCACGGTCCGCGCGGCGGCGCCGCACCAGCGTTCCCGGGGCCGCTCGGGCCCTGGGCTGGTGGTGCGCCCGCACGACGTCCGCTATGCCGTGCGCGAGGGCAAGGAGGGCAACCTCGTGCTGTTCTGCGTCGACGCGTCCGGGTCCATGGGCGCGCGCTCGCGGATGCGGGAGGTGAAGTCCGCGGTGCTGTCGCTGTTGCTGGACGCCTACCAGCGGCGCGACAAGGTCGGGCTGGTGACGTTTCGTGCCATGGGAGCCGAGGTCGCCTTGCCGCCGACCGTCAGCGTCGATGCCGCGGCGTCCCGGCTCGAGGCGTTGCCCACCGGAGGCCGGACCCCGCTCGCCGAGGGGCTGCTGCGGGCGGCGGAGGTGTTGCGTGTCGAGGCCCTGCGAGACCCCCGCAGGCGACCGCTGCTGGTCGTTGTCACCGACGGGAGGGCCACGAGCGGACCCGACGCTGTCGCCCGTGCCCACGCGGCGGCGGACCTGCTCGCGGGAACGGGCGTGACGAGCGTGGTGCTCGACTGCGAGAGCGGTCGCATGCGGCTCGGCCTCGGCGCCGAGCTGGCCGCCCATCTCGGCGGCGAGCGCGTCGCGCTCGGCGATGTCGCGGCAGAGACGCTCACGCGTGAGGTGAAACGGAGGGCGGCCTGAATGACCATTGCGAAGCCCTCGTACGGGCGCGGGTGTCCCGCAGAACACTGGAGGGCGGCCTGATGCCGAAGGGTCAACCCGAGGTCGTGCCCAACGACGGGCTCACCACGCGGCAGCGCCGCAACCGCCCGATCCTCGCCGTCCACACGGGACCGATGAAGGGCAAGTCCACGGCCGCGTTCGGCATGGCGTTGCGGGCATGGAACCAGGGCTGGTCGATCGGGGTGTTCCAGTTCGTCAAGTCGGCGAAGTGGCGGGTCGGCGAGGAGGCCGCGTTCCGCGCGCTCGGCGAGAGTGGCCAGGGCGGCCCCGTCGAGTGGCACAAGATGGGCGAGGGCTGGAGCTGGTCGCGCAAGCAGGGCTCCGAGGAGGACCACGCCGAGAACGCGCGCGAGGGCTGGGCGGAGATCAAGCGCAGGCTCGCCGACGAGCGGCACGACTTCTACGTGCTCGACGAGTTCACCTACCCGCTGCACTGGGGCTGGCTCGACGTCGACGACGTGGTGACGACCCTGCGCGAGCGTCCCGGCCGCCAGCACGTGGTGATCACCGGCCGCAACGCGCCCGCCGCGCTGCTGGAGGCCGCCGACCTCGTGGCGGAGATGACGAAGGTCAAGCATCCGATGGACGCGGGCCAAAAGGGTCAGCGGGGCATCGAGTGGTAGCCCGGCTCGTCATCGCGGCTCCGGGTTCGGGACACGGGAAGACCACCGTCGCGACCGGGCTGATGGCTGCGCTGCGCGCGCGTGGAACGGCGGTGTCGGGGCACAAGGTGGGTCCCGACTTCATCGACCCGAGCTACCACGCGCTCGCGACGGGCTGCCCTCCGCGCAACCTTGACCCGTTCCTGCAGGGCGAGAACCGCGTGGTTCCGCTGCTGCTGCACGGTTCCCGCGCCGCGGAGATCGCCGTGATCGAGGGCGTGATGGGCCTGTTCGACGGCGCGCTCGGCACGGAGGGTTACGCCTCCACGGCCCACGTCGCCCGGCTCGTGAAGGCTCCGGTGGTCCTGGTGGTCGACGCGAGCGCGGCCAGTCGCAGCGTCGCCGCGACCGTGCTGGGCTTCGCGCGTTACGAACCGGAGATCGAGCTCGCCGGCGTGATCCTGAACAAGCTCGGCTCGCAGCGGCACGAGGACGAGATCGTCTCCGCGCTCGCTCCGACCGGCATCCCGGTGCTGGGCGCGCTGCGCCGCACGGACGACATCCACGCGCCGAGCAGGCACCTCGGCCTGGTGCCCGCGGCGGAGCGGGCCACGGAGTCGAAGGCATTGCTGCCGAAGCTCGCCGCGTGGATCGCCGAGGGCGTCGACCTCGACGCCGTGGTGCGGGTCGCCAGGCGGGCGCCGGGGCTCAGCGGCTCCCCGTGGTCGCCGGACGCGGAGCACACCGGCCCGCGCGCGGTGGTGGCCGCGGCTGTGGGGGAGGCGTTCACGTTCCGCTACACCGAGACGACGGAGCTGCTCGCCGCGCACGGCGTCGACGTGGTGGACGTGGATCCGTTGCGGGACAAGACGTTGCCCGCGGAGTGTGCGGGGCTGTACTTCGGTGGTGGGTTTCCCGAGGTGCACGTCGAGGAGCTGTCGGCCAACGTCCCGTTGCGGGAGGAGCTGGCCGCCGCGCTGCGGGCGGGGATGCCGGTGGTGGCCGAGTGCGCGGGTCTGCTGTACCTGTGCCGGGAGCTCGACGGCCTGCCGATGGTTGGCGCGCTCGACGCCTCGGCCCGCATGACGCGGCGAGGCGCGCTCGGGTATCGCAGGGCCACGGTCCCGGAGGCGAACCTGCTGGCGGAGGAAGGTTCGCAGGTGACGGGCCACGAGTTCCACCGGACCGTGGTGGAGCCGCGTGCCGGAGACCAGGCGGCGTGGGAGTGGAACGGCGAGCCCGAGGGCTTCGCCACGGCCACGTCACACGCGTCGTACCTGCACGTGCATTGGGCAGGTCATCCCGGCCTGGCCAGGCGGTTCGCCGAGGCGGTCCATAGTGGACGGTGAGTACGACCTGCTGCACCACGGCGACCGCGAGGTGGGCGACGGCCTCGTCGACCTCGCGGTGAACGTCCGGGTACCCGAGCCGCCGGAGTGGTTGCGCCGCGAGCTGGCCGGTTGTCTCGGTGACCTCGCGGCGTACCCGGATCCGCGCGCGGCGACCGAGGCGATCGCGGCGCGGCACGGCCGTGATCCGGCCGACGTCCTGCCCACGGCGGGGGCGGCGGAGGCGTTCACACTGCTGGCGACGGCGTTCGGAGCCGGGAACGCCGCCGTGGTGCATCCGCAGTTCACCGAGCCGGAGGCGGCGTTGCGCGCGGCGGGTCACCACGTGCACCGGGTCCCGCTGTCGGCTGCCGACGGGTTCGTGCTGAAGCCCGACGCGGTGCCCGCCGAGGCGGACCTGGTGTTCGTCGGCAACCCCACCAACCCCACATCTGTCCTGCACCCGGCCGCCACGCTGCGGCAGCTGTGCGCGCCAGGCAGGTTGCTCGTGGTCGACGAGGCGTTCCTCGACGCCGTGCCGGGCGAGCCGGAAAGCCTTGCGGTGGAACGGCTTCCCGGCGTCGTGGTGGTCCGCAGCCTCACCAAGACGTGGGGTATCGCCGGCCTGCGTGCGGGGTACGTGCTCGCCGAACCCGAGGTGATCGAGCGGCTGCGTGCGGTGCAGCCGCCGTGGTCGGTGTCGACGCCAGCCGCGGTCGCGATGGTGGCGTGTAGTTCCGCCCGGGCGGTGGAGGAGGCTTCGCGGCTGGCTCGTGCGGGTGAGCGGGACCTGTCGGCGCTGGTGAGCGGGCTGCGGGCGCTCGGGGTCGAGGTGGCCGGTGTTCCGAGGGCTCCGTTCGTGCTGGTGCGGATTCCCGGTGCGTCGCGGATTCGCCTCGCCCTGCGCGAGGCCGGTTACGCGGTCCGGCGCGGGGACACGTTCCCCGGCCTTGACACCGACTGGCTGCGGATCGCCGTGCGTCGTGACATGTCCGGCTTTCTGGCCGCGCTGCGTGACGTCTTGTAGTCGCCTGATTTCGCCGTACGATCGCAGAGCGGCCTGCGGAGGGAGAGCCCGATGTCGAGCTCGACGATCTACTCGATGGGTGTCTCGGTGGACGGCTTCATCACCGACCGCGAGGGCGCGTTCGCGTGGACGGCCCCTATCGAGGAGCTGTTTCGTTTCCACCTCGCGCAGGTAAGCGAACTCGGCTGCTATCTGCTGGGCCGCAGGCTATACGAGACCATGCTGGTGTGGGAGACGGATCCGTCGCTGCGCGACAACGAGCTCGGGGCCGCGTTCGCCGACGTCTGGTGCGCTCTCCCGAAGGTCGTCTTCAGCCGCACGCTCGACAGCGTTCAGGGCAACGCCCGGCTCGCCGTGGCTTCGGTGGCGGAGGAGGTCGCCGCGGCGCTCGACGTGACCGATAAGAACATCTCGATCGGCGGCGCCGGCCTGGCCGCGGCGGCGATCGAGCTCGGCCTCGTGGACGAGCTGCGCATGTTCCGCCATCCGGTCGTCGTCGGTGGCGGCACGCCCTTCCTGCCGCCGGTCACCGAAGCCATGCGGCTGGACCTGGTGGAGACCAGGACGTTCGGCTCGCGCGTGATCTACGAGCGCTACGTGCGCGCCCACGACGAGTCGGACTGACTCAGCCGCCTCGGTCAGCCGCTCAGCACCAGCAACGTCGCCGTCGCCGCTGCTTCCACGCAGGCGCCCAGCACGTCACCGGTGACGCCGCCCAGCCGCTGCACGCACCGCGCCAGCAGCGCGCCCGCCACCACGAATCCCGCGAGCACCGCCAAAGGCCCCTGCCACCACGGCAGCCCGGGCGCCAGCGCGGAGCCCCCCGCGAGCACGACGAGCCACAGGCACGCCAAGGAGATCGGCGCGGTACCGGCGACGGCGTCGCCCAATCCGCCGGGGCGCGCAGATGGCACCCCCCGCGCGCAGCACAGGGGGAGCACCGCCCGGCTCGCGAACACGGCGATGACCGCGGCGGCGGCCCCATGACCCTCGGCGACGGCACCGGCGAGCGCCGCGCACTGAAGCACGAGCACCAGCACGAGGGTCGCGATGCCGGCAGGCCCGGAATCGCCCCTTCGCATGATCTCCAGCGCCCGCTCACGCCCGTCCGACTCGGGGGAGAGGCGGGCCTTCGCGGCTAGGCCGAGGCCGTCGGCGGTGTCGGCGAGCCCGTCCAGGTGCAGGCCCCTGGTGCCGAGCGCGACGGCCCCCACCGCGAGCGCCGCCGTGCCGAGTGGCGGCAGCCCAGCGAGGTCACCGAGCAGCACCACGCCGAGTGCGAGCGCGGCGAGCGGCAAGGCGGCGACGGGCGACAGCAGCATCGCGGTGCCCGCCACCCGGCGGTCGATCCTGCGTGGTGCGGGCACCGGCAACGCCGTCAGCGTGCCCAGCGCCATCCGGAGCGCGTCAGGCAAGGTCGGCGAGCCGCCCCATCTCGGCGAGCACAGCCCGTGCCCCGCGCAGCACCGGCACGGCCTGCACGGCGCCGCTGCCCTCACCGAGGCGGAGTCCGAGGTCCAGGATCGGCTCCAGCCCGAGCGCTTTGAGGGCGAACGCCTGCGAGGGCTCGGTCGACCGGTGACCCGCGAGCCACCACTGTGCGGCCTCCGGAGCGATCTCTCTGGCGACGAGGGCGGCGGCACCGGAGAACACGCCGTCCAGCAGCACGGGAACCCCGCGGACCGCCGCCTGCACGAGGAACCCGGCGGTCGCGGCGGCACACGCGCTGCCGAGCGCGGTGAGCAGCCCGAACGGGTCCCGCACGCGCTCGCCCGCGCGGGCGAGCGCCGCCTCGATCACGGCGACCTTGCGGGCCCGGCCGTCGTCGTCGACGCCGGTTCCCGCGCCCACGACCTCGGGGACGGGCACGCCCAGGGTCGCGGCGACGAGCGCGGAGGCGATCGTGGTGTTGCCGATGCCCATGTCGCCGGGGATGAGCAGGTCGGCACCCGCGTCGATCTCCTCGTCGGCGACGGCGCGGCCCGCGGCGAACCCACGCTCGGCCTCGCCGGAGGCGAGCGCGTCAGCGGTGTCGATGGGCTCCGAGCCGCGGCGGACCTTGAACGCGCGGACCTCGGCGGGCACGTCGTCGAGGCCGCCGTCCACGGCGATGTCGAGCACGCGGACGTGTGCGCCCACCTGCCGGGCCAGCACGCTCACGCCGCTGGTTCCGGACAGGAACACCCGCACCATCGCGGCGGTGATCTCGCGTGGATAGGCGGACACGGCGGCCGACGCCGACACTCCGTGGTCGCCCGCGAAGACGACCACGCGCACGTCGTCGAGCGGTCGGGGTGGGACGGCGCCGTGCGCGGCGCACAGCCAGGCAGCGAGGTCCTCGACCCTGCCCAGCGCGCCGAGCGGCTTCACGAGGCCGTCGATGCGCTCGCGGGCGAGCCGCCGCGCGCTCTCGTCGAGCGCGGGGATGCGAGGGATCTCGGGGGAACCGGCTGTCGTCACCGTGATGTCTCCTATCTCAGGTCCAGAGCCCGGCCGGCCACCACGAGGCGCACGGTGTCCGAATGCGCCGCGACAGCGGTGTTGAGGGCGCCGAGCACGTCGCGGAAGATCCGGCCGGACACGGTCGGCGGGACGACCCCGCTGCCGACCTCGTTGCTCACTGCCACGACCGGAACCGTGGTGGCCTGCCAGACGTCGACGAAGGTCTGCAGGCGTTCGTCGAGGCGCGCTTCCCAGCCGTCCTCCTGCTGCCAGGCGCCGACCTCGTCCAGCACGCGGCTCACCCACGTGCCGAGGCAGTCGATGAGCACCGGCGATCTCGCCTCCCGGAGGGCGCCGGCGAGGTCGGCGGTCTCCACGGTCCGCCACGACACCGGTCTGCGGGCGCGGTGCGCCGCGACCCGCGCGGCCCACTCGGGGTCGTCATCGCTCGGGGGGAGGCCTGCGGCGACGTAAACGACGTAGGGGTGGCGAGCCATGAGCTGCTCGGCGTGCCGGGACTTGCCCGAGCGGACCCCGCCCAGGATCAACGTCCTGCCGTTGCCCTGGGCGCGGCGCCCGTAGCGGCGCAGCAGCGCGGCTCCGGCCTCGAGCCGCCCGGCCACGGCCTCGGTGAGCCGCCGCCTCGGATCGTTCATCATGGTCGGCATTCTTGCCGACGGGCTAGGGTTCGCGCTGTGCTCCGTTCCCAATGTGTCACCGCTGCCGGGATCGTCGCAGGTTATGCGGCCGACGCCATCTTCGGCGATCCGCGGCGAGGTCATCCCGTGGCGGTGTTCGGCCGGGCCGCCGATGCGCTCGAACAGCGCATGTGGGCAGATTCCCGGCAAAAAGGACTCGTGTACGCGGGGGCGTGCGTCGGTGCCGCGGCCGGCGCCGGGGCGGTGGCGCAAGCACTGACGGCTCGCAGGCCGCTGGCCCGTTTCGCCGTCACGGCCACCGCCACGTGGGCCGTACTGGGCGGGAGAGGGCTGGCCGCGGAGGGCGAGGCGATGGCGGGCCTGCTCGACTCCGGTGACCTGCCGGCGGCCCGTGCGCGCCTGTCGCACCTCTGCGGGCGCGACGCGACGGCGCTCGACGCAGGCGGGCTGGCGCGGGCGGCGACCGAGTCGATAGCGGAGAACACGTCCGACGCCGTGGTCGCGCCGCTGGTGTGGGGCGGCCTCGCCGGGTTGCCCGGCCTGCTCGGCTACCGGGCGCTCAACACGCTCGACGCGATGGTGGGGCACCGCTCGCCACGGCACGTCCGCTTCGGCTGGGCGGCGGCACGGGCCGACGACGTTGCCAACCTCGTGCCGGCGCGGCTGAGCGCGGTGGCCGCGGCGGCGGCCGCGCCGCTCGTCGGCGGGCGTCCCGCCCGGGCGTTGCGGGCGTGGCGCCGCGACGCGGCGCGGCACCCGAGTCCCAACGCGGGGCCGGTCGAGGCCGCGTTCGCGGGGGCGCTCGGCGTGCGGCTCGGTGGCACCAACAGCTACGGCGGCAGGAGTGAGAACCGGGGCACGCTCGGCGACGGACGCGCGCCGGGGACCGCTGACCTGCGGCGGTCCGTGCGGCTGTCGCGGCTGGTCGGCCTCGCCGCACTCGGGGCAGCCGCGGCGCTGTCGGCTTGGCGCTGAGCCTTGGGGGTAGGGCGGGCCGGCGTGGGGCAGCCTGCGCGTTGCAGTGAAGGCCACCTTCACTGCGTTGGACGCAGGCATGGTGGCCTTCACTGCGGGCCTCCGAACCGGGTGCCGTCGCTGTCGGCGCGGGCTTATCGCCGGCCTGCTTCCGCGGGCGCCTCGGCGGGCGCCGGGGCGGCGCCAGGCCGCAGCACCCGCTCCGCCAGTGCGCCGAACACCAGCCCCAGCGCGGTCCACAGCACGAGCTGGGTCGCCAGCGAAGCGGTGCGGAACGTCCACAGCGTCGAGCCGGGGAAGCCGTCCGGCACCTCGTCGATCACCGGCATGAGCGCGGCGGCGACGGCCATCACCACCACGTAGGCGCCCATCGCCAGCAGTCCTCCTCGCCACGCGCCGAGCGGCCCCGCGAGCGCGTGGCCCGCACCCACGGCGATGAGCGCGACCGTCAGTGACAGTGCGACGAACGCGAAATACAGGCTCGTGCGGTCGCCGATCGTCCCGCTCTGGCCGACCGCGGGTGGATTCGCCGGGTACTTCAGGAACGGAACCAGCACCACGACCACGAACGCGCCCGCGGCCAGCAGCGCCGACGTCAGGCGTGGCCGGAGAGCGCCCACGCGGCCGTGGAGCACGGCGAACGCGATCGCGAACAGCCCGCCCACCGCGAGCGCGTACGCGCCGACACCCGTGAGCAGACCGATCGTGCTCTGCGTGCCCCGGCTGACGAGTGCCTCCTCGTGGCCGTGGCCGTGCCCGGTGTCGGCGGGTCCACTGTGCTCATGGCCGTGCGCCGACGTTCCGGCCTCCTCGATGGAGATCGAGGCATCCACCGATGGCTCACCGAAGAAGTAGGCGAAACCTGTCGCGAGCACACCGGCGACCAGGCCCGCGAGCAACCCGCGGACCAGCAGGGTCCTCATCATGGCCGCCTGCCGTCAGTGGCAGGGGAAGGCCAGCAGGTGCCTGCCGTCGTGCACGAACTCGTGGATCAAACCGTTGGTGCCGAACAACTCCACGGCACCGGCCTCCGTGCTCACGAAGAACAGCACGAGCAGCGCGAGCACGCCGGCGAAGATCGCCCACGGAACGATCTCCCGCAACGGGATCCGGATGTGAACGGGGCGCGGGGTGGCGACACTCGCCTGCGACATCGGAAACCTCCTCGGGCTACATGCGGCCCTTCGTGGAACGGTTGCGACGGCGGTGGGTCTGACTCCCGGGGCGAACCCGGTCACAGTGGCGCGACCGTGCCGGAATCTCACCGGCTTCCATCCGCCATCGCGCAGCCCACCGAGGCTAAGTTCGGGGGCGCTCCCGTGTCAACGTGATGTGAAAGGCCGCTCAGCCTCACAGGTTTCGCAGGAATGCCAAGGACGGCATGAAGAAGTACTCGCCGCCCTTCATCGTCACCGCCTGTGCCGCGGGGTCCGCGGGCGTCGCTCCGTTCCGTCCCCAGGCCGGTGCGTAGGTGGTCTCCGGGCGGGGTCCCTGTCCGATCACCAGATCGAGCCCGGGTGGTTTGGTGCCTTCCGGCACGCGCGGGAACTCTGTGTTGTTCGCCCAGATCTGCTGCGTGAACTCGAACTGGTCGCCGAGGTCGGAGTTGAACGCCATGAACAGCAGTCCGACACCGCCCGTGGGCCTCGCCCGGATCGGCTCGCCGCCGTTCGGATCGTCGGCCCTTTCGCCATAGGTCTGGCCCCGCCGAGCCATGAGGTGCCTGCGCTCGTCGGCGGGATCCTCGAACCCGCCAGAGCCACGCGGGTTCGTTTTGCGGATATGCGCGTGGAACGGGCACTTCTGGCCCAGGTCGTCGCTGTCGTAGCTGAAGTCGTTGCCGACCGGGCTGTGCGAACCGGGCCCGCTGTTGGACGTCAGCGGCGTGCCGTCCTCGAAGCGGCCGACGAGCATCGCCCCGGCGCGCTCGCGGTCGTCACCGGTCAGGCCGAGCGCGTCGGCGAGGTCGGACTCGGCCTGCTTGAACCTGCGCACGTTCTGCTCCAGCTTGCGGAACACGAAGTAGCTTCCGAAGTGGACCGACGGGTCCGGCGCCGCCGGGTCGGCGACGAGCACCTGCCCGAGCGGCGCCGAGGGGTCCCACTCGTTGACGCCGTCCGTCGTGTGCTTCTCGGCGTCGATGTCCTCGGTGAGGAACAGCGGCTGGCTGCGGCCGTCGACGTAGCCGAAGTGCTCGATGCCCTCGCCGCGTTCGTTCACTCTGGACAGTCCGGTCTCCTCGCCAAGCACGTAGACCGAGTCGGGCACGAGGCGCAGCACCTCGTTGCGTTCGGCCGTCAGCGCCGCGTCGGTGTCCGCCCCCACGAGCACCACCGCGTCGATCCGGTCCCGGTAGGCGACGTCCCAGCTCGACCGGGGCGGATCGGCGAGCTTCTCGCGGGTCAGCGGGTCGCGCATGCCGAGGCGGAACGACGGGTCCGCCGGCGCGGCGGTGATGCCCAGCGCCTCGTAGCCGGTCCGCGACAGCCCCACACCGACGTAGGGCGTGCCGCCGGTGTGCGCGACCTTGAAGGTCTCGACCTCCTCCAGGTGCGCCTTCGCCGACTTCATCAGCCCGGCGAGGGCGCTCAGGAAGCCGCGCGCCTCGCCGGCGTCGTCGAACCGGACAAAGAGGACGGACAGGTGATCGCGGACGTGCGGCTTGACGATGTTCGGCTGCAGCTCGGCCAACATGGTGGCCTCGTCGCCCTGCGCGGACTTCCACGACAGCGGCTTGGTCAGGTCCACGGGCACGGTGGAACTCCCCTCCCCAGTGGCGCGGCGTGCCTGGACTCCCCCCAGAGCGGAAACGCCACGCCTCTGCCGAGAGGTCGCGCCGGTGCCCGTGGGCGTGTGCCCCAGTTCACATTTTCACCCGGATGTCGTACTACCGGGCCGTGAGGAACTGACTCGGGCGTAGCGCCCGCTCCACGATCCGGGTGTCGCCGATCCAGCCGTAGAAACCCTGCCCGTAGCGCTCGGCGAACTGCGTGCCGCCGATCGCGAACGGCTTGCCCAGCGTAGTGATGCCCTTCGACCGCTCCGCCGCGTTGCGCGCGATGCGGGAGCCGTCGACGTAGAGCACCGTCTGCCTGCCGTCGTTCACCACCGCGACGTGCATCCACCTTCCGACCGGCACCGCGTGGCTCCACGACGTCGGGTCCGCGTCCACGTCCGTCGGGTACACCACGAACTGCAGGAACCGCTCGCCGGAGAGGTTGAGGCTGCACGTTGGCTCGTCGTCGGACCAGCCGCTGGTCTTGCCCGCGTCGCCCGCCCTGCCCTCCCAGCTGAGGACGCCCATCCACGCGTGGTCGCCCTCGAACGGCCGCGGCAGCTTGAGGAAGGTCTCGATCGTGTAGCCGGACTCGAACGTCATCGAGTTGATCGGGGCGTTCGGCGCCGCCCGCAGCACCGCGCCGCGGTCGGGGCTCTTGCCACCGTCGAAGCGCAGGCTCGCGTGCGCGGGCTGGTCGTGGTGGTGCTCGGCCGACCACGTGAGCACGTCCGCCGCGCTCGCGTGCAGGCGCTCGGCGGTCAGGTCGTTGCCGTTGCCCGTGAGGTCGCGCGCGATCGTCCCCGGTGCGATCGGTCCCCCGTCGGTGCCTGCCGCGGACAGGCCGGAGGCGTCGAACCGCCAGTACGCCACGGTGCCCTTCACGAGCACGTCCGGCGCAGGTCGCGACGGCGGCGGCACCACGGGCGCGAACGACGCGAACCGGCGGTCGAAGTCGATCTCGACGCTGAACCGTTCGCGCTCGTCGGTCAGCTCGACGGTCTCGGCCTCGAGCGGCGTGCGCTTGCGCGCGTCCTTGGCCAGCAGCCACGGCGAGTACGTCGTCACGTCGACCATGCCACGCGCCAGGTCGAACGAGTACAGCCGGATCATTCCGGCGCCGCCGTAGTAGCGGTCCTGGTAGTTGGTGAGATGCAGGTGCACGGGGTTGCCGTGCTCGTTGGTGAGCGTGGTCCGCCCGGTCGGCCAGTAGTGCCCGCCGAGTGCGAGGAAGATCTGGTCGTTGCCCCTGATCAGTCCGTCCCAGAGCCGCTGCCCGTGCGCCGAGAGCCCTGCCCCGCCGTCCTCCTCGCCCCACACGAGGTCGTGGGTGGTCAGTATCGCGGGCAGCTCGGGGTGCTGGTCGAGAACCCCTTGCGCCCAGCGGATTCCCGCGTCGGAGACGCGCCAGTCGAGGGCGAGCAGCAGCCAGCGGCGGCCCCCGCCGGAGAGCACGTGGTAGCTGTTGTAGCCGCTCGGCGACGAGCCGCCGTAGGTGCTCATCCGGGCGAACCGGCGCGGGCCGAACGTGCGCAGGTACGGTGTGTCGCCGCGCTCGTCGTCGGTGCCGCTCACGTCGTGGTTGCCGCCGAGCACGCTGTAGGGCAGCTTGCCGTGGATCGCGTCGAAGACGCGGTCGGCGGTGCGCATCTCGGCTTCGGTGCCGTGTTCGGTGACGTCACCGAGGTGGGCGAGGAAGACGATGCCCGCGTCCTTGCGGTTGCGCACCACGTGGCTCAGCGCCTCCCGCACGGGCTCTGGGTCCGAACCGCCCTCGTCGATCAGGTACTGGGTGTCGGGAAGGACGGCGATCGAGAAGCGGGGCACGGTCGCGTCGGCGGGAGTGCCGCCCGCGGCCTCGGCGGGCGCGGCGCCCAGCGACGCGGTGGCGGCGAGGGCGACGGGGGTGCCGACTGCGGCCTGCAACAGCAGGCGGCGGGAGACGTCGGGCGTTCCAGCGGTGGGGTTCACGTCGCCAGCTTCACCACGTGCGCTGGCCCTCTGGTGACGCGCCGCGGAACGAACGGCCACGAACGGGTGATCATCGGGCGAGCCGGAACCCGAGCGCGCCGCCGCACGACTTGCTCTGGCGTCGGACCACACCGGGCCGGTCCGTCCCGCATGGCCTCACCGGCCCGGTGTCCGCCGACTTCCCGGCACGCACTTCGAGGAGGCTTACATGGCCCAGCACATCGCCACGTTCTGCGGCAACTGCAACTGCGGCTGCCCCGAGCTGTTCGTCGACCACGACGCGCCGGAGGACAAGCGCGTCGTCATCACCGACGACTTCGGCCAGCGCATCCAGATGAGCCTCGACCAGTGGCACGACCTGGTGGCCTCCGCCAAGGCGGGCACCCTCGACCTCCAGCCCGCCCCGGCGTAGGGGTTACGCGATCGGACGGTCCGTGGGGGCGATCGGCCTCGGGAGCACGTCGCGGCCCGTGAGGTGGGCGTCCACGCCCGCGGCCGCGGAGCGGCCCTCCGCGATGGCCCACACGATCAGCGACTGACCGCGGCCCATGTCACCGGCCACGAAAACGTTGTCCACGCTCGTCTTGTAGGACGCGTCGCGCTTGACGTTGCCGCGTTCGTCCAGCTCCACGCCGAGCTGCTCGAGCAGGCCCTCGCGCTGCGGGCCGACGAAGCCCATCGCCAGCAGCACCAGCTGCGCGGGCAGCTCCCGCTCGGTGCCCTCGACGGGCACGAACCTGCCGCCCTCGTTGCGCACCTCCACCAGCTTCAGCGCCCGCAGGTTGCCCTCGTCGTCGGCGAGGAACTCCTGCGTGTTCACCGAGTACAGCCGCTCGCCGCCCTCCTCGTGCGCCGAGGAGACCCGGTAGATCATCGGGTACATCGGCCACGGGTGAGCGTCCGAACGCGACTGCGGCGGCTTCGGCATGATCTCCAGCTGCGTCACCGACCTCGCGCCCTGCCGGTGCGCGGTGCCGACGCAGTCGGCGCCGGTGTCGCCGCCACCGATCACCACGACGTCCTTGCCCTCGGCGGTGATCGGCGGGGTGTCGAGCGTGCCGGCCGCGACGCGGTTGGCGAACGGCAGGTACTCCATCGCCTGGTACACGCCGGCCGACTCGCGGCCGGGGACCGGCAGGTCGCGCCACGCCGTCGCGCCGCCCGCGAGCACCACGGCGTCGTACTCGGAGCGCAGCTGCTCGACCGTGACGTCCTCGCCGACGTTCACGCCCGCGCGGAACTCCGTGCCCTCGGCCCGCATCTGTTCCAGCCTGCGGTCGAGGCGGTGCTTTTCCATCTTGAACTCGGGGATGCCGTAGCGGAGCAGGCCGCCGATCGCGTCGGCCCGCTCGAACACCACCACGTCGTGCCCGGCCCGCGTCAGCTGCTGCGCCGCCGCCAGCCCCGACGGGCCAGAGCCCACCACGGCGACCTTCTTGCCGGTGCGGGTCTCGGGCACCTGCGGGGTCACCCAGCCCTCGTCCCACGCGCGGTCGATGATCGAGATCTCGACGCGCTTGATGGTCACCGGGTCGTCGTTGATCCCCAGCACGCACGCGGTCTCGCACGGCGCGGGGCAAAGGGTGCCGGTGAACTCCGGGAAGTTGTTCGTGGCGTGCAGCCGCTCGATCGCGTCGCGCCAGTCGTCGCGCCACGTGAGCGTGTTCCACTCCGGGATCAGGTTGCCCAGCGGGCAGCCCTGGTGGCAGAACGGGATGCCGCAGTCCATGCACCGGCCGGCCTGGTCCTTGAGCTTGGTCCGCTCGAAGTCCTCGTAGACCTCACGCCAGTCCTTGATCCGGATGTCGACCGGGCGCGACTTCGGCGTCTCCCGCTTCGTGGTGAGAAAACCCTTGGGGTCAGCCATGTGCGGCCTCCATGATCGCTTCGTTCACGTCCCTGCCGTCGCGCTCGGCCGCAGCCTGAGCGTGCAGGACACGCTTGTAGTCCTTGGGCATGACCTTCGCGAACCGCGACAGTGCGGACTCCCAGTCGGTGAGCAGCTTGTGCGCGACGGCCGACTCCGTCTCGGCGTAGTGCCGCTCCACGGCCTCGCGCAGGAAGTCAGCGTCGGCCTGGTCGAGCTCGTCGAGGTCCACCATCTCGCGGTTGACGCGGCCCAGCCTCAGGTCCAGCACGTAGGCGATGCCGCCCGACATGCCCGCCGCGAAGTTGCGGCCCGTCGCGCCGAGCACGACGACCTTGCCGCCGGTCATGTACTCGCAGCCGTGATCGCCGACACCCTCGACGACGGCCAGCGCGCCCGAGTTGCGCACGCAGAACCGCTCGCCGACCTTGCCGCGCAGGAACAGCTCGCCGCTCGTGGCGCCGTAGCCGATCACGTTGCCCGCGATGATGTGCTCCTCGGCGGTGATCGGCGACTCCCTCGGCGGGCGCACGATGATCCGGCCACCGGAGAGGCCCTTGCCGACGTAGTCGTTGCCGTCGCCGAGCAGCCGCAGCGTGATGCCCTTCGGCACGAACGCGCCGAACGACTGCCCCGCGGTGCCGGTGAAGGTGATGTCGATCGTGTCGTCGGGCAGGCCCTCGCCGCCCCAGCGCTTGGTCAGCTCAGAGCCGAGCATGGTGCCGACGGTGCGGTTCACGTTGCGCACCGGTAGTTCGAGCCGCACCTTGTCGCCGGAGGACAGTGCGCCCTCGGCGAGCTGGATCAGCGTGTTGTCCAGCGCCTTGTCCAGGCCGTGGTCCTGCGCGACCACCTGGTGCCGCGCCGCGCGCGGCTCCAGCTCGGGCACGTGGAAGATCGGCGAAAGGTCGAGCCCCGACGCCTTCCAGTGCTCGACGGCCTTGCGCGTGTCGAGCATCTCGGCGTGGCCGACGGCCTCGGCGACGGACCGGAAGCCCAGCGCCGCCAGGTACTCCCGCACCTCCTGCGCGATGAACTCGAAGAAGTTCACCACGTACTCGGCCTTGCCGGAGAACTTCTCGCGCAGCTTGGGGTTCTGCGTCGCGACGCCGACCGGGCACGTGTCGAGGTGACACACGCGCATCATGATGCAGCCCGACACCACGAGCGGAGCGGTGGCGAAACCGAACTCCTCCGCGCCGAGCAGCGCGGCGATCACCACGTCGCGGCCGGTCTTGAGCTGGCCGTCGGTCTGCACGACGATCCGGTCGCGCAGGCGGTTGGCCAGCAGCGTCTGCTGCGTCTCCGCCAGGCCCAGCTCCCACGGGCCGCCGGCGTGCTTGATCGACGACAGCGGCGAGGCGCCGGTGCCGCCGTCGTGCCCGGAGATCAGCACCACGTCCGCGTGGGCCTTGGACACGCCCGCCGCGACCGTGCCGACACCGACCTCCGACACCAGCTTCACGTGGATGCGGGCACGCGGGTTGGCGTTCTTCAGGTCGTGGATGAGCTGCGCAAGGTCCTCGATCGAATAGATGTCGTGGTGCGGCGGCGGGGAGATCAG
>NZ_QEQT01000041.1:0-241982 GCF_003311655.1 Prauserella sp. PE36 | reverse complement strand
GGGTCTGTCAAGAAGCTGGTGTAACTGATCTTGTCGGTTCTACTTCTTGTTCGTGGTCAGGCGTCCGGGGAAGGTGAGCTCGAAAGCGTTCAACGGCGCCTTCCAACGGGCGACCCAGCGTTTGCGCCCAGTGCCGGTGGGATCGAGGCTCATCAACGCTAGGTAGACGCACTTGAGCGCGGCGGCCTCGGTCGGGAAGTGGCCACGGGCCTTGACCGCCCGTCGGATCCGCGCGTTGATCGACTCGATGGCGTTCGTGGTACACACCACGGTGCGGATCTCGGCGTCGAACTGCAAAAACGGCACGAACTCCGCCCAGCTGTTCTCCCATAGCTTGATGATCGCCGGGTAGCGGGCCTCCCACTTGTCACCGAAGGCAGCCAGCGCGTCCAGTGCCGCCGACTCGCTGGGCGCGGTGTAGAGGGGCTTGAGGTCCTTCGCGATCGCCGCCCAGTCCCGCTTGGAGGCGTAGCGGAAGCTGTTGCGCAGGAGGTGGACGACGCAGGTCTGGGTGATCGCTTGCGGCCACACGGTTTCGATGGCCTCGGGCAGGCCCTTGAGTCCGTCGCACACGACGATACACACGTCGGCTGTGCCGCGGTTCTTGATCTCCGAGAGGACCCGCAGCCAGTACTTGGCTCCCTCGCCGTCGCCGTGTTCGCCAGCCCACAGCCCGAGGATGTCGCGGGTGCCCTCCACGGTGACGCCGAGCGCCAGATAGATCGGCCGGTTCGCGACGTTGCCCTCACGGATCTTGACATTCACACAGTCAATGAACACCACCGGATACACCGCATCCAGCGGCCGGTTCTGCCACTCGGCCATGCCGTCCATCACGCGGTCGGTGATGGTGGTGATGGTCTGCTTGGACACCTCGGCGTCGTACACCTCGGCCAGGTGCGCGGCGATCTCACCATGCGTGAGCCCCTTGGCGGACAACGAGATCACCAGATCATCCAGCCCGGTCAGCCGGCGCTGGCCCTTGCCCACCAGTTGCGGCTCGAAACTGCCGTCGCGATCCCGCGGGGTAGCGATCTCCACCGGGCCGGCCTCGGTCAGCACCTTCTTGCCGCGCCGGCCGTTGCGAGAGTTCCCGCCGTTGCGGCCGGCCGGGTCATGCTTGGAATAGCCGAGATGGTCGTCCATCTCGCCTTCCAACGCCGACTCCACCACCTTCTTGGTCAGCATCGCCAGCAGGCCGCCCTCACCGGTCAACTGCAGACCCTCGGCCCGCGCCCGATCCGCCAGCTGCTGCACCAGCTGATCGTCCACTCCATCCGCCATCGCCGGAGCCTTCGCCTCGCCGCCGTTGCCCGTCCCATCAGTCACAGATGTCTCCTTCACCTCAGGAGTTACACCAACGAAATTACAGTCCCGTGAGCCGCCACATCCGCTTGTCGGCTGGCCGGGTCGACGTAGAGCGCGACGTGGACTCCGGCGACGGTGATCGTCGGCCGTTCGTCCTCGTTCGTCATCGGCTCGAAGGTGGCTTTACGGTTGGCCGTATCGGCGATGGTGGGCAGATCGGTGTTGTCGGTGCTGTTCATGATGATCTCCTCGGAAGGCGGGCGGCCGTCATCGCCGGCCCGCGCGGACGCGGGTCGGTGTGGCGTGGGTGCGGGTGGGTAGTCCGGCCGCGTGGCCGGGGAACTGCGGTGCCTGGTGCTAGCGGGCGGCGTCTGGGCCGCGCTGCGCCGTGGTGATGTCGCGGTGGTCCGTGCTGCGGTAGCTGGTGTCGCGGTCGGTCGTGGGCGTCCAGCCCAGTGCGGCCAGCAGCGGCCGGACACCGGCCCACCAGCCACCAGGAAACCGCCGGAAGACCCATTCCTCTGCGGTGTAACGGTCTAAGTCGGCATTGGGCCGCGGGATCACGATCGAGGTGGGACTCAAGCTGAACAGTTCGATCGTGATCACGAGAGCGCGGAAGGTGCCACCCGACGCGGTGCCGACCGTGGTGGCGCTGGGTGCTGCGTTTATCAGCGTGGCGTGGTACCGGGTGGCGTCACCGGGGCCCACCAAGCCCAGCGCGGGCGTTCCGCGGGGACGTTGATCTCGGCGATGAGTTGCCGGGCATCGTGAATGTCGTTGGTAGTCATGGCGGTTCGAGCTCCTTCGGATGTGTGTCAGCCCATGCAGCGCGATGCCCTCCCCGTGGCGAGTTGGTGCTGAGGAGGGCATCTCGCTGAGTTGCGTAGCTGGTTGCCGGAGTGGCCAGGAGTGGCGGTGTCTCCGGATGGCATGCTCGACAGCGTTGGTGATCGTGTCGCCATTGGTCTGCGCGTTCGCGTGCTGGTAGAGTGGCCAGGACCAGACGCAGTCGCGGCCGTCGCAGTAGATGCGGACGTGCCCGTCGTCGTTTTCCTGGAGTACCAAGGGAAGTCGGTGCCGCTCGGACTCCGGCCACCGGGGCGCGCTGCCCGGCAGGGTAAGGCGTGAGCCGTCTTGAAATCCCACGTCGACCCCGCGCTCGGCGAGGTGCTGCACGACGTGGCTGACCAGGTCTTGCGCGTTGACCTTGCCGACGGCCGAGCCGGGCCGAGCGGGATTTTCGAGGTAGTTGTGCACCAGGTCTTCCAGCGTTTCGACCAGAAACATCGGATGAGTCCTTTCGCGAGAACGGGTTGCCTGACGGGAGCGATTAGCCCCAGTTGCGGTGTTCGCGGTTCCACTTGGCTTCGACCTTCGGCGCCAGTTCGGCGCGCAGGTCGTCCACGGTCCGGCCGTGTTTGGCGGCCAGCGCGGCCAGGATGAGCTGCGCATCCTCGCGGTACTCGGCGATGGTGTCTCGGTGGTGGGCGATGCTTGCCCTGGTCAGATACCGGGCGTAGGCCAAGGCGTCCGCGTAGGAGCGCCGCGCGGTGAACTCGGTGTCGATCTGCCCATACCCCTTGGTGCGCAAGGGCGTTCCGTCGGGTGCGGTGATCGCTTTGGCGGCTTTGGCCTTCGCCCGTTCGGCCTTCTCCGCTTCCCGCGCGAGTTGCTCGGGGGTCTTGATCCGGCTGGGCCGGTTGCGGACGTCGACCGGCGCGCTCGGGTAGCACTCGGTGCACGCGGCCTTGCCAGCCTGCTCGACGATCTCGGTCTCGTCGTGCCCGGAGAGCTGGGTGAGCCAGGCGAACCGGGTGGACGGGAAGCAGGTGCGGCACGCCATGGTGCGGTGCACGTGGCGACCGCTGTTGTCGACCAGCCAGGCGCGGGTCCAGCCGCCCCGACGCTCGAACTCCGCATCGAGGGGCCGCGCGGCGGCCTCGCACCCGGCGATCGTCTGGCGGGCCTGCTCGATCCGGGGCCGCAACTCAGTCGCGTACTCGGCCATGCCGTCGTTCACCAGACGCTGGACGCGGGCGGTGAGCCCGTTGAGGGTGTCGGTGGCCTTGGCATGCTCGATACCGAGCCGGGCGAGCTCTTCGTCGATCTCGGACGGGGTTGCGGTCGTGGGGTCGTCGATAGGCATGGTGTTCACCTCGGAACGGGTTCGGGCCAGGCCGTGTCGGCCAGGCGCGGGCGTGGGAAGGCGTCGCCGGTACGCCAGGCACGGACGGCAGGCGCGAGTTCACTGGTGACGGCGCGGTCGAGGTCGCGGATGTCGATCGCGGGCCGGCCGTTGCGGCGGGCGTCGGCCCACAGGTCGAGGACCTTGGTGAGGCTGTCGGCCAGCAGCGCGGTCAGCGCGGTGGGCGGGTAGTCCTCGGCGACCGCGGCCAGCAGCCCGGCCATCTCGGTCAACGGCATGCCGGGGGTGGTGTAGTGGTCGAGCTGGCGGACCGGCAGCGTGACCACGTGCTCGGGTCCGGGCTCGGCGCCGGCCAGGGTGACCGTGCCGAGCTGGACATCGGCGCCGAGTTGGAAGACGTAGACCCAGAAGCCCATGCGGGTGGTCGCGCGGGTGAGCGACTGGCGCGGCAAGTGGCGCTCCCGCGCCACGTCGAGCGCCTTGGCGCGGTTCGCGGGCACCGTGAGCACGTCGTCCAGGCGCGCCCGTGACAGATCGAGGCGGTCGTAGAACTTCACGAACACGAGGGACTCCTTTCCTTGTGGTGGCGCGGTTTCACGCGCCGGTCTGGGCGAGCGCGCGGGGTGACAGGGCGGTGGTGGTCCAGCCGTAGAGGTCGAAGACCTGGCGGGCGTGGGTGCGGCAGTAGAGGTCGAAGGCGCCGCCCTGGCCGGCGTGGGTGGCGCGGCGGTGGCAGTAGCGCGGGGGCCGGCCGTTGCCGAACTCGGTTTGCCAGGTGCACACGCGCAGCCGGTGGACGCGGATGACGAGGCCACGGCCGCCGTTGACGCCGGTCCAGCGGCCTCCGTCGACGTCGGTGGCGTGCCACACGTAGCGGGTCCACCGTCCGCCGAATGGGGTGTAGGTGCGCCGGCCGACCTGGTGGGCGTCGGCGGGGTCGATCGTGGCCAGGTGCCCGCCGGGCCAGGTGGTCAGCGCGTCGCCAGCCGAGGACACGTAGGCGACGAACGTGTTCGCGCGGGTCATCGCGTGGCGTTCGCGTTCGTTCGAGCACGGGTAGCAGCTCGTGGCGCCGGTGGTCGGGTCGATCGCACGGCCGGTGCCGATCCCGCTGGGGTCCGGGGTGGGCGGGTGGCCGCAGTCGAGAACGTCCGCCACGGGGGCGATGGTGGAGGAGGTGGTCATGGCGGTATCGGTCCCTTCGGGCCGGAGGTGAGCGGAATCGGCAAGGCACAGTCCGGCCGTTCGGCCACAGGAGGGGGTGGACCGAACGGCCGGAGGTGATCAAGGAAGGTGTCCGAACGTGGCCAGCAATCGGGCGAACTCGGCCACCCGGTCGTGCGGGACGCGGACGGTGAACACCGAGTCGGACGCGCCAGGCCGCACGCAGACGCGTCCGTGGACGCCTGCGTCGACCGTGCCAAAGTGGAAGTCGGTGTCCTGGTCTTGGCGCTGCACGCCCAGGCGTGCCGCGACGGTCGCCGCGAGTTGCTCACGGGCGGCGGCGATGCCGTCGCTGGCGTGCTTCTCGTCCCAGGCCGCGTGCAGCGCGGCCTCATAGTTCGGCAGCAGCCGGCGCCGGATCTCGTGGGCAATCACGTCGGGCGGTTTGCGCTGGTCCACGGTGATCTTGTGGTCCTGCTCGTGGTCCTGCGGGACGTGGTTGCGCAGGAAGCCGAGGTGACCGGCGATGATCAATCGGCCCTGGTCGGTCTTGCGGCCGGTGGTGGTGCCGTCGAACAGGTCGAGGACCTGATCGTTCGGTCCGGCGAGATGGGCTTCCGAGCCGTCGGCGGCCTTGCCGGTGTAGGCGCGCCACCCCGTGCCGAGGTGCTCGGCGACGGTGTGTGCGAGGTCGAGGGTGGTCATGGGGTTCTCCCGTGGTTGCTGGTTGACGGCCAGCCCGAGTCGAGCTGGCCGACCTAGTGGTGAGGTGTGGCGGTAACCGGCGCACGACGAGGCGCCGGCCGACCGTCGACGGGGACGGCCGACCGGCGGGAAAGGAGAGACGGAGGTCAGCGGCAGTGGCCGGTGATCTGGACCAGGTGGGCCATGTCGACCACGGGCCCGGCCCAGTAGCGGACGTGGGCCGGTTTGTTGCCGATGCCCCAGACGTAGAGCCGGAAATCGGGGTCGCTCGGGCAGGCCCACACGGAGCGCTTACCGGGCCCATCGGGCGCGGGGGCGCCGTGTTCGTCGCACCGATCATCGACAACCAGGCCCCCACCCCAGGACGACCGCAGGTGCGCGAACACCCGGACGTACGAGGCATCGAACGGCACCGTGTGCGCCTGCTGCCGGGCCGCGACCCACTTCATCAGCGCCTCCGCGGACAACGGCCGGCGGGAGGTGATCACGGCGCGCACGGCGTCGACGTCGGTGAGCCGGCCGTGGTCGCTGATGTCCGCGTAGGCCAGTGCACACGGTCCGGTGAACCACAACGTGATCCACTGCGGGCCGCGATGCCAGCCGCGCGCATAGCCGCGCCGGTCGCCCAGCTCGGTGATCGGGATCGGCGGCAACACGCCGTCCAGGCCCCGGTCAGGTCGGGGCGTCCACCCGTGTGCGCGGAGGTCATCGTCCACGGACGGGTAGATCATGTCCGTGGTCCGGGCGCCGGAGTAGCCGCGCGCCGCGCGGCTCAAGGTCTCCGCCAAACCGTCCATGCGGCCGGTGACGTTGCGCAAGCCCTGCACCGGCATCGGGCGCGAGCTCAGCGCATCGTCGTGCAGGTCGGCAACCTGGCAGCGGAGTTCCTCCGCGAGCCTGGCCAGGCCGGTGAGGCTGCCGGCCTGCACACGGTTCACCGTCTCCAGAGAATCGGCCCGTGCGCGCTCCCGGTCGAGCTCCGCGCGCAGCGCGTCCAGAGTGGTCGAATGGTCGTTGGTCATCGTGGTGCTCGCTTTCGTCGGTCGAATTGCGTGAATGTGCGGAGGTGCTGGGAAAAGGGAGTCACTGTTCGGCGAGCACGCGGTCGAGCTGATCAAGGAAGTAGTCGACGTCCGTGTTCGGGCGCATCGCGTCGCCCGACGGCATCCAGTCGGAGTCGTCGACGTAACCGGTGCCGGCGACCTGGTCGAAGGTGTCGACGTAGTCGGTGTGGTCGCACTCGCAGCAATCCGGCGCGGTCACCGGGTACAACTGACTTCCGACATTCAGGCAGGCGGTGGCCAGAGCGCGTTCCCGGAACGTGGCCGCGGTGTAGGTGGCGACCGCCGTAACCACACGGGCGGCCGGAAATCGGGCGAACAACTCAGCCAGCACGTCGTAGTGGGCGTGCCAACACGCGGAAATCGTGCGGCGCCTGCCGTTCGGACCGGTGCCCTTACCGAACGCGGACGCGCTTCCCTTCGCGCCGGAACCCGCTGTGTCGGTGGCGCGAAGGGTGAACGTGGCGCGGGGGCCTGCGCGGTTGCTGCGATCCTCGCCCGTGCGCACGGTGATGTTTCCGTCGTAGAGCGCGCTGGACACGTCGCGTACGACGCTGTGAATATCGGTGAGGGACACGCCGTACACGAACATGGTTGAACTCCTTTACTGATTCGGGAAACGGAGGTGATGACGTACGCGCGGATGAGTCGAACAATCCGCAACGGAAAGCCGAGCCGTTGCAACCGTTGCGCGCGGGTGAGAGCTGCGCGGCGCCCGTATGAACGGGCGCCGAGACACGCGGCTGACTATCAGTGAAATTTCCGGGGATGCGCTGGACGATTGCGCTAGATCCAGGAATCGACTCGGCGGACCGTGGCGCCGCACTTCTTGGCGACGTACTCCGCAGCGTCCGCCAGGCCCGAAAATCGGTACCGGTAGGCGGACAGCGGCACCGGACCAGCCGCGCCGTCGGTGGACTCGATACGCCAACGTCCGCGCGGTGCGCGCTCGCAGGCGACAAACGCACACCCGTCACGAGTGAACGCGACCGCGCTATCGGCGTCCTGTTCGCCGTACGTGTCGTCTGTCATGACGTAGCCGTTTTGGGCGTACTGAAAGTGAAGCTCTACGACGTTGTCCGTGTCGGTGGACATGTGATCTCCCTTGACGTTGGCCGATCGGGTCGGTTACGTGCGCGGGTTTCAGGCCCAGCGCGGTTGAAATTCGTCGCGCAGTCCGTCAAAGGTCCACGCGCCGAAGATGCGGAACTGTCCGCAACGCACGCGGACGTGTGCGCGCGGGACACAGCCACTCGGGGCGAATGTGGTGTGTTCGCCACGGCGGTAGGCGCCGCGCGTGGCGGTCACCAATACGGCGATTTCGCCGCGCGGGGTGTACCCGGTCACCTTGGCCGGTACGAGTCCGGAGAAACTGTCCAGAAAGATAAGGTCACCGACCCGAATAACAGTTGTCGGAATCGAACGGTTCTGCGTGTCAGTCATCGTGAGACCTCACTTAGGCAGCCGACTGGTAACCCGTACCGGGGCACGTGGCCAGATCAGGCAGGTAGACGGTCCGGAATTCGTTCCACGCGCGTTCGGAATTCGCGCGGGCATGGTTGCGTCCCCTGTCCAGCCGGTTGGGGCCGCGCCGTTGCTCGGCTTCCTGATTGAGCCGTTGACGGACCAACCAGGTCACGGCCTGCACCTGGTGCGCCGAGACCCGTTCTCCCCCGCGTGCGGAGATCAGCTCCGCGGCACGGCGGTACAGGCTCACCACGTGGTCGTACTGCCGACGGGAAACCGATCCGTCCTTACGGCGGAACCCGTTGACCGGCGCCGAGTCGTACTCCTCGGAGGTGAGCGCGCGACCGTGCGCCACCGACAGCGCGTGCCGATCGATCACCACGCGCGGGTCATCCGGATCTTGATCTCCGCCGAACTCGATCAGGTGGGCAAAGTCGCGGATTTTCGGACCGTTGAGGATGTCCTCATACCGCTCACCGACGAGCAGCCGATCCGCAGCGCGTTTCTGGCCGGTCGTGGCGAACATTCCGGAACCGGGCCCGCCGATTCCCCTACCCTCGCGCAATACGCGAGCGGCATTAAGGACGTTGCCGATCCATCCCTGTTGTGGTGAGTAAATCGCGAGCATTCCGGCGCCGAGATGGGCGTCACCGTTCGCGATGGCGGTTGCCACGTGGTGCGCGTCGGCATACCAGCGCATTCCTTGCGCGATTTCGTCGGGTGTGGCCTGTTCCCAGTGCCACACGATGTTTTCGTGACTCACAGGGTGCGCCCGGAACCATGGGTGATCGCTGGGGGCAGGCATGACAATTCAGTCCTCTTAGGTGTGATTCACGGTCACCGGCGAGTCGTCCCACAAGCGGGACCATCCCGATTGCGCGGGACGCGCGCCGGCCGTTCGTACGTACTTGTCCAGGGCGAGCAATTCGCGTCGCACTTCTCCGACGTCCAATTGCCACAGCTCGCGGGAGATCTCGTCCCGTACGCGGTCAAGGTCAATCGCACCCGATGACGCGAAGGAATACAGAGCGGACGACATACCGTCGTGCCAATCGGACGCAATCCGTCGCGCTTGCCCGTCGCTGATCATGACAATGACTGCACTCATCGGTTTTCACTCCTTGATTCACGCCGCGACCGTGACCGGAATGGATTCCATGGCGGAAAAATCGAAAACGGCGAGCTGTGCGGTTTCCCGCGCGAGGGTCATTGCGTCGGACAGGTCCGCGGTCACGACGGAAACGTCCAGGTAGACGCGACCGGTCGCAGGGTCGCGCTACCCACCGAGAACGCGACCGGGTAGCGAAAGAGCGTCTTTTGCTTGCGCGATGTACTCGTGAAGATCGTTACTGGTCACGGAACCGTCGAAAACGCGTTCGTGTTCCGGATGTACGGCAACCGCATAGCCCGTGCTGATGTCGGAACCGTCGCTCGGGTTGACGGAAAATCCGCCATCCGGAACGGACAGAGCGTCCGCCATGGCGCTAATCCGGGCGGACCAATCGATCAGAGTCGTAGTCATGGCGGTACTCCATTTCGTGTGCGAAAGTGGTTGACTGGCAGCGATTCAGGCCAGTTGTGAACTGGCACCGAAACGCGCAACCCTCGCCGTTGTGAGATCTCCGCAAAGGGGACAGATCCTGTATCCGGGCAATACGGCACTACTCACGGGTGAGGGTTGCGCGTTTCGATGGCACATTCCCTGAATCTCTAAAACACTGTTGGGATAAGCCGTTATGTCTAGCGCGCAACGCAAGGAACCATGCCCGTAAGGGTTTGGCGTGCTATGGGCAGGCGAGAGTGACGCTCTCAAGCCAGAGAAACCCAATGTCGGCAACCGCCTAAAACAACCTCGAACGCCTACACGTTGCGACGTTTTTCGGTGCTGGACCACCATTGACTTATCTTGGGGACACACCTGTGGCAGGCATGCCATTTATGCGCGCTTCTCCGCTTTATAGCAAGAACTTTACGTCGCGAAGCTGCAAGCGCAGTTACTACGCATTCCAGACTAGAAATGCGCGTTTGGCTACGCGTCGTTCTTCACGCTGCTCTGCACGGTTTCGCTGCTGTCCGCACGGCCCAAGCCGTTGCCCGCGCTTTACGGGACTACTGTCATCTCGACACCCGGAAGGAGGTACTGACCGAATCGGAGAGCTCGCAGGGACGCCGTGCCCTGGTCCTCACCCTCTCGGTTCGATCCGTTTACTTCCTGGTGTGGAGTCGACATGTAGAAGTACACATCTTGGGTCCACACTTTGCAAGCCCAAGAGGCCCCGTCGTTACCGTTCCGTGACCTTGCGGTGCAAAACGGCTGGTCAGAGTTGCGCAGCGTCAGCCGGGCCTCTCGGTCTCCACTGCCCAAACCGGGGCATAGAAGAGCCACAGCAGCCGGCACGGCGGAGCCCAGCGGAGCGGACAGCAGCCGGCACGGCGGAGCCCAGCGGAGCGGACAGCAGCCGGCACGGCGGAGCCCAGCGGAGCGGACAGCTCATCTCTTGCTTTTCTGGGTTTATGAATGGCGAAGTGCCGAGAAATGGTGAATCGCGAGCATGTTTAATCCAGCTTTCGGCTCATGCGATTCACCCCGAGAGAACTCAAACAAAGTTTGAGTATTGACACGCCGTCGAAATTGTGATTGTCAAGCGCAAGTGGCAATCCGATGCAAATTGATACAGCGTCGAATTCGAGTCAAGTTGATCAGCGGCGACTGCACAGCAGGAGGCTGCCACCGTAACGAACAGAGCAGCGAGATGCGGGCAATGCATGACGATCAGACAGCGGGAAGTGGGGTACGGATGGATGGTGACCAGCGCAACCAGGGGGACCACGGGGTCACGAGTAACGGCAGGTGACCACCCACCCAAGTCGACTGTTCATGTGCCTGCCGGCCACCGAGTCGGGCGTTACATCGGTAGCCCCTGCGGGGCCGGTGACCAGGCAGTTCGCGGACTCGGAGGGCTACCGCTCTAGTAGGCAGTTGAATCGGACCGTCGTCCGGTAGGTGACCAGGACACTACGAGGTGATCACTGATCGTACTGTTGATCTACTAGTTGGTCACTCGGTGTGGTGACGCCGGTTCGTCCTAAGTAGAAATACGCTGCACCGGGTACCCCGTTTGACGTAGCGTTGACAACCTTGACACTGATCAACCGAGGTGGCCGATGACGGAGACGATTATACGCCCTCTGGCCAGAAAGGAGGCGATTCTCACTTTGAATTTCAGGGCTCGCCTGTGCCGCGGGGGCGGAGTGTAGGCGAGCCGTCACGAACGATTATGGGGGCGTACATGGTAACGGGGGACGCTAGGTACCTAGCGCGGTCGCGGGATCTCCGTCACGTGCTGAACGGGGAATGGATCACGCACATTCTGGTGGCGTTGAATGCTGGGCCGCTGCATTACAACGAGCTTCATGCCGCCATCCAGGAGATGACCACGTTCGATCCGTGGACCGGGTTGGTCCGCAAGATTCAGAGCCGGGCATTGGGCCGGACCTTGCGAAGGATGGAGACCGCCGGCCTGGTGGACCGGGTCGAGGAACGGACGTTTCCGCGGTCGGTGGTGTACTCGCTGACGCCCGCGGGCGCGGATTTGCTGGTCCGGGCGCGGCCTCTGATCGACTGGGCGGAAGAGAACCTCGATCTGATCGAGCGCCTGCAGAAGGCGCCGGACGACGGCGATCAGCCGCAGGACGACGAGGATCAGCCTGACTGAGCTACCGCTGCACTGGCGGACGCGGTTCAGCTGGCCGCGGCGTTGTCGGTGGAGACCGGCCGCCGAGTGCTGCCGCGGCGTTGGAGGAAGTCGGCGAGGTTGAGCGTGTCGGGGCTGGGATGTTGGCCGATCTCGTCGAGCGTGGTGGTCAGCAGCGCGAGGGTGCGGGGGATGGCGGCGTACTGGTCGAGGCGGGCTTGGGTGCGGATGATGTCGCGGTAGACGCCCTCGTTGTAGCGGTCGAGCTTCCGGGTGCGTTCCAGGAGCGTGAGCATGGTTTCTGGGGCGCTGTCGCCGTGCGCGCGGATCAGGGCGCCGAGCGCGTCCAGGACGTCGCGTCGGGTGGCCTCGCGGACCGGTTCGATCCAGGGCACGAGCAGGTCCTCGGCGAGGTCGCCCTGGTAGAGCTCGACGGCGTCGTGCAGCTGGGCCTGGGCCGCGGCGTCGGGTGGGCGGGGCGCCTGCAGGGCGTGCTGGAGCTGCCAGTAGTCGACGACGGCGAGTTCGTCGTTGAGCTGGTAGCGGCCGTCGTCGTTGACGACGAGGTTGTTGATCCTGCCGTCGGTGGCGTCGGTGAGCGCGCGGCGCAACATGGACAGGGTGTTGTGGAACGAGTTGTACGGCCGCGGTGGCCGGCTGTCGGGCCAGACGGCCTCGTTGAGGACTTCGCGGCGGACGCCGTGGGGGTGCAGCGCGAGGTAGACGAGCAGTTCCCGTTGCTTCGGTGTCAGCGCGCCACTGAGCTCGCGTTCTCCCTCGTCGCCGCGCAGGGCCAGGTGCAGGCGTCCCAGCACACGCACAACCAGCGGGGTTTGCGGTGCTGCCACGTCACCGTTGTCCGGTTTCCGGGGTTCCTCGGCGGCCGGTGCCTGCTCGGCGGCCGGCTTGACGTCCTCGGCGGCCGTGCGGCGCTCGTCGGTGTCGTCCGGGGTGGCTGCGGCCGGGGCCTTCGGCGGGACGTCCACGGGGATGGGGTGGACGTCCAGCAGTTGCAGGCTCGGGGCCGGTGGGGTCTGCTGGTTGTCTTCCTGTTCCGGCGGGCGGGTGGATTCGAGCTGGGTCATCTCGTCGACCGAGCGCTGCTCGGGGACGGGCGGCGTGGGTGCAACGTCGTGATCGTCTGCGGGCGGTGCGAGTTCGTCGCCGGTGAAGCCGCTGGTTGCGTGGTCGGGTGTGGCCAGGTCGGCGGGGCCTTCAGCATCGCGGAGCACGGCAAGCAGTTCGGTGGCATCGGTGGAGGGCAGGCTGAACAGGCGTGTGTCGGCGAGGGCGTCGCCGAGGCCAGGGCTGGTCGCGCTGACGGTGCCGTCGTGGCGGACGCGCACGGTCGCGCCGGGGCGCCATTGGCCGAGGAGCACGCCGGCCAGGCCGAGAGTCGAGCCGTTGTCGAGGACGGCTTGCAGGCGGCGTTCCGCGTGGGGCGTGGGGCTGGCGAGCAGCACGAGCGAGGCCGGAGTGAGTCGGGTTTCGGTCTGCTCGATGGCGTGGCGGGTCCGGGTGAGCAGGGCCGCTTCCATCTCGTCGAGGGCAGCGTCGAGCGTGGCGACGACGTGGACGGTGGACGGCAGGTTCTCGACGTCGGTGCCGTCGAAGACGAGGTGCAGGTCGTCGGCGGGGACGAGCACGCGGATGCCGTCGCCGGGCTGCTGTTCGGTGAGCAGGTGCAGCAGCAGCGCGCGGGCAGCGGCGGTGGCGCCAGGTCCGGCGAGACCGAGGCCGCGGGTGCTGGCCAGGTTCAGGGCGAGTTCGCGACCGCCCCGCACGCCGACCTTCGCCGGTACGGGGACTGGTTTGTCGTCGGGTTCCAGGTCCCCGGCGGCGGTGATGTGGATCCGCGGTGGGGCCGGCGCGAGGTCGACGAACTCCACGTCGTCTACGGGCCTGCGGTCGCCGTCGTCCTGGTCGTAGGCGGCCCGCAGGGCGCGGACCACGGGCGCGATCGGGCGCTGCAGGTCGGCGCGGTCGCCGCTGCCGATGCGGTAGCGGCGTCGGCGCCACATCCGGACCGACACCATGGCCGTCGTGATCGCTCCGGCCAGGCCAAGGCTGACGAACACGCCGGTCAGCAGGTCCAGCCCCGGTTCGGCCTGGTCGTCGTGGTGCTGGCCGGCCTCGTCCGCCGTGGCCGGCGCCGGGGTCGTGTTCGGCGCGGGCTGTGTTGACGGAGGCGTGGTCGGTGCAGTGCTCGTCGGAGGAGGTGGCGGCTGCGGCGGCGGCACCTGCGGCTGCTGCTCGCCGGGAGGATGTTGTTCGGGCGGGGCCGGGATGTAGGCGGTGATCTTCCAGCCGGGGCGCACGAGGTTGGGTTGGGTCAGCGCGCGGCCGTCGGGCTGCTCCACGCCGCGGTTGAGCTGGAACAACTCAGGCCACCGGGTTCCGCCGCCGGGACCGTAGATGCGTTCGGCGACCCGCCACAGGCTGTCGTAGATCCCGTCCTCGGGGAGCCGGACCTCCTCGGTGACCTGGACCATGCCCGGCGGGGCCGGCGCTGCCCGATCGACCACCAACGTGGCGGCCGGGACGACGGCCGCCTGCGGAGCCGCGGCCTGCGCGGTCGGGCCTGGGGTCAGCGGTGCGACGACGGCGACCGGCGTGAGATCGGCGGCCAAGACTGCGGTGGCCGGGGTGGGAGCCGTGTACGGGGTCCGGTTGCCGAGCAGGGTCAGCACGATGGTGCCGATCAGAGCCGCGGCGAGCCCGTGCAGCGGGCCAGGCGGGCGGACCTGCGGCCAGGTGATCCCGCGCGCCGCGTCGACGGTGCAGCGCAGGACGTCGAGCGCGAAGAAGAACCAGACGATCCAGCACAGCACCGCCAGGGTGTTGAGCAGGAACTGCGCGCTCATCGGGTTGAGCAGCGTCGCCTGGATCTCGTCCCACGTCGGCACGTCGTCAGGCAGGGGCCACCCCACGAAGTGCACGAGGGCCCAGGGCAGGCCCGCCACGAGCGCGAGCAGGACGACGAGGGCGAGCAGACCGCGCACGAACCGGAGCACCGCGGCCAGTGCCCACCACGCGGGGCGGCCTGTCCTCGGCCGTATCGGCTTTCGGTGAGGGGAGTGCGAGTGTGCGGTCATGGCGTGCTCGATTCCTTGGACGTACAGGTTTACGGCTCCGCGGTCGCCAGCGGAGCAAGCGGCGTCATGTCACCGGCGTGGGAATCCGGGTGGAGGTGTCCGCCGCGCCGTTGCGAGGTCCGGCGAGCTCGGGTGACGCGGACTGCTGGGTGGTCGGCGCCGGGTTCGATGTGGACGATGCTTGGCTCGCGTCCCGTTTCGCGGTGGCGGTGCCGGCGGTAGACCGCTTGCGCTTGGGGCGAGTCGTCTTGCGGCCGTTGAGCCACTGGGTGAGGTCGGTGGCCGGTACGTCGGTGAACTTGGCCAGCTCGTCAACGCTGATGACGTCGCTGGACTCAGCGAGGACGTCGCCGAGTTCTCGCTCGACGTCGCCGAGTTTCTCGGCCACCTCTGCCCGCAGCAGTGCGAGTTCACCGACGCGCTTGGCAGCAGCTGCCCGCTTCGCGCTGCGGGCCGCGTCGGCTTGCTCGACGCGGCGTTCGATCTCTTCAGTCGTCGCCATCCTGGTCTCCTTCCCCGGTGTGGCACTGAACTGGGTACGAGCATGTGAAGGTCGTCATGGGAGTACTCCGGAGATTCCGCGTTGCGGTTGGGCCTGCCCGGTTCCCGTGACGGTGATTGAGCCGATGCTGACCAGCCCGAGCAGCTGGGTCGGCTGGTCGATGCTGACGGTCACGTTCACGGTGGTGCCGGCGACCGAGACGGTGCCGGTGTGGCCGGCGGCGGCGAGGTAGCTGCGGGCCGCGGCGCTGGCTTGGTGTGGGACCAGGCGCAGGGTGCCGTCGGTGCGGTAGGCGGTCAGGTCGATTTCCTGGGCGCCGGCCCGCGCGGCTTCCTGCGCCTCGCCCATCGCACGGACCTTGGCGGCCAGGGCGAGCCCGCCGTCGAGCACGAGCCCGGCGAACAGCAGCGCGGCGAGGGCGATGATGACGACGAAGGCGGTCACCCGGCCGTCCTGGTCTTCGCGCAGCCGGCCGGTTCGGCGGCGCAGCGATGCGGCCACCCTCATGGCGCACCTCCCGCTTGGGCGTTGGGGGCGGTGCCGCGCCAGACATCGACCGGGGAGGAGAAGCTGGATTGGAACGTCCGGCTGCCGGGCACGCCGAGCGAGGTCAGGTCCCCGAGGCCGACGCTGCAGGACACGGTGACGGTCACCGTGGAGCCCGGCTTGAGTCCCTGAGTGTCGGTAGACACCGACAACGACTGGCAGGTGATCCCCGCGGACGCCAGGGCTGCGCTGGCGGTGGCTTGGGCGTTGGCGGTGGCCTGCGATGGGGTGCGGGCCAGGGTGGCGGCGCGGGCCGCTTGGTGCGCGACGTCGTTGATCCGCAGCTTGGTGTCGGCCAGCCGACCGCAGAACACCACGAACAACAGCAGCAGGATCAGCAGCGGGGTCAGTAGAGTGAGCTCGGCCGCAGCGGAGCCTCGTTCGTCCCGGCGCAGCGCGCGAATACTCGCGCGCATCGAGCGCGCGAACGCGGGAAGACGGCGGGCCGCAGTCATGGTGCCACCGCCCCTGCACCGGTCGGCGGGGTGAATTTCTCAACGGGCCCAACGGCTTCGGCGTGCACCGTGAAGGTCGCGAACGGAATCACGTTGATCACGGTTCCGGTGACCGTCACGGATGCTTGGTTCGGTCCTCGCTGGACGTTGACCGATGTTCCTTGCAGCGGGCCACTTCCGAGTTGGGTGAGGACTCGTTGTCCTTCGGCATTGCCCGCGGCAGTGCTGCCGCCGTACACGCGTGCTGCGGACAGGGCTTCGGAGGCGGCGGCTTGGGCTATGTGGGTGGCGTGCATGTAGAGCGCGAACTGCGCGATCAACAGGATCAGCAGCAACAGCAGGGGCGTGGCGATGACGAGTTCGACCGTGCCGGCGCCACGCTGATCCGTCCGCAGCCGGCGCAGCGCCGCCCGCACACGTGTCCGGTGTGGACGCTCGCGTGTGTTCGGCGTGCGGGGTCGGCTGGGGCGTCGAGGCATTGTGGTCACCGGCCTACAGGTTGATGCCGTTGGCTTTCTGGGTGACCTTAATGACGATGATCGCGATGACCGCGATGGCCAGCGCCGCCAGCAGGGCGGTGACCACGACCGCTTCGGTGGAGTAGCCCGCCTCGTCGCGGCGCAGCCGCTCCAGCTCGCCCCGGATGCGGGCGATGAGGATCTGAACTTCGGTGAACATCAGCTTCTCCCCCGTGGTTCGGGGTCCGGTATGGACAGTTCTTGTGGAACTCAGAGACCTCCCAGCACGCTCGCGAGGGCTGGGAACCCGATGAAAATCAGGAATCCGCCGAACAGCATCACCACGGGAAGGCTCATGCGTTCGGTGGCTGCTTGCGCTTCGCCTTCAGCGTCGGTGAGTTCACGGGTGCGCAGCGCCGCGGCCTTGGCCGCGAGGCTGGCGCGAACGCGGGCGCCTTCGGTGCCGGCGAGGCTGACCGAGGCGGCTAGCTCGGACAGCTGATGCACGTCGAGCTCGGTGCCGAGCTGACCGAGGGTCGACCACGGTGTGGTGCGGGTCAGCTTGGCGGTGACCAGCGCGCGGCGCAGCTGTTGGAAGGCCCAGCCCTTGCCGATGCCGACCGCGTCCGACAGCGCGCCGTCGACTCCGGCGCCGCCGGCCAGCAGGACCCGGATCAGGTTCAGGTAGGCCGACAGCGCGTGCCGGAAGGTCGAGCGCCGCCGCTCGGCTTCCTGCCGCACGCTGATATCCGGCAACAGGAATCCACCGAGCGCGAAGAGCAGGCTCGCGACCGCGGGGACTTCCCAGCCGAGACCAACGTCGGCTACGACGAGCAGCAGTTGCATCAGGATCGGCAGCAACAGCCCGGTCAGCGCCAGCGTGGCCTTCTCGGCCAGGTGGTGCTCGATGCTCTTGCCGGTGACCGCGAGGTCGTTGCGCAGCTTGCGGTTGGGCAACCCGAGTGCGGCCAACGGCTTGATGAACGGCCGGCCCACGCGCAACGCCCAGCCGTCGGAGTCCGCGGTGAGGATCGGTGGCGGCGCGGGCGTCGCGTGCAACCGGTCGACCAGAGCGCGCAGCGGCGGCCTCGGCGGGAACACGTAGATCACGAGCGCCCACAAGCCGACGCCGAGCCCGGCGCCCCACAACAACGCGCTGATCATGACGACGCCCCCTTCCCGGTGAGCAAGTCATCGACGTCCACGTCGGCGTCGTGGGGCCGGATCGTGGCCAGCTCCGTGAGGAAGCGCTCCGGCTCACGCATCCGCGCAATCCTTGCCAGCCAAGCAAAAGCTGCCGCGAACAGCGCGCCGACGAACAGCAACATGATTTGCCCGAACGCGGAGTCGTAGGGGGCGAGGTAGCCGCGGTTGAGCAGCACCAGCCCGATCGCGAAGGACAGCGTGGTGATCACGATGACGCGCACGCTGGTCCGGGTACGGGCGCGGCCGGCCTCGACGCGCATCCGCATGGACGCCTGCTCGCGTGCCTCGCTGGCGAGTTCGCCGAGCAGGTCGGCCAGCTGCCGGGCCTGGTGCTCCGCGGCCAGCACGAGCGCGGAGATCACCAGGTCCGCGGTGGGGTCGCGCAGCTGGTCGGCGAGGTGGCGCAGCGACGGTGCGAGGCGTTCGCCGCGCTCCAGCCGGACGGCGAGCTCGGTGATCTCCTCGCGGATCGCCTCGGGGCAGGCCGGGGCGGTGGCGAGGATGGCCTGTTCCAGACCGGCCGCGGCCACCAGGGTGTCGCGCAGCATCTCGGTCCACCCGGCGATCGCCTCGATGCGTTCGAGGTGGCGCTTGTGGTCGACGTTCGAGCCGAGGATTCGCGGCAGGCCGACGACGGCGAGCGCGGTCAGGATGGCGGCGACCACCCAGCCGGTGACCGCGCCGACGGCCAAGCCGGCGAGCACGGCCACGACGAGCCAGCCAACCCGCTTGCGGTCATGCCGGGCGGCCAGCCAGGCGCTCAGCCGCGACGGCGTCGCCGGACGGGCGGGTCGGCCGCGCAGTCCGGCGGCGATGAGCAGGACACCGACGGCCACACCGGCACCGAGTAGGCCGAACAGGGCGGCGGTCGTGGTCATGGCGTCCACCACCCTTCGCGCCGCTCGAACAGGTCCGGGTCGTAGCCGGCCTCGACGAGCAGGCCGACGGTGTCGGTGCGCAGCGGCGCGCCCGGTACGGCGCGCAGGTCCGGGCCGGGGCGCCAGACCTCGTTGCTGATGATCTGTGCGCCGTCGGCGCCGACGACTTCCCGGATCGAGGACACCACGCGCTTGCTCGGGTCGTCGCGGGGCTTTTCCAGGTGCACCACGAAGTGCAGCGCCGCGGCGACGAGCAGGTTGGTCGCTTCCATCGGCAACCGCTCGGGGCCTTGCACGGCGTAGGCAGCCAGCTTGGTGAACGCACCCTGACTGCTGGAGGAGTGCAGGGTGCCCATGCTGCCGTCGTTGCCCATGGACATCGCGTTGGTCAGCGGGATGACCTCCGGGCCGCGAACCTCGCCGACGATGACCCGGTCCGGGCTCATCCGAAGGGACTGCCACACCAGGTCCGACAGCGAGATCTCGCCCTGCCCTTCGATGTTCGGTTCGCGGGCCTGCAGCGCCACCACATCCGGGTGCGCCTCGGCGTCCTCGCCGAGGCCGAGCTCGAAGACGTCCTCGATGGTGATCAGCCGCTCCCACGACGGGATGGCCGAGGCCAGGCCGCGCAGCAGGGTGGTCTTGCCGATCGCCGTGCCGCCGGTGACCAGGACGTTGCGCTTGGCCCGCACCAGGGCCTTCAGGAAGCTCTCCAGCGCGACGTCGATGGTGCCGTTCTCGCGCAGCTCGGCCAGCGTGACCTTGGCGAACCGGTGCCGGCGGATCGACACCGACGGGCGCGCGGTGACCGCCATGACCGCCGAGACACGCTCGCCACCGGGCAGCTGGAAGTTCACGATCGGGCTGCCGCGGTCGAAGCGGCGCTCCTCCACCCCGGAGCGGGTCGCCAGGTCGCGGATGAGGTCGATCAGCTCGGTGTCCGAGCCGACCACCGGGGGCAACCGCTTGCGGCGGCCGTCGGCGTACTTGACGAAGACACGGTCGCCGTTGATGTTGATGTTCTCGATGTCGGTGTCGGCCAGCAGCGGTTCCAGACCGGCCAGGCCGAAGACCTCGTCGAGGACCTGGCGGATCAGGCGCTGCTCGACCTCGGGCGCCACGAGCATCCCGCCGGTGGCGGAGTTGCGCAGCTCGGCTTGGGCGTGCGCCTCGGCCGCGTCGGTCAGGATCGCCTCGGCCAGCCGGCGGCGTGCTGGGGCGTCCATCGGCGGGCGGCCGGCAGTCTCATCAGCCCGGATGCGCCTGCTGAGTTGGGTGGACAACTCCTCGCGCAGGTGCTGCCGCAGCCGTTCCACCGCGGCGGCTTCCCCGGCGGGCCGGTGTGGCAGATCCGCCGGTCCAGGCGTGTGCTGGGCAGCCAGGTTCGGGCCGGCGCCGTTGGTCGACGCCGCCAGGCGCGGATCACCGACGTCAGGCCGCGTCATGGCGTCGCCCCGTTACGGGTTTGCGGCCCGAGCGGTTGCAGCGCCGCACCCGAGACCGGCTCACCCGGAACTGCCAGCCGCAGGTGCGGGGCACGGGCGCCGTTGCCGGTCGGCTGGTGCCCGTGCGCATAAAGGTTGAGCGCGATCCTGGCGGCAGCCCGCCCCAGCGCGGACTTGTCGGGCCCACGTCGGCCGGTGCCCTGGCCACCGAGCACCGCGGCGCCCTTGTCGTCGCGCGGCACGCGACCCATCACCGGGATGCGCAGCGCCTGGGAGACCTCCGCGGTCGGGTAGCCGTCGCCGACCAGGACGAAGCACGGGCGTCGTGACCACTGTTGGGCGGCCTGCAGCTTGAGCGCGACGTGCGCGAGCTCGTCGTCATGTGGGCGGGCGACCAGCAGCATCGCGTCCGCGCTGCGGATGATCGGGAAAGCGGGTGAGTCCGGATCGACCCGGCCGCAGTCGGCGATGACCGTGGTCTCCGGCTGGTCTGTGGCCCGACGCAGCGGCGAGGACGGGCCCGAGGCCAGCACCGTCAGGGCGGCGCGAGCTTGTTCGGCACCGACCGGGCCGAGCACCACCCGCAGGCCACCGGGGAGACGCTGCGTGTGCTGGACGAGCAGATTCGGATCGGCACCGCTGCGGCCTCGTGCCGCCGCGGCCAAGCTGACCAGACCCGGTGTGTCGGGCAACCGGAAGCGGGCCATCAGGTCACCGCCGGCAGGGTCGACCTCGACCACGATCGGGTTCTCCTGGCCCGGCCAACGGGCCCCGAGCGCGGTCGCCAGGGTGGTCACACCCGGCGACCCTTTCAGCGAGCAGACGGCGATGAGCATCAGCGGCCTCCTCCCGCGATCGCGACCAGACTGAGTTGCCCCGCCGGAGCCGAGGCCAATGCGCGAGCGTCCGATTCGGACAGTTGCAGCGACACCACCGTGGTCTGCTCGGTCTCGCGCGTGGCAATGCTCGTCACCACCGCGGTCCACGACGACGTCTGCCCGGAACCGGTCGACGTTCCGGTCGTTGTGCCCTGCCCTGGAGTCGTGAGCACCGCGACGGTGGTACCCGGCGACAGGTCGGGCGGGAACTGTCCCGGCTTCAGCCCCACCGCAGCGATTGCCTTGCCCTGCAACGGAATCTGCGGTGCGCCGAGCACCGAACGGGTCACCAGCGAGCCAGCGGGCAGGCTGAACGCAACCGGCTGACCCACCACTGTGGACGCAGCCGATGCGGGCATCACGTCCATGCCGGAGTCCGCGGCCATGCTAACCTGCTTGAGATCCTGCGCCGTCAGAACTTGGCCCACGGCAACAGGACGGGCCAGTGCGAGCACACTTTCCCGGTCACCCAGCTGTATTCCGGCGAACACACCGCCGGCCGCGCACACCAGGACCAGCAGAACACCGAGCAACAGGTAGGGCACGCTGCGTCGCCGGCCGCTGCCGCTCAAACGCGAAGGAGTCTTGCCGTCACGACCGGCCCACGCGTTCGGCGACGCCGGTTTCTGCGCCGTCGTGTCCGTGCTGGTCGAACCTGCGGTAGTGGTCACCACCGACCTCCTTCAGGCATGACGCCATCGCGACGCGTCGACTCGGGTGTTCGACGTGCCTTGTTCGCAACAGGGTGTTTCGTTGTGCACGCCCGCCCTCATGAGGCGGGAGGCTTCGCTCAGCCGGTCGCGATTCCCTGGCTCTCCGCCACGCGGAACGCCACCGAGGCCGAGGTCGTCATGTTCGGGAACGTGCCGCCCTGGCCCGCGCCCGACCACGTCACGGTCCAATTCACCGTGGCGGTCACCGGGAACGCGTCCGCGCGCTGCCCGGCTGAAGACGTCTTGTAGGTGTAGCCGCAATCCGGCGAGGCGCTCTTCGGATCACCACCGGCAGGGAACGGCGAGCCAGGGCCGGTACAGGTCACCGAGCCGCCATCACCCATCGACCACGTCACCGAGGTCGGCCTCGCGACCGCAGTCACCGACACGCCCGGCACCGACGCGGTGGCCGAAACGTCACCCCAACTGCTGCGGTCCAGCCACAACCACGTCGGCAGGCTGACCAACTGGTCGCCAGCCGGGTTCGCCTTGATCTTCGGAGTAGGAAGCCGCAGCTGGTTCCGCGCCTGCGCCGCGAGCTCAGCCGGCGACGGCAACGGCACCGGGCCGGGCTGGCCGTCCGTGATCCACACCGGCGGCCGGTACAGCGCATCCGCGAAGCCGGGCCCGGTGCACTTGTAGACGTACCAAGCGCCGGACGGCGGTTGGGCCTGCGCGAACCGCGGCTGCGCGACCGCGAACTGCGCGGTGGCCGGCGCGCTCTGCGGCCGGTACACCGCGGGCACCGCGGTGACCGCACCCGACTTGGGCGGCACGTGGAAGGCCGCCGGCTGCGCGCCTCCCGGTGGCGGGCCCTGATAGTCACTGCGTTCATAGCCGCACTGGGCCAGATTGTTGTTGCCGCCGATGATCGTGTCGCCGTTGGCGTTGGCCTGCCCCGTGCCGGGATTGGTCTGGCCAGGGTTGCTGGGCTTGCCGTTTCCGTTGCCCTGGTTTCCGGTTCCAGGCCGAGGGTTCTTGCCTGCGCCGAGCTCGCAACCAGGGTTGGGGTACTGGCTGCAGTCGGTGAATCCCCAGCCGCCGTCCGCGAACGCGGGTACCGCGGTCGCCACGAGCACGGCCGCAGACAGGCCGGCAACGACTCCTAAACGTTTCAACACGAGCCCACCGCCTCTACTGCGAAGCGGGTGACCCTCCACGTGCCGTCCTGCTGCTTCTTGACTTCCGCGGTGATCGAGCGTCGCCCGCCCGGTGTGTCGTTGACCAACTGGCCGTTCTTGTACTTCAGCCAGCCGCTGTCATCTCCGCAGTCCGAGATCATGACCGTGGTCGGGTTGTCCGGCGGATCCACCTTGGACACCTGGGGGTTCGTCTTCGGCTCGCCCTTCGTCACGACACCGTTGAGATGGTCCGTGTACAGGCTGCGGTTGATCACCCCGAGCGCGTCGCCGGTCGCGTACTTCGCGAGCTCAGGCGACTGCCAGTCGGCGGTTTCACCGGCCTTGGCCATCTGCCGCCACATGCCCGTGTAGGCAGCCGTCGCCTGCTGACGTGCCGTGTCCGCCGGAGAAGCCGACGACGGCGGAGCGCTGGTCGTCGATGGCGGCGTTGCCGCCCCAGTCGTGCCCCCAGGCGTCGAAGACGAGTTCGAACTACAGGCCGCGAACGTCAGCGCCGCGAGTCCAACTACTGCCAGTCCCACCCTGCGCCGGCCGTTGCGGCCGTGTACGTTGCCCCCGACCACGTGCACCCCCTCGGATCTGCGAAAATTCCTTTCGATCTAGTGTGGTACTCCTCACGTCTACCTGGCGCCCCCTAGGAGACCGCAATGTCCCTATGAAGGGACACAAGTGTCGGAACAGCAAAAACAGGGCAAAATTCACCCGAATGGGCTAATGACAGCGTGTCCAAATGGCGCTGAGTAGTAGGTTCGCTACACCGGAAGGCCGTAATCAGGGGGCTACAGGGGGTAGATCGTTGGCAAACTCCGTCACTCGTGCGAACCGGCGAGCGGCACGAGATCCACGGTGACGCCGGTCAGCATCGCCGGCTGGGGCCTGGTCGGGCTCGCACTTGCCAGCGTCCTGCGTATGGCCGTCCAACGGAGCTCGATCCTCCCAGCGAAGGGCGAGCGGCTGGCGCCACCAACCCTGCTGGAAGTGGTCACCGCCGCCCTGTTCTCGGTCCTCGCCTGGCGCATCGGCGCGGAACCTGACCTGTTCGCCTACTCCTGGCTTGCCGCTGCCGGTGTTCTGCTCGCCGCGGTGGACTGGAACTCCCGCACGCTGCCCACCAAGCTGATCTGGCCCAGCGGAATCATCCTGGCCGCGCTGTTCAGCCTGGCCGCCGTCCTCAACCGCGACGCGTACCCGCTCATCCGCTCCGCGGCCGGCATGCTCGCGCTCCTCGCGTTCTACGGAGCGCTCTATTTCCTTCAGCCTGGCCAACTCGGCGGAGGAGACCTCCGGCTCGGTGCCCTTCTGGGCCTTGCCCTCGGGTGGGCTGGCTGGTCGACGGTTCTGGGCGGCACGCTGTTCGGATGGTTCAGCGCTGCCGTCGCTCTGCTCGTGCTGCGTATCGCTCGGCGATCGGAGCCTGGCCGTGACGTGCCGCTAGGTCCGTTCCTGATCATCGGTGCCTTCGCCGCCTTGCTCATCCAACCGACGAATTGACGTCGTCCACGGTCGGTCTGTCGACCGCCTCTTGGCAACGCCTCTCCCGCGCTGGAGCCGGGCGTGTCACTCGGAATAGTCTGTGGCGCCTGTGGCGAGGGCATCGTGAGCACGGGCCAGTCGTTGCGCCATGTCGGGCCGCAGCATGGCCTTCGCCTCGGCAAGTTCGACGAACGCGAAGTCGCTGATCTCTGGATCGGAGATGCTGATGGTCTCCACCTGCGTGGCAGACAGCGTGCCTCCGTCGAAGATGAACACCAATTGGTCGTCCCACGGCCCGTGAGGTCCGATCCAGTCCAGAACGAGGACGCGGCCAGCGACCACGGTGAGCCCGAGTTCCTCGGTCAGCTCGCGCTCGCCTGCTGCCCTCGGCGGTTCATTGCTTTCCGCCATACCGCCAGGCAGGTCCCAATTCTCCTTGTAGGTCGGATTTACCACCAGGATGCGTCCGGCTTCGTCACGGATCAGCAGGTCGGCGGCCACACGCTTGCGTGCCTGCTTGGCGTTCCCTTCCGCCAGGTAGGCGAAGCGTGCCTCGTCGTCGGTCATACCGGCCACGACGAGACCGCGCCGTTGTGTTCACCCGAGGTGGCGGATAGGCCGGCCAACGCGGCGAGAAACGACGAGACCTGCCTCGACCGCGGCGCGAGGCTGAGCACGCCGCCGAGGGCACGGAGCTGGTGGACAACCCTGGCTGAGCTCAATGAGACGGTCGTGCTGCAAGCTTCGTGGCCGATCGCCGCTGCCTCGTCAACCCGGCCCGCATGCACCAGAACGTTGGCCAGGGTGAGCTGGGCAAAGGTCCGGCTTCGGACCCGATCGCCTGACCGCAGTCGGATGACCTCGCGGGCACGGCGCTCGGCTTCATCGAGTTCCGCCAGTTGCAGGAAGCACAGCGCGGCTTCGCTTGCGAGTGACGCTTCGTCGAACGCGGCGATCCATTGGGCGGGTTGCTCCGCCGTCGCTTCGTCCAGGATGCTCTCGGCGTCCTCCAACGCCTTACTGCACCCGGCGCGGTCACCGATGAGGGCGAGACCACGGGCGCGCATTGTGTGCAGTCGGGCGACGAGACGCGAGGTGCCGTAGGCAGCTGTGGCTTGCCCGAGCCCTTCGACGGCGATGCGGACAGCGTCGTGGGGCTGCCGCAACTCGATGGCCAGATGCGCCATCGAGGCGCAGCTGTTCGCTGCCAGAGCCCGGTCGTCTCCTGCCATTGCCAACCGGAAAGCGCGATCGAAGTACCTTCGCGCGTTTGCGTCGTTCCCGCTGTCATGTGCCATCCATCCGGCAATCTCGGTGACTGACGCGGCGGCTGCGAACAACCGAGGAACCGACACTCCGTGGGAGGGTGACATCAACTGCGGCCCGATCTGCTGCGTTAGGTAGTGCGCAACTGACGGATACAGTGCGCCCCCACCGATTCGGCGGTCGGCGATTTGCAGATCTTGAGCTGTCGTGAAGATGCTGTCGACGACTTCCGCGCCGTCGAGATCGCTCAACCGCGCCGCGTCTCCCGGAGCAACTGCCGAAGCGAGTGCGCGGTCCGGGGCGCTTCCACCCAGCATTGCGGCCAGGCTGGCAGGTGTCAGCTGAAGAGCCTTCGCCAGGGTAGGCCGCATCCACGGCTGAGGTGATTGGACGCCGCGCTCCCAGCGGGCAACCGTAGATCGGTCGACCCCCATCTCTTGTGCGAGCGTCTCCTGTGTGTATCCCAGGGCTTCGCGACGTTCCGCGAGGCTTTGTCGCCGCACAGCCATACCGTCTCCGTCCGCACCGATAGCCCCAGGATCGTCCCGCTGCCGTTTGCCCAGGTCAAGCCCGGGCTTACCTAGCGAGGCCATTGCACCCTAGTCGATCTTCATTGCCCGCGGAGCACCGCGCGATGACCACTGGTCGACCACCCAAAAGGGGCGCCAACTATCACAGGCCGCCCTGTGGTGTCTCGCATTTCTGCGGCCAGTACCCAGAGTATTGCGCGGTTTCACCCGTTCGGCACAACCACGCCCGATCGAGATTTCCGCAGGTCACGACACCTGCCGCCCCGTGCACGCCCCATCGCCGCCGCGCTCGCGCTCTGGTTCGTGTCGGGCGGCGGACGTTTAGCTGCATTGGCGGGTTCGCAGCGGTCCTACCAGCACCGTTGCTGTTAGAGCCCACCGTTCGCCCGGCTTCGCCGAGCGAACGACTAAACGCTCGACGCTATGGGAGTAGCAGAAGTTCGGGACATAAGTAAATCGGGACTCGCTGAGTATCGGAGTAGATGATGAAACTCTCCCAGCGATTCGCGGAGCTTTCGGTTCCGCGATGCCCACAAACAAAGCTCGCTGTGCCGCGTTTCCTCGTGCAGCCGGTGTGGGTACGGAGTTGGGCCACCGCACGAGGCGGTGACGCACGATGAACGACCGCGGACCTTGGGCGGTGACGTGCCGCGATGTCGCCGGCCGCCCTCGGAGCCTGACGGTGCTCGTGCGCGGCTCGGAGGTCGTAGTGGTGGCGCCTGCGGGTGAGGCCGCCTCGCTCGACGCTGCCGAGGCCGAGCAGTTCCGCTCCGCCTTCACCAAGGCCAAGGAGGTGGCCGCCACCCCGGCCCCCGGTGGACTTGGCGCCTCCGAGGGAACCGGCACGGCGAGCACGGTGAAGCAGTACAGCGGCGGTCATCCCCCAGCCGTCGTGGGGCGCCCTGCTTCACCGCCATGTCGCGGCGGAATCACGACCCCGATACCTGGTTCCGCTGCGATCCCCGCCCTGCGAGGTGAGATTGCATGATCCCGCTGGCCCCGGTGATCACCGCGGTCGCCGCCGTGGTGTTGGTCAGTTGCCTGCTGTGCCGCGCCTTCCGGCAGCGCCGCCGTTCCGATGTGACTTCTACTGGCAGGCACCGACTTGCCAAGTTGCCGCCCGTTGGAAGGCACTGGCGCGAACCGCACCAACATCCGTCGCCGGTACTCGTGCACGCGCTGAAGACCGTTGGCACACACGGCCTGGGTTTCATTCGAGAAAGCGAAGCCGTATGAGGTGGCCGACATCAAGGCGTCGCGTTCACTCGGCACTTCCCAGGCAGTTCCGAGCATTGCCTGACGTTGCCTGACCTGAACTGCCTCGCGCCGCCTGTCGTCCAGCGCGATCTCGCGCGGTGTCACCACCGCCTCCTCGATCACGGCGGAGCTGGAGTTTTCCCGTTGAGGCGCTCTGGCTCCGCCGCACCATCCCTTGCATTAAGGAGCACACCATGTCCACCGCCACAGCAGCTGACGTTCAGCAGCGTGAAGCGGCTCACGAAAGTTCGCAGTCGAAGTACACCAAGTTTCTCAGCTGGCCGACCACCATCGAGCCGTCGACCGGCGAAGTCCGGCTGCGTCTGGGTGACACCGTGGACGCGCTGGTCATGCGGGCCGGGCTCGGTGGCCAGGTAAACCATCAACTCGTCCAGGCGATTCTCACGGCCCCGGTCATCGTCGTGCCCGGCATTCCAGGCACAAAGCCCGACGACTGGATCTTCCTGACCCAGCCACGTACGCGCATGCGGGAGTCCACCATCGCCGACCTGATGTCCATACAGGTCGGTTGGTATGAGTCCGATACGACGATCCCGTTGCCCGCCTTCGGTTGCACTGAAGGTGGGCTGCGCTGGCTGGCGTGGCCCGAGGCCGGCCTGGAGTTGCCGACCTGGGGAGTCGTCGTCGGTGCTGTCCGGCGCACCTTGTCGCGGGCATGGTGAGCATGTCGACTACCCAGGCCGAGCACAGGCACCCCGAACACGTCGTCGTGATCGCCTCCGGCGGACTGGATTCGACGGTCCTGGCCTACTGGCTGGCGGCCCGACACTCCCGCCTGACGCTGCTGTCGTTCGACTACGGACAGCGGCATCGCATCGAACTCGATCACGCCGCCGAGATCGCGCGGCTGCTCGACAGTCCACATCGCATCATCGATTTGACCAGCCTTGGCACGTTGTTGACCGGATGCGCGCTGACTGACACCTCTGTGGCGGTACCGGACGGGCACTACACCGATGAGTCGATGGCGGCCACGGTGGTGCCCAACCGCAACGCGATCATGCTCGACATCGCCGTCTCGGTCGCGACCTCCGTCCGCGCCGACGCGGTGGCGTTCGGCGCACACGCCGGAGACCACGCCATCTACCCCGACTGCAGGCCCGAATTCGTCGAGCGGTTCGCCCGCAGCGTGCAGGCCGCCAACGAGGGCCTACTCGTGCCGGACTTCCAGGTGCTCGCACCTTTCCTGACGTTGTCCAAGACCGACGTCGTACGAGTCGGGGAAGCACTGGAGGTGCCGTTCGCGCGAACGTGGTCGTGTTACCGCGGTCAAGACGTCCACTGCGGCACTTGCGGAACCTGTACGGAACGGCGGGAAGCCTTCCGTGGCAACGACATCATCGACCCCACCGTGTACCGGGCCGCGTAGAGGGGCGTGACGACCGTGGACGTAGACGCCTCCGGGGCCGGGCCTGAGCGGGGCCGTCTTTCCTCGGGTCACAGCTCGCGCGTGTTGGGTTGCGAGCCTGACGTCAGTGACCGGGGGAGCGTGCCTGCCGCCCAAGCAGCGCCGACGCTAGCGCACCGCTGTGCCGCGCCGCCACCCCGCGGCCCGCAAGCGCACTCGCTGATGCCGATGCTGGATGAGAAGCACCTGCGAACGGCCTTGAGGCAGTGCGGTCGGCGCACCTCGGCGCCCGGCGTGGACCGGATGACCCTGGCGGAGTTGCGTCGGCGCTCCGGCGAACTGCTGCCTCGGCTGGCAGACCAACTGGCCGATGGCACCTGGCGACCAGGACCGCTGCGGGAGGTGCGGTTCCCGACCTACACGGGTAAATCGATGGTGGTCTGCGTCCCCACGCTGCTCGACCGGCTCGTACACCGCGCACTGCGCAACGCCATCGAACCGATCCTCGAAGCCCGTGTGCTGCGCGACTGGGTGTCGGGTTACCGACCTCGCCGCAACCGCATCACCGCGCTGCGGGCCGCCGCGGCCCACGCCGAGGCCGGTTTCCGCGCAGTGGCTGACGTGGACGTGGCCTCGGTGTCCGAGGGCGTCACAGTCGACCAGGTCGTGGACTGGTGTGCCCACCACGTCCATGACGGCACCTTCCTCGGCCGTATGCGCACCGCGTTGACCGCGATGCCGTATCCAATCGCTGCTGGGTCGGGACTCGCACCGATGCTGATCAACCTGCGGCTGTCGAGGCCGGATGCGCTGCTGGACGGATTGCGGGTGGTGCGGTTCGCCGACAACTACGCGGTCTTCTCCGCCGATGAGGCAGGAGCACGAGACGCCTTCGCGGTCATCAATGCCGCGCTCGCCGAGTTCGGGCTCCGTCCCAACGAGTCCAAGAGCCGAGTGCGGCTACGCGCGAACGTCGAAGACCTCTTTCTGATCGGGGGCTGACTGAGGTGAACGTCGAGTGGATCGAGGTGCCCGGTGGGACTTGCGCGTTCGGCGATGACGCCCGACCTGCCGAGATCGGCACCTTGCTGTGGACACGCACCCCGATCACCTACGCCCAACTGAGCGGCGGACGCACCAGTACACGCAGCCTGCACCCGGTCACCGGCCTCAAACACGACCAGGCCGTTCAGGTCGCGCACGCTCTGGGCGGCAGGCTGCCGACCTCGGCGGAATGGGAGTGGATGGCGGCCGGGCCCACGGGCCGACATTGGCCATGGGGCGATCAGGAGTGGACTCCGGAGCTGGCGAACCTGAATGGCTCAGGGCTGGACGCCACGAGTCCGGTCGACACCCACCCCGCCGGCGCGACCCCTGAAGGGCTGTTGGACGTAGCGGGCAACGTGTGGGAGTGGACCGCTCGCTCGACGATGGGCAACGGGGCGGTCCTGCGTGGCGGGTCCTACGCCTCGCTTCCGCTGTACGCGCGGTCAACGTTCCTCAACGCCGCGCCCGCCGAGCTGGCCTCGGAGGGCATCGGGCTTCGGGTGGTGCGCCGACCATGACGTTCGCCGCCGCCATCGAGCCTGAGCAGGGCCTGGTCATCGTCTCTTGCAGCCGCGAGAAGCTCGTTACCACCGATCCGACTCCGGCGCTGGAGCTGTACCAGGGCGCGCTGGTGCCTCACTTGCGCGAACACCTGGCCCCCAACTACCAGGTGCGGATCAGGATCCTGTCCGCGGAACACGGCCTGCTGCACCCCGAGGACCTGGTCGGCACGTACGACCACAAGCTTCGTAGCCGCGGCGAGGCCGAAGCCCTCCGGGCTCGGGTGACCTCGCGCCTCGCCAACGACCTGCGTGGCAAGACGCTGCGGCAGGTGCTCGTGGTGTTGGAGCCGCTCTACGTGATCGCCGCCGAATGCCTGTTCGATCACGTTCCGCCGCTGGAGTTGGCGGTGTTGCCGGAACCGACCGATTGGTTGGGCGCAAGGCGAGTGCTGTCCCGTTGGGGCTGGCTATGATCGACAACTCCGTACCGCTGCGGGAGGAGTTGCTGCGGCACGGCAACAACCACAGCTCCAGCACTCATGCTTGGGAGGCTCTCGCCGACGGGATCGGCTGGCACCAGCCCACTCCGTCGGACTGTTGGCTGGCGCGCTCGCGCACCGTCTCGGTGGTCATCCCCGCCCACGAGGTCGGTTACAGCCTGCCCACCGTGCTCGACGCTCTGGACGCCCAGCATCGCCAGGACGAGTTCGAGGTCATCGTCGTCGACGATGCCAGTGCTGACGACACCGCCCAGGTCGCCGCGCGGCACCGGGTGGTCGACCGGTTGGTGCGGCTGCCGGAGCGGATGGGCGCGGCCACCGCCCGCAATGTCGGTACCGCGCTCGCCCGAGGTCAGACGGTGCTCTACCTCGACGGCGACATGGTGGTTCCCCCACACGTGCTCACCGACATCGCTGCTCGCGCCACCGATACCAGCGTGCTGGTCGGGTTCCGCCACAACCTGCGCCACGAGGTCCACTCCCACGACGCGGCCATCCTGGCGCGCATCCCGAATCTCGCGGCCGATCACCGGGTCGTGTGGCGGCCACCGCCGAACACCACGCTGCCCTACAGCGGGATCACGCTGCCCGAGCCGCTCGACGGCCGCCCGCTCGACGACACCCACGACTTCATCGACCTCGGGTACGGGCAGTCCTACTACGACTGGGACCTGCCCCGCATGGTCGTCACCGCGCTGGTCGCCGTACCGCGCGCCGCCGTGCTGGACGTCGGCGGGTTCGACGCGGAGTTCGGCCGCCTTGGGTGGGGCATGGAGGACACCTACCTCGGCGCCTGCCTGATCGCCGCCGGGCTGCTGGTCATCCCGCTGCGCCAGGTCGTCGGCTTTCACCTCGATCCACCCGACGCAGCCGAGCAGTGGCAACACAAGCTCGCCGGCTGGCCGCGCACCCTCGCCCGCTACCGCGATCTGCTGGAGCTGCCCGCTCCGCGAGGACGCTCCGAAACCTTCATCGCCGCCATGTCCGAGCTGCTCACCCACTGCGAGGTACGCCCATGACTACGACAACGACGACCATCGGACGTGCCTCGGGGCGCCGGATGGTCGGCTGCGGCACGCGCGGCGGCAGCGGTGTCGCCTACGACCCGCTCACCGGCATGACCCACCGAACCGGCCAGCCGATCCTCACCGGACGCACCGCCCTGGCCCACGAGAGCATCACCGCACTACCGGAAGTCCACCCCGGCGAACTGGGCGACGTAATGCCGGTGAGCGTGTGCTGGTCGCCCATCGTGCGCTGCAACCTGGCCTGCCCGCAGTGCCTGGACGACAAGACCGTCGCGGAGCTCGGCCGCGGCGAACGTGCCGACGTCGCGGCCAGGATCGCTTCTTCCGGGGTGCTCGGCGTGGACGTCTCCGGCGGCGAACCGCTGTTGATCCGCGACCTGCCCACCCTGCTCGATGTGCTGGTCGACGGCGGCTGCGCGGTCAGCGTCACCACCAACGGCACCCACCTGCCTCGCCGCGCCGAAGCCCTCGCCCGCCGGGTCGACGCGATCCGGGTCAGCCTCGACGGCCCCAACCCCGAGCGTCACGATCGCTGGCGCGGCGAGGGCAGCTTCGCCAAGGCCGTCTCCGGCATCCGCGCCGCCCTCGCCCATGGCATCCCGACCCAGATCCAAGCCGTGCTCATGCGCTCCACCGCCGCCGGACTACCCGCGCTGGTCGAGCTGGCCGACCGGCTCGGCGTCCACGGCCTGACCGTCCTGCAGTACCTGCCCTTCGGCGAAGGCGCGTCGCTCGCCACCGCCGAACAAGTGCCGGACGAGGAGGCCCACGACCTGATCGGCGCGCTCGGCACGCCCCCGGTCCCGGTGCGATTGCGCACCCGCGCCGACGCCGCCGGGTTCACCGTCGTGCGCGCCGACGGGCAGGTCTGGCGCAACACGCCGGATACCACCGCCATCGCCGCCCTGCACCCGCTGACCGGGCCGGTCAGCCTGGCCGTGACCGGACGGGACGGTTCGGCATGACCCGCACCGCACTGCGCGTGTTCGAGCACCAGCGCATCTGGCGGGTCACCCCCGAGGCCCTGAGCGACGCCTGCCTGCTGCTGTTCGCCGCCATCAGCCGCGACCACCCGAAGGTCGACCACGTCATCGGTATCGCCAACGGCGGCGTCGCCCCCGCCCGCATCCTCGCCGGCCGCCTCGGTGCGAAACCCCGAACCGTGCAGGCCCAGCACAACGCCGACGACGGCCTGTACCGCCAGGCCACCGGCAAGGTCACCGTGGACGTCGACGCCTTTCGCCGGAGCATCGGCCGCAGCAAGCTCCACGGCGCCATCCTCGTTGTCGACGACATCTGCGGCAGCGGCGCCACTCTGCACAAAGTCCGCAACGTCCTCACCCCGGTCCTCGCGCCGGACGCTCACGTGATCACCGCGACGTTGTGCTTGAACACCGGGGCCGAGACCTGCCCGGACTACTCGGTGTGGACGGTGTCGGACTGGGTCAGCTTTCCCTGGGAGAAACGCCCCGCCCAGCCGACCACCGACATACCCATCCCCGCGCAGGTGACCAGCCATGCCTGACGCCACCAAGCCGGTCACCGTCGCATTCGTTCTGGCTTCCTACGCCCCCGACGCGCCGGCCGGGATGGAACGCGCGACCGCCGCCCTCGCCCGCGGACTGCGCCAGCTCGGACACCGGGCCCTGATCATCACCGCAATCGAGCCCGACTCGACCGAGGACGAGGTCGACGAGGACCTGGTCGTGCTCGGCTCGGTCGGGGTCACCTTCCCTGCCAGCGACGACGAACTGCGCGAGGCAATCAGCACCCACGGCCAAGACAAAATCATCGCCGCTGACCTCCGCGCTCTCTACCGCCGCCATCACGTGGACATCGCCGTGTACGTCGACGCCTTGTGGGGACTCGGACGCCTCGCCCCAGCTTGCGACGGAGTGCGCACAGTGCTGGCGATGCACGTCGTCGGCCACGACCAGGACCTCGTACCGGCCTTGGAACGCACCGACCTGGTGATCGTGCCGTCGACCACGGTCCTCGGCCATGCCCACGACCGGGACTACGACAGCACCTGCTGGCAGATCGTGCCCAACGCCCTGCTCGGCAACCACAGCGCACCCGATGCCAGCCAGCGCGAGGCGCTGCGGCGGAGCGGGCCAGTGCGGGTGCTGGCCCGGCTCGGGCCGGAGAAGAACGTCCGCGCTCTGCTCGACGCCGGCCGCCTCGTCGACCGCGGCGTCGAGGTCGTCCTCGCCGAGGCCGGGTTCGAGCACGCCGCCGGCGCACAGGCCGCCGAGTATCGTCGCTGCGCCCACTCGGCCGCCTACCTGTTCAGGGGCAGCGTCCGCGACGACGGCCTGCCCTGGGACCAGGTCCAGCCGTGGCTCGCCAACGCCGCCGTGGTCATCGTGCCCTCGACCAAGGAGACCTTCGGCCTCGTCGCCTTGGAGGCCATGAGCGTCGGCACCCCGGTCGTCGCCTTCGACGTGGACAACCTGCCCACCCTCATTGGCACCGGGGAAGGAGCGGGCGGGATCGTGGTGCCTCGCGCCCACGGCGAGTTCGGGCTGTGGGGTGCCGCCGAAGTCCTCCTCGACGATCCGGTACGCTACGCAGCGCTATCACGGGCTGCGTACTACCGCTCGCGGGACTATCTGCCCACCACAGTCGCCCATGACTTCCTCAAGGCGGTGCGGTGATGAATGACGTCCCTCTTCTGCTGGTCGACGGCCACAACCTGCTCTGGCGCGGAGCCTTCGGCTTCCCGGCCGCGATCTTCTCCCGCGACAAGACACGCGAGCTGACTGCCGAGTTCGCCTTCTTCGCACTACTGCGCGTAGCGATCCGCGAGGAGTTCACCTCCCCGCCGGAGGTGATCGTGGTGTTCGACGGCCAGAACGGCGCGGCCGAACGTCAAGCCACCGACAGCGACTACAAGGCGAACCGCGTCCTCGACGAAGCCGCACTCAAACCCATCCGCGCCATCCCACACGTCCAGGAAGCGCTGACCGCCTACGAGCTGGCCTGGATCGAGATCGACACGGCCGAGGCCGACGACGTGATCGCATCCCTCGTCGCTCGCGTCCGCCGCGACGACCCCGAGCGCCGAGTGTGGATCATGTCCGGCGACCGTGACTTCTACCAGCTCATCGACGAGCACGTCCGGGTGGTCAACACCGCCATGAAGCGAGGCCGCCGCCACATCGAGCCCGGCACTGTGTTCGACCGCTACCAGGTTCAGCCGACCCAGTGGGCGGACTTCCGGGCCCTCACGGGCGACCCGGCGGACAACATCCCCGGCGTGCGCGGGGTCGGCGCGGGCACTGCAGCCAAGCTTCTGGCCGGTGGCCTCACTCTCGACCAGCTGGCCGACGCGGGACGGCTCATCGGCACCAAGGGCAAGGCCGTCCTCGAAGCCTGGGACCAGGTCCTCGGCTGGCGCGACCTGATCAGAATGCGCACCGACGTCACCCTGCCCCTGCTACCCGCCGGCCGCAGCAGCCGGAGCCTGCCCAAGCCTGCCGACGTCATCGACAAGCTCGGGCTGTGGTGATTCCACTGGTCGCGTTCATCCCGCCCGCCTCGGTGTTGACCGTGATGGCCCATCCCGACGACGCCGAACTCTGGGCCGGCGGCACTCTCGCCCTCTGCGTCGCCGCCGGGGCCGACGTCACCATCGCCGTCCCACGTCACCCCGAGCCCCGCGCCAGCGAGGCCGCCGCCGGGGCCGCCGCACTCGGCGCCGGGCTTCATCAGATCAACCAGGCCACCGCGGGGACCGTGCGCGAGCTGCTGCTGGATACAGGCCCCGAGGTTGTCCTCACCCACCCGGTGCGCGATGTACACCCTGACCACCGGCGCATCGCCGAAGCAGTGTTGGAAGCCCTTCCCGAGGTCGTCATCGCCACGGGACACCCCCGCCGGGTCTACACCACCGACACCTACAACAGCCTCACCCTCGACGGCCCCGTTCCCGCGCACACCACCGTCGACATCACGACTACCTGGGTCACCAAGCAACGCGCCCTGGCCGCACACGCGTCCCAGCCCATCACCGAGCACTTCGGACCAATGGCCGAGATCCTGGCCCGGCTGTGGGGCGCACGCATCGGCGTCGACCACGCCGAGAACTTCGTCCCGCTTCCTGTCCTCGGACGTCTTCCCGCCGCGCTGACCCTGTGACGCCGTCGGACGATGGTGTCAGTCTGCACGTAAGGACGCCCTCGCTTAGAAACTACGAGAACAGCGCGCACACACGATCGAGTTGGGCGAGGAACTCGGGCTCACGTTCGTCGCGTCGTCGCCAGAGGACGGCCAGCCATCGCAGGGCGATTGTGCGTCGGGCGGCAGCGAACCTTGACCGGTTCTGCCGGTTCACGCCGAAGTCGTCCTCTAGGGTCCGCCAGGTGCTGTCGGGAACTTGCCGAGCGCTGATGTGCTCGATGTGGTCTGCAGCGTCCACCGCCCGATCGCTCCAGCCGCTGAACTCGAAGTCGACGACGTGGAGCCCTTCGTTCTCAGACAGCCAGTTCAGCAAGTTGGCGTCGCCGCGCGAGAACACGGCTGGCGTGGGGCGACGCAAAAGGCCGACATCCCCGCTAGCCTCCCAGCGGTCGAGCAAGGTCCGCATTTTCCCTGTATGTGCGTCGTCGGCGGCGGCCAACTGCTGTGGCCAGATGTCGGTCAACCGCGCGATGTAGTGGGTGATCGAATCGACTCGTGGCCAGGAGGCCAACGGCTCAGCCATCGGCAGTGCTTGCATGGCTCCGGTGGCGGCGGCAATCCACGGCAGCACCAGCTCGGGATTCGTCAGCTCGGGTATCGGTCGGCCGGGAACGAAGCTCATGCCGAGTGCGGGTTGGTCTGGATGATCGTCCCGCCATAGTGGCTGCGGAGCGAGACCAAGTCCAGCAACATGGTTCAATCCGTGCCATTCCCGAGCCACGCGGTTCTTGTCGGTCTTGCGGTAGAGCTTCAGGCAGACTTCGCCCCATTGGAAGACATCGCTGTTGCGACCGCCGCTCAAGGGGCACAGCCGCCACTCGTGGAGCACGGCTTCGAGTGGCAGCTGTCGACCGCGCGCCGCTCGGAGGTCGGCCAAGAGTTTGTGAGGCACGACGCGGCTGGCGGCCGAGAGTGATGTCAACGTGTACTCCGGTCTCAGAAGGCGGACCACGACCACGGCCGTTCGATCTCGCCTCTCAGGCACGCCACCCGATGGCGTACCTGTTCCGCGGCTTCTGGGCTGGTTGTGGCTTTGCCGAGGACGAAGGCAGTCCACCGGAGTTCTCTGATCGTCGCCAGGGTGCGGTAGCCGGGCCAGGCGGTCATGTCGTAATCGCCGTAAGCGTCCACAAAAGCCTGGTAGTCCACCTCCGTGATCCGGGCGAAGTCGGTGTAATCGACCGCCAAGGAGACCAGGTCCCACTCAGGAGGCCCGATCCCGACATGGTCGAGATCCAGCAGCACGGGGGCGCCGCCTGCCCTGGGGACAACAACGTTGCCCTGCCAGGCATCGCCATGGATGACGCGCCGAGGCAGTTCCGGAACCAGCACCAAGTACTCACTGTGCAGCTGCCCTGCGAGATCTCGAAGCCAGGCCCGGTCATCCTCGGGCAGGATGGTTCCGCCGTCGATTGACTCGCGTAGCCCTTCGAAGGGGTCAACAACGGGGAACGAAGGCGATTCCGGCACCTCTAGGGCGTGAAGGCGCCCCAGTACCGCGCCGAGTTCGGCCGGCGTGGCGTGGCGGTGGTCAGGAAGCTGTACCCACCATGTGACGGGCCGATTCCCAACAACCGTGGGCTGGTCGATGTCGTCGACGGCACGCACGACGGGGATCCCGGCATCAGCCAGCCAACGCGACGCCTGGATTTGACGGGCGGCCACGAGCTGCGAGCCCGGAGGGCCCACACGAGCGACGACCCTACCGGCCACCTGGTAGATGACGTTCGTACCGTCGCGGATCAACATCGCTTCCGCGGTTGATACGCCGGCCTTCCTGCCCGCTGCCGTTAGCACGTCACGTGGATCTCGCGACAGGACCAAGTTCGTGTCCACATCAGACATTGGTCATGGCCGATGTCGCGAAGTCCGAGAGCTCGGCCACTTCTGGTATTGACAGGTGAGGTTCACACGCTCGTACCAGTTTGGACAGTTCCTCGCTCATCCGCCGCGAGTGCAACATCGGCGCATCGGCGATGGCTTGCCGTCCAATGTCGACGGCCTCCCACGGGTCGCCGATCGTCATGTTCAAAGTCGCCAACCGCGTCCTGGAGAATGCCCGTGAGCGAGGGTAAGCGTCGCTGTGCAAGCGGATCGCCGTTTCGAGGCGTCCGGCGGCGTCACCCGGCCGCTTGTCGGTCATAGCGAGTGGAGTGAGTGCTCGCGCGCTGCTGCCCGCATGTTCAGCCTCGTCGTAGTAGATCAGCCAGGGCGGGTCCGTCTCCGCTTGACGCCCGACGAAATGCTCGTCGGCGCGGTCGACCTCAGCTCGCGCTTCGTCGTGGCGGCCCAGCATCGCCAGCAATCGAGCGCGGACGACGCCGATCATCGCCCTCGCGGTGGCGGTCAGCCGGTCAGCCCGGACTTGGGCGAACTCGATCAACGACAGGGCGTCGTCCAAGTTGCCCAAATAGATGGCTTGGCGCGCCATGTCGGCGAGCGTCGCGGCGCGTAGTTCCCACGACCCGCCCTGTTCTGCGCACCATAGGCCGAAACGGAAGCATCGTGCTGCGGCGTCCTGGTTTCCGACGTCGAACGCTGAGAAGGCCACAACCCCCGCCAGGTTCCCGACGGCCTCGAACATCCCTGCTTCGACGCTGGTGCCGGCCTGAGAGCTCAGCAGGCGGCTGGCCCACCGCAGGTGGGCGAGTCCTGCCTCACCGGCCATGCCGCCGCCGTAGAGGTTCTCGCTGGCGGCCAGCGTGCGCGTCATCAGCCTTACCTGCTCGACCTCGGCCCACCCGACACGCCGAGGAGGCTGCACGTCCAAGGTCAACGGCTTGAGGAACTCGGCTGGGCTGGCTCCCACGTCAACATGTGCAGTCGGGTCGTATCCGGCCACGCCAGTGGAAGCGGAGCCTGGCAGCGCCAGGGAGGTTCCGTGGGATTGCCCTGGGACTTCTTGTCCGGTGCTCAACTGTGACGGACTTGTCGGGGCGTCAGCCGAGACCGGTCCGAGCAGGGCGTCCAATTCATCGAGGGAAACATCAAGCGCTGTCGCGATGCGGGGCCTGCGCCATGGCTGAGGAGTCAGGGCACCGCGCTCCCACCGGCCAACGGTCGAGAACTCCACACCGACGGCAGCAGCGAGGCTCTCCTGGGTGAAGCCCATCGCCTCGCGTCGAGCTGCGAACGCTTCACGCCTGTTTCCCACGCGTTTACCTCACTCCACCCGCTCACACGTCCGCTACGCCTGGGCTTAAAGACGATGCTTGCCTTGCCCCGGCATAGGGGTTACACGTCCTGTTCGATGCGCTCGAAGATGTCGATGTCCGTCGCCCTCTGCCAGTCCGGCAAGTCGTCCCAGTCCGCGACGTAGGACGCCTTCGGCTCGGGGAAGTGCTTGAAGATCTGGCCAATCCAGCACAGCGCGACGAAACGGCCTTTCTGGTCTCGGGTGAGCTTGGCGGTGGCGCCATCGGTAGCCTTGATGAAGGCGAAGACCTGGTCGTATACAGCGGTCGCGGCGTCGCGCTCCCAGTCCGGGGTCTGGTCCCACGGCGTGATGTATCCGGGCTTGGGCTCGCCGGGGTAGTGCTTGGTGACTCCAGCGATCCACGCCTCGCGGAACACGCGGCCTCGGTCATCCTGCATCCTGTTGTCCTCCATCAAGCGGCATGGCTGCCGATAAGGCTGTTGATCTCAGCATCGAGTTGTTGGATCTGCTGGTTGGTGAGCAAGGGTGCCAAGTGCGGCTGTAGGCCACGCAGCTTGCGCACGACGACTCCAGAGCCCGTCTGGCGAGCGGTGGCCAGGACGGCGGAGGCGTAGTTGACGATCTGGTCGGGATCGCGCCGGTGCACGCCGATCATCGCCAGATCAGTGAGGACGCCTGCTTTTCGCCGAGCGGTCAGGTTGCCGGCCAGTGCGTCGGTCAAAGCGGCCTCGGCGAGATCAGGGCGACCAAGGGTGACGTAACAGGTGCCGCGTTCCTCGGCGAGACGGGAGCCGTCGAACCGGAGCCAGCCGCCGTTGTGCACCGGCTCCTGCAGGTGCTGGACCTCGGCGGCGGTGTCGAGTGCACGCTGACAGGCATCGAGGTCTCCGAGTCCGGCAAAAGTCTCGGCCTGTACGACGGCGATCCAATGCCGAGTCGAGAGACCGGGGTTGCCGCGGCGGGCCAGGTCTGCAGCCAGTTCCAGGATCGGGGCGGCTTCGTTGAACCGGCGTTCGTAGACGGCGATGAAGGCGTGTCTGGTCAGCGCGCAGGCCCAGAGGTCAGGGGTATTGGCTTCTTTGCTCGCTGTCGCGGCGAGGGTGTAGCAGTGGGCGGCGTCGGTGTAGCGATCACCGTCGAAGAAGATCTCGCCCGCCAACTGGAAGAGATCGGCGGACAACTCGCAGAGTCGCTGCCGGGTAGCCGGTGACTGTGGTCGACGCAAGCCTTCGGACAGTACGTCGAGCTGGGCGCGGACCAGGGGAAGTACCTGGCTCTTGGTCGATGCGAAGGCATATACACGCCACAGATGGCTGTTGAGCTGCTCAAACTCAGCGACTGCCGTCGAGTCCACGGCACCAGTTCGAGCCGCCGCAGCGAGCCTTTCCGCGTCGCAGACAGCCGACTCGGCCGCTGGCAACGCCAGCAAGGCGCCGGTCATGCTGAACAGGCGTAGCAGGTCGCGACGGTTCATGTCGTCTGTCTCCGCGAGGTCTGGCTGAACAGGGAGGACATCCGCTCCCGCGATCTGGGCTAGGGCGACGGCCGAGGTGCCGTTCGGCCCGGACGGTGTCGGTGCGAGCAACGTGCCCAGCTCTTCGAGGGTGAGACCGAGTGCCTTCGCGATGCGGGGCCGCCGGTACGGCTGCGGCGTCAGATCACCGCGTTCCCACCGGCCGACGGTGGAGAACTCCACACCGACGGCTGCTGCGAGGCTCTCCTGGGTGTAGCCCATCAGCTCACGCCGCGCGGCGAACGCCTCTCGCCGGTCGCCCATGAACATCACCTCGCTCCGTCGGTCCAATGCCACGATAACCAGCTACCGGTCAAGCCTGATCACCCGCTCGGCGAGCAGCACCCGTTCGGACTACTGCCGTAAAAATGGCGTTTGCGCAGGTCAAGTCGGGTGCCGCCTCATTGCCGCCTCATTGGCGCCGCGTCTCCGCTCTGGCCGTCGTTGATCATCCCCACTTGACTGGGGTCGCTGCGGTCTGGGCGAGTTTCCGTCTTCGGCGGCAGCCCGAGTACCTAGAAGCACGTTCACCAGAACGCACCGCTGGGGATGCCGGGCGACGAGACCACCCTCCACGTCTATGGGGAGTTCCCGTTCCCGCGGACGTGCTGGCGGGGACGCTCGACGCACCGCATTGAGGTCTCGGACCAAGTCGTAATTCGAGGGCGTGACCGATGAGGAGATCGTCACCAATGCAGTTGTCGTGTCTGAAATCGAAACCCTTGGCATCGTGGCTCTAGCCCAACTCGGTCTCTACGGTCTGGCGGTACAACAGCTCATACAGGTGTGCGCCCTTGATGAGGACCGAGGCTTCGACGGGGCGCTCGTTGTCGCTGTAGATGACACGCAACTGCCGGATCACCGGCGTCCCATCTGGAAGGTCCAGTGTCTCGGCTTCCTCCACCGTCGGGGATCGTGCCGAAATCCGGTCGACGAAGGTCCGCTGAGGAAACCCGAGGTCGGCGAGGGCTTGGGGCGCGCCGCCGCGGATCTTCGCGGCCTTGGCCAGGCTGCTGTTGTCGGCGATCTCGGAGGGGTAGTAGGACGCGGACAACTCCACGGGCTGGTCGTCGTGGAGGAGGATTCTGGTGCGGAGGATCGCGGTAGCGCCCGGCGTCAGCTGCAATCCGGCGACGATGTCCGCCGGTGGAACGACGTTGTCGACCTTGAGCAACTGGTAGCGGAACCGGCCTGGTTCGGGCGTGATGTAGGCGGAGGCGTCGATGACGAACGGCTGCCGGTCGCGGACGTAGACGCCTTTGCCGACACGGCTGTCGAGGAAGCCTTCGTCCTTCAGGGCCTTCAGCGCGTGCTGGATGGTGGCGTTCGCTGCGCCGTACCGCTCCACGAGTTGCGCGGTGGACGGCAGTTGCGTACCAGGGCTCAGCTCGCCACGCATGATGAGATCGCGCAGTTCCGCTGCGATTTGCTGGTGCCGGGGCCGGCTGTCACGGGCGCGAGGCAAAGTCGGCTCCTGGAGACGTCGTTAGAGCGATCATGGCGTCAGCTCGTATCGCAGCCGTCGTCCGTCGGCCACCATCGTCATCAGGCTGGCTTCGACAGGCCGTTCGTCTCCGGTGAGGAGCACACGGGCGAGCAGCAGCACGCAGGACGGGTCGTTCAGTTCCAGCGTGGTCCGTTCGTGCGGCGTGGCAAGCCGCGCGCTGACGTCTTCACGTACGCGGCGTGGCCGATGTCCGAGGTCAGCCAGGAGAGCGACGGCTCCGCCAGGGATCTTGCGGGGCTCGGCCAGCCGGGTGCCCCGAGCGATGTTCACCGGGTAGTACGAGTCGACGAGCTCGACTGGGTGGTCGTTGAACAGCATGAGGCGGCGCCGCACGACCACCGGCTCGCCTGCAGCCAGGCCGAGCATGTCCGCCACCATCGCGGAGGCGGACACCTCCTCCACACCCAGCAGCTTCTGGGTTCCCGTACCTCCGTGCTCTGCCGCCTCGGCGCTCCAGGCGTCGCCGCGGTGGCCGCTCACGTACGGCATCGACACGCTCGTCCACGGGCCGGCATCGGTCATCGCTCGCCCTCCTTGCGTCTCCTGGTGGGGGGTGCTCCCACCGTTGACCTTAGTCGTAAGGCAGCAAGGCTGCCCTCGACAGCGAGACCTCAACCTTATTACCTTTCTGATATCGCAGTAAGGTTCACCGGTAGCGAAGGTACTACAGATCGTCACGGCTCGGTTCGGCCCCCGGACTTTCCGTCGCTGCGTCGTTCGTGCCGGTACGAGCAGTTCCGCCGCCAGCGCACATCGGTCCGAGTGCTGTTCGGCATGACCGACGAAGGAGGGCTACATGAAGGCCGCTGAGGAGAAGTGTGTGGCGGACGGCCAGATCACCATCTCGCAGTCGTTCGGTTTCAGCGCCAGCCATGAGCTGAGACTGTTGCCGGCCAGTCACAAGTGCAGCCGCAACCACGGCCACAACTACACGGTGACCGCATCGGCGCTCGTGCACAATGACGGCCCCGGTGACCTGACGCCTCTTGGGGACTATCTGGCCGCGACGTTTGACCACCGATTGCTCAACGAGCAGGTCACCTTCCACCCGACGAGCGAGCTTCTCGCTTCTCACCTTGCCGAGTGGTTCCGGGACAACGTTGAGTCCGCGGTGCCGATCACGCTCGTCGCGATGGTTGTTTCGGAGACCGCGACCACGTCGGCACGCTGTGACGGTGTCACCGGCGAGGTCACGATCTCGAAGACCTTCAAGACCGGCCACGGTGACGTCACGCTGGTGCTGGGGGCGGACGGGCTGGACGAGGTTGGGTTCATCACCGATTTCGGCGACCTGAAGCCGTTCGGGGCTTACCTCCAGGCCCCTGCCGCCGACGCGGGGCTACGTGCCGCCGGCCCTGCGCTGGTCGCCCACCTGGCTGGCTGGTTCGTCGACAACGTCGAGCCGGAGATCCGCGGTCGACTCGTATCCGTACGGGTCGACTCGGGGACCACCACTGGCCTGTGGGAACGAGGCGATGCCTCGTGAACACGCTGACCTTGGCTCCCGAACGGGTAGAGGGTTCTGCAATTCTCACGGAGAAGTTCGAGTCGTTCCAGGGCGAAGGCCCCTGGACAGGGCAGCGCTGCGTGTTCGTCAGATTCTCCCGCTGTAACCTCCGGTGCGGCTACTGCGACACCCCGGAGAGCTGGGACTGGAGCAGGTACAACCCGGTCGAGGTCAGCGACCGAGTCCCCGTCGCCGAGCTGGTGTCGTGGGTGCGCGAGCGCGGCGTGGACATGATGGTGATCACCGGCGGGGAGCCGATGTTGCAGCAGCCCGCCATGACCGCCCTCGCCCGCGGCCTGGCCGACATCCGGGTGCAGGTCGAAACCAACGGCACGGTCGCACCCACACCGGAACTCACCTCCTTGGTCGATCTCTGGGTGGTGAGTCCGAAACTCGCGAACTCTGGCATGACCTACTCCACCCGCATCAAGCCCGAAGCCCTCTCGGCGTTGGTCGCGACAGACCGCGCAGTGTTCAAGTTCGTTGTCACCGAGCCCGACCGCGACCTCGACGAGATCGCCCAGCTCGTCGAGGAACACCACCTGGCTCCGGTGTGGGTGATGCCGGAAGGCACCACCCAGGAGAAGGTTCTGGCCGGCATGGACGCGCTCTACGGCCGGGCCACTGAACGCGGATGGAACGTCTCCACCCGCCTGCACATCCTGACCGGAGCGCGGTGACACCGACTCCCAGACCGAGCACTGGATCGCGGTGCTCGCGGTCACTGTCGCTGCGCCCGGCATGTCGTCCCCGCACCTGCGGGCCGTGGCGCTATCAGGAGCCGCCGCCGCTGACGTCCTTGACCCATTCACCACTCCCGGAAGCGAGGCGAAGTCCGTGACCAACACCCTCGACAGGCTTGCTCCCAGCGAAAGCCAGGACCTGGTGTCGCCGGGCCCGGTCGACACTGAGCGCGTTGCCGATCTTGTCGGCCAGCTCCTCGCCGCGATCGGCGAGGACCCTGGACGGGAGGGTCTGTCGGACACGCCGGCCAGGGTCGCCGCGTGGTGGCGCGGGTTCTTCTCCCCGGAGCCGTCGGCCGCCCCGACCTGCTTCCCCGAGCAACATCTGAGCGGCCAGTTGGTGGTGATCGGCGGCATGAGCGTCTGGTCGCTGTGTGAGCACCACCTGCTACCCATGAACCTGGACGTCGCCATCGGTTACGTACCGGACGGCGAAGTAATGGGCCTGTCGAAGTTCGGTCGAATCGCACAGCAATACGCGGGCCGCCTTCAGGTGCAGGAGCGCTTCACCCGGCAGGTAGCCGACGAGATCGCCGTCGTGATCGGCAGTACCGACGTGGCCGTCGCGGTTCGTGGCACGCATCTGTGCATGAGCGCGCGGGGCGTGCGGATGGAGGCAGCTCGTACCACCACACTGCAGGCCCGCGGCCGATTCGAGAGTGATCCTGTGCTCTCCCAACAGTTCCTCGCCCTCGCCACGGACAGGTGGAGGGTCGCCTGATGGCCAAGAGCATCGCCTTCTCCGCGATCGCCCCGCCCGACTACCTGAACGTCTTCGTCGCGCAGGAGCCCGCCAGCGTCCACCACGTGGCGGCCCAGCGTGTTCTGACCGACGCTGCCTACCGCGCGTTCTTCCACCGCGAGGCGCAGCGGGGTGCGGAGATCATTGTCGACAACGGGGTCTTCGATCTCGGCCACGCCCTGCCGGCCGCCGACCTGATCGCGGCGGCCCACATCGTGGACGCCCGCGAGATCATCCTCCCGGACGTCATGCGCGACGGGCTCGCCACCATCAAGGCCAGCGACGAAGCCGCTCGCGAGATCCTCGACCTCAGCGACGAGTTCCGCCTGTGCGTCGTGCTGCACGCGGCAGACGATCAAGAGTGGCTGCGCTGCTACGACTACTTCGCTTCCAACGAATACGTCGGAGCGATCGCGCTGCCCGCATCACGACGTCCCGCGCCCGAAGACCAGCTCTGCCGCACCCGCTGGGCGGCCACCCGGTACCTGGAAGACCACGGCATGGTCGAGGACCGGATCGTCTATCGGCTGCTCGGCCTCGGCCGCACCGGGCACCTGGAACTCGTCGAACAGCGCGAGCACGAATGGATCGCCTCGGTCGACGGCGCCGCCCCGGTCATCCTCGGCGCGATGGGCATCGAGATGCTGCCCGACGGTCCCTACGAGAAACCCCCGACCCCTCGAATCGAGAATCTGGGTCGGATCCCCGAAGAGCGGTTCGACTTGATCCGGCGGAACATCGCCGTCGTCCGCGAAGCGGCGGGTAGTAGCGTGCGGATCCCGGAGGCGGCCTGATGAGCCTCCTCGCCAACACAATCCCGACCGCGGGAGCCAGCTCGGCGTTGCAGACGTCCCCCATCGCGGTGGACGGGCACACGATGGCCCCGGACCGCCTTCTGCGCTACCTACAGATCAAGGTCCACCACCTCATCCAGGACCACGACTGGGACAGCATCCACGTCGTCGGCGGCTACGACCGCGAAGCCGTGATCTCCACGCACGAGAAGACCGGCAAGCTGTTCAACTTCGAGCGCCCCACCGCCGAGGTCCACGGCCGTGACCTCATCGTCAAGGCGTTCCCCGGTGCCGACTACGTCCACCACTACGCCCTGATCATCGCCACGTACCTGTCCATGACAGGAAAACCGGCCGACACGGTCACCTACGAGTTGCCCGACCCGATGTTGTCCCGCGAGGCGGTGGCGAAGCTCGGCCTCGAACTCGATGGCGACCTCGTGATCGTCGGCTGGGGCCTGGCGCACCTCGCTCCTGCCGACGGAGCGTGGACCTACGGGCACGGCTACGCCTGGCAACGCGCTCAGATCCACGGCCGACGAGTGGTCTACCTCGGGTTCCTCCACAGCATCTGGGGCGACGTCGCCGGACGCGTGGTCACGCGCCTGGCCGAGCTCGGTGCCCGCGACGTCGTCTACGTCGGCAAAGTCGGTGCGCTGAACCCCGACATCGAGCCCAACACGCGGCTGGCTACCGGAAACACAAGCCTCGTCGGCGGCAGCCTCGTGGCGTGGCCTGACTTCTTCGGCGACTTCGCCACCGCCCAACCAGGCGTGCACACCGGCATCCACGTCACGTCACCCTCGATCCTGCTGGAGAACAGGGACTGGCTGACCGAGCACGCCGAGCACGCATTCGTCGATCCCGAGATCGGCCCTATGGGAGTTGCAGCACGCGACGCCGGGATCGATTTCGGCTACCTGCATGTCATTTCCAACAACCTTGCTCGCCACTACCCCGCGGACTTGTCCAACGAGCGTCACAGCGACGTTGTCCGGCGGCGCACCGTCCTAATTAGACAGATTCAAGACATCGTCGCCAACCGACTGGCCGCCCGGCCGATCTGATCCCTTGGAGCGCACCAACATGACGAACGCAGCACCACTTTTCAACCCTGCGCGCGGGCGCGAGATCACGGTCGTCGGCATCGACGGCGCGGGCAAGTCCACCCTCGCCACCCGCCTGCACCAAGCGCTCAACGAGGCCGGCCACGAAACGATCCTGATCGGCAAGCACAGCACCGAAGTCCCGATGGACGCCGAGTTGTCCGCCTACGTCGACAGGCTCAACGCATTGGTCTATCGCCGCGACGCGCGCGTCGCCCAGGCGTGCGGCGATCACTACTGGCTGCTGGCGCTGGCCGCCTGGTACACCCTCCAGGACAAACTCGTCATCCAGCCCGCCCTCGCCGCCGGAACCCACGTGATCCTCGACAACGCCCACCACAAGATCCTCGCTCGCTACGCGGTGAATCCCGACGTCTCCACCAGCCTGGCCGAGCAGGTCTTCGCCCACCTCACCGAACCCGACCTGGTGTTCTTCCTGCGCATCAGCGCCCGCGACGCGCTCGCCCGCAAGGGCGAATTCAGCTCCCTGGAAACCGGCCACTCCGGCGGCGCGGACGAGGACTTCATCCGCTACCAGGACACCGTTCTCGCGAAGCTGCGCGAGCACGAGCAGCGCGGCGGATGGCTGTCGATGGACGTGACCGACATGGACCGCGACGCGGTCTTCAAGACCGCTGCCGAAGCGCTCGCCGACCGCCTCCAGCTCGCCATCTGACCCCGCCAACAGTCATCACGAGGAACGCACCATGCCAGCGACCCGACCAACCGGCGGCGAGTACGTGTGCCACGGCATCACCTGGGCGACAGGAAATCCCCGGCTGCTGCTGGCCCCGCTGCCCGACGGGCCGCTGGTCTACGCCGAGATCATGAACCAGCGACTCGGTTTTGCGGTCGGTACCGGCCGGTGGTGCACCGGCCGGTACCAGTTCGCCGACACGGTGCGCGTCGAGGCCCTCGCGTGTCCCGACCGCGCGCCGACCGAGCAGGGCGACCAGTGCGCTCGGTGCTTGCGCCAGGACGAGTTCCGCTTCGCCCACCAGTTCCACCAGGACGGCAACGTCCCCGCGGCCCTGCGCCAGTACATGGACCAGCCGCACTGGCTCTACCTCGCCACCTTCGCCGACGGCGCCACCAAGGTCGGCACTGCAGCCGAACCACGCAGGCAATCCCGCCTCGACGAACAAGGCGCCCTGATCGCGACCTATCTGACCAAGAGCGCCGACGGCCGCGCCGTACGCCACCTCGAAGACGCCATCACCCGCGGCCTGCAGGTGCCCCAGACCATCCGGGCCTCGACCAAGCTCAAGGCGCTGGCCAATCTGACCGACCTGTCCACCGCGAGCGCGACCCACGACCGTCACGTCTCCCGCGCCGCGGACGCGCTCGCAGCGATGAACACTCCGGCAATGCTGGAGACGTGGACTCCTCCTGCCGAAGGCGACCGAATGCGCGTCGCCGACGGCGTACGGATGCTGTACCCACACGATCTGCGCGACGGTGAGCACGGCTTCACCGTCGTCTCGTGCGTCGGCACCCAGGTGCTGGCCGCCCTGGACGGTGACGACGAAGTGGACTACGTGCTCGACCTCGGCACCCTCAAGGGTCGCCGCATCACGCTCGGCCCGTTCACCTCGCCCGCCGCCGCCTTCCAGAACTCCCTCTTCTAACCGACCCCGGCTCGTCGCGTCCGTCCGCAACGAGCCTGGCCTGCGCCCTGAAGCGAGGTACCCGCGATGGCACCACTGGACGCCCTTCTCGGCTGGGACGAGGACACCACTGCCGAGGCGTACGCCGCCTTCACCCGTGCCTTCCCCATGTATTCGGCCACCAGCCGGGACCTTGCTCGCCGCGCCGATCTCACCGACAGCCGGCTGGTGGTCGACCTCTGCGGCGGAGCCGGCGCGACCGCGGAGGCAATCCTCGAACTCGTGCCGATCGACGCCCAGGTCGTCTCCCTGGACAACGCCGCTGCCATGCAGCGCGTTGGCCGACGCACCCTGGCCGACCCACGCCTGAGCTGGGTCACCGCACCAGCCGAAGATCTGGTCGGCCACGTTCCCGGCGCGGCAGACGCGGTGGTGTGCAACTCCGCGATCTGGAAGACCGACGTGCCACAGGTGTTCGCCGCCGTCCACCAGGTCCTACGACCCGGCGGCCGGTTCGTGTTCAACGTCGGCGGCGGCTTTGCCGGCGTCCGCCACCCCGACGAGACCAATGTGCGCACCGGCCCCTCGCTGAACACCTTGATCCGTCAGGTCGCGGCCCGTGACCACGGCTACGCCCCGCCTCCAGCCGCCGAGCCAGCTCCGAAGCTGCCACTGGACACGATTGCCGACCACCTGTCGGTCGCCGGACTGACCGTGCTCGACACCGAGGTCGTCGCCCAGCGCAGCACGATGGCCGAGAAGAAGGCGTGGTTGTCGATTCCGGTCTTCGCTCGACCCGACGGGGACTTCACCCACGCTCAGCGGATGGACATCCTCGACAAGGCGTACTCGCTGACCACGCCCGACACGCCTACCGTGACGAGCTGGCTCGTGGTTGTCGCACAGCGACCCAGGGAACTACGTTGACCGCCCCGCCACCGACCAGTAGCCACGGCAGCAGGATCAAGTACTGCGACCACGCGGCCGTCGGCGTGCTCATCTCCTCACCGGACGGGCTGCTGGTCTTCGAACGCGCGAGGCCCCCTGCGGGGATCGCGCCGGTCGCTGGTCATGTCGACCAGCACGGAGGCCCCGAGCAAGCCGCCCGCATTGAGGTCGCCGAGGAAGTCGGCCTGACCGTCACCTCACTTCACCTGCTGCTGACCGCATGGCGGCCCAACCACTGCCGCCGACCGACCAGCGACCGCGTGGGCCATCAGTGGTGGATCTATCGGGCCCAGACCTCTGGCCCGATCCGACCCTCTGCCCAAGAGGTGCGCGCACCCCGATGGCTGCACCAAGACCAGCTCCAGCAGCACGCGCACCGCACCGCGGCCTACGCCGAAGGGCAGCTGAGCGAGGAGCAGTTCACCGCGAAGCCCGGCTTGGAGCCGGTGTGGGTTCGATTCCTGCACGAGCTCCAACTGGTGACGCTGCCCGACGACATCCTGAGTCTGATCGACAAGGTCCTCTGACCGTGCACCGGCGACGGGTCTCAGCGCGCCCCCACCACGTTCCCCGCTGCCAATCGGCGTACGTACGCGCGGATACGTTCGCGGTCCTCGGGGAACACGCTCTCCCACGTCTCGTCCAGGTCAACCCACCTCGATGGCTGCCCAGTCTCCCCGCCGAGCGGCACGTCGCGGTCGACGACGGCGCCGTAGGACAGGCTCAGCGTCGGCGCCCAGTCGGCGCGGAAGGAGCGGACAGCCACCGCGGCCGGCATAGGCAGCAGCTCGCCCGCTACGCCGGCCTCCTCCACGAGTTCACGAGCTGCGGCTGCCCGCGGCGTCTCGCCTGGCTCGACCTTGCCGCCAGGCGGCACCCATCCGCGCACGCGGTGCCGTACCAGCAAGACGTGGCTGTACGTCGGGTCGGTGACCCAGACCTCGGCCGCGAGCGGCTTCAGCAGCGACTGGTGGGCGTGGAGCCACGTCTGGGCGTCATCGAACTCCATCGCGGCAAGGCGAGCGTCCGCGACCGCCGCTTCCACGGTCAACTGGTCAATCACCTGACCCAGCCTAAGCCGACGTCGCAGCCGACCCGGACATTGCAGGGGGACAAGGCCCGCCGTGTCCTGGCCTGTGAAGGAACGACCCGGAGGTTGGATGCCCCGAATGGTGGAATCGTCAGCGACGAGTCGCGATATTCATGCAGGTCAAGCTTGGTGACGCCTCAACCGCGCCTCCACGGCACTGCCCGAACGCGCTTGATGACATGGCCCATTCGCAGTTGACTACCTCGGGCTGCGCCGAGAGGGAGGTGCTGCCTTAGCGGCGCGCTCTGTCGAGAGCATTTCTGCCCGAACAACCCAGGGTGTCCGCCCTGTCTCATATCTGGATGCGTCGTAACCGGGCCATGCTGACCATGGCCGTCCACATAGTTGATCGTTGAACTAGAAGGGAAGCGATGGGCACCGATACCACCACCGTGTCGCCGGGGTCGCTGCGCGCGGAGATGGTCGCCAAGGTCCGCAAGTCGGGATACGCGCAGCTCAGTGAGGTCGCGCGGGTCCTGCTGGACACACCACGTCATGAGTTCGTGCCCGACGCCCCACTGGCCACTGCCTACGACCCGTGGCAGGCGGTGATCACCCACCGGTTCCAGGATGGCCGGTCGTTGTCCTGCGCGTCGGCGCCGTGGCTGGTCGCGGCGATGCTCGACCAGCTTCACGTCCAACCCGGCAACCGCATCCTGGAAATCGGCGCGGGAACTGGCTACAACGCCTGCCTGCTTGCCCAGTTGACCGGCCGCGCGGACCTGGTGACCACGATCGACATCGACCCGGACGTCACCGCGAAAGCCAAGCGGGCCCTGACCGCCACCGGCTACGGCGACGTGCATGTGATCACCGGCGATGGTGGGCTCGGCTATCCCGACCACGCCCCGTACGACCGCATGATCGCCACCGTCTCGCCGTGGGACATTCCCGCGCAGTGGTGGCAACAGCTCGCGCCCGGAGGACGGCTGGTCGCCCCGCTGCGCTTCCCTGTCAAGTCAGCGTGTTGAACCGTTTCGTCGGGCGGTGGTGGCGTTCCCAGCCGCCGCTCGGACCGATTAACGTGGGTGCTGAGGGTGCTCAGCCGGTGCGCGAGCCGATGGTCAGGGTGACGGATTGGGATGTGTCTGCGCGGATGAGGGTGGCCGGCACCTTCTGTCCTGGCTGGGTGTGTCGGAGGGCAGCCAGGAGGTCCTCGACGCTGCGGATTGGTGTGCCGGCGAATTCGGTGATGACGTCGCCGGTGCGGATGCCGCTGGCGGCGGCGGGACCGCTTTGGTCGATGCCGAGGACGAGTGCGCCGTGGTCGGTGTGTACGCCGAGTTTTTGTTGGATGTCGGGGGTGAGCCGGCCGAGTGAGATCCCGAGGTAGGGGTGGGTCGCGGTGCCCTTGGTGAGCAGCTGGTCGGCGATGTCGGTGACGGTGGCTGAGGGGATGGCGAACCCGAGAGACACCGCCCCTGCGGCGGGTGGGATGTATGCCTCGTTGATGCCCACGACCCGGCCTTGCGTGTCGAGCAGTGCACCGCCGGAGTTGCCGGGGGAGATCGAGGCGTCGGTTTGAATGAGGTCCACAAGGGACTGGGTTTGGCCGGCGGATCCGGGGATCTCGCGGTGCAGCCCGGAGATGATGCCGGCGGTGACCGAGTTCTCGAAGCCCAGGGGGCTGCCGATGGCCAGGGCTCGTTCACCGGGCCGGGGCAGGTCGTTGCGGTACTGCGGCACGGGCAGGTTCTTGCGGTCGGTGCGCACGACGGCGAGGTCGGTGATGGTGTCGGTGGCCAGGACGGTGCCGGGTGAGCGGGCGCCGTCGGCGTAGGCGATGGTGACCTCTCGCTGGGTTCCCACGACGTGCTGGTTGGTGACCACGACGTCCGGGCGCAGGACGACCCCGCTGCCCAGGTCCTGGCCTGCCTGGACGGTGACCACGCTGGGGCTGACCCGGTCGACCACGTCGGCGTACCCGGCCCCTGGCCCCGCGGGGGCCGGGGTGGTGGTGGCGTTCGGCTGGGCGGGATTGCTCGATCCGGTCGTGCAGGCTGACAGCGCAATGGCCGCCGCCGCGACTGCACCGCAGATCCGCGCCGTTCGAGGGCTAACTGTGCTGTTCATCGCGCGAGGCTCCTCATCGTGGGGGCCAGTGCACCCGCCCAACTCGACCGGGGCGCGGGGCGCGCTGGACCCGACGGGCCGGCCGCTACCTGGCTGGCTAGCTGCCGCAGGCGGCGGATGCGCTCGGCGGTCGGCGGGTGGGTGCTGAACAGCGCCGCCACCCCGTCGTCGCTGAGCGGGTGAGCGATCATGAGGTGGGCGTAGGCGGCGTGTGGAGCGTCGGCGGGCAGCGGCAGCCGCCGTGTCCACTGGTCGATCTTCTGCAGGGCGCTTGCTAGAGCGAGCGGGTCGCCGGAGAGATCCGCGCCGTCGACATCGGCTTGGTATTCGCGGCTGCGGCTGATGGCGAGCTGGATCAGCCCGGCCGCGACGGGGGCGAGGATCAGCATCAGCAGCGCGGCCACCGGGTGGGGTCCGTCGTCGTCCTCGGTGGACGAGCCGATGGGCAGGAACAGGGCGAGGTTGGCCAGGCTGGTGAGGATCCCGGCCAGGGCGGCGGCGACGCTGGAGGTGAGGATGTCCCGGTTGTACACGTGGGACAGTTCGTGGCCCAGGACCGCGCGCAGCTCGCGTGGGGTGAGCAGACGCAGGATGCCGTCGGTAACGCAGACCGCGGCGTGGCGGGGACTGCGGCCGGTGGCGAACGCGTTGGGCTGGGCGATGGGGCTGACATACAGCCGCGGCATCGGCTGGCCGGCACTGGTGGCCAGCTCGCGCACCATCGCATGCAGCTCGGGTGCCTGCGCTTCGTTGACCGGGCGGGCGGCCATGGCGTGCAACGCGATCGTGTCGGAGTAGAAGTAGGCGGCCCCGTTCATCACCAGCGACAGCACGGTGGCCACGATGAGTCCGGTGCTGCCGCCGAGCGCGTAGCCGATGGTGAGGATGAGCGCGGTGAGCACACCGAGCAGCAGCGCGGTCTTGAGCGCGTTGGTGTAGCGCCGCACCATGAGGATTCACCTCCCGTTGTCGTCTGGTGTTGTGGGTTATGACCCGGTGCCGGCGGCTACTCGGTCGGCCGGGTCCTGGCTCGGGCCGGTGTTGGGGTTGTCGAAGCTGACCGTCAGCCCACCGTCGGATAGTCCGATGTGGATGGTGGCGCCGTCGTGCACGTCGCCGCCGAGCAGGGCGCGGCCGATGCGGGTTTCGACCTCGCGGGCGATGAACCGGCGCAGCGGTCGGGCGCCGTAGACCGGATCGAACCCTTGCTGGGCGATGAAATGCCGCGCCGGGTCGGACAGATGGAGGGTCATCCGGCGTTCGGCGAGCCGGCCGCGCAGCTCGTCGGTCATCAGCTCGACGATGCGCTCGATCTCGGCCTCGGTCAGCGGTTTGAACAGCACGATGTCGTCGATCCGGTTGAGGAACTCGGGCCGGAAGTGCCCGCGCAACGCCGCCATCACCCGCTCCCGCGCCTCCGGTTTGATCTCCCCGCCCGCCGTCGCGCCCTCCAGCAGATATTCCGAGCCGATGTTGGAGGTCATGATGATGACCGTGTTGCGGAAGTCGACGGTGCGGCCCTGGGCGTCGGTGAGCCGGCCGTCGTCGAGGACCTGCAGCAGCGTGTTGAACACGTCGGTGTGGGCCTTCTCGATCTCGTCGAACAACACGACCGAGTACGGCTTGCGGCGCACCGCTTCGGTGAGCTGGCCGCCCTCCTCGTAGCCGACGTAGCCGGGTGGGGCGCCGACCAGGCGGGAGACGGTGTGGCGTTCCTGGTACTCGCTCATGTCCAGGCGCACCATGTTGTCGGCGGTGTCGAATAGCGCCGCTGCAAGGGTTTTGGCGAGTTCGGTCTTGCCGACGCCGGTGGGGCCGAGGAAGACGAACGACCCGATCGGGCGGCGCGGGTCCTTGATGCCGGACCGGGCGCGGATGATCGCGTCCGCGACCAGTTGCACGGCCTCGTCCTGGCCGACCACTCGCTGGTGCAGGATTTCGTCCAGCCGCAAGAGTTTGTCGCGTTCGCCTTCTTGCAGGCGGGACACGGGGATGCCTGTCCAGCGCGACACGATCGCCGCGATTTCGTCCGCGGTGACGACTTCACGCAACAACCGCTGCCTGCCCTGCTTGGCCGTCAGCTGCTGTTCCTCGGCGTCCAGGCGGCGTTCCAGCTCGGGCAGCCTGCCGTGACGCAGTTCGGCGGCACGGTTGAGGTCGTAGTCGCGTTCGGCCAGCTCGGCGTCATGGCGCACCTGGTCGATCTCCTGCCGCAGCGACTGCACCTTGCGCAGCGCGGCACGTTCGGCCTCCCACTGCGCCCGCATGGCGTCGGCTTCGGCGCGCAGGTCGGCCAACTCCTTGCGCAACTCCGTGAGCCGGGACTGGCTGGCCGGGTCGGTTTCCTTCGCCAGCGCCGCTTCCTCGATCTCCAGGCGCATCACCCGCCGGGTCAGCTCGTCGAGTTCGGCCGGCATCGAGTCGATTTCGGTGCGCAGCATCGCGCAAGCCTCGTCGACCAGGTCGATGGCCTTGTCCGGCAGGAACCGGTCGGAAATGTAGCGGTGGCTCAAGGTCACGGCGGCGACCAGGGCGCTGTCCTGGATCTTCACGCCGTGGAAGATCTCCAGCCGCTCCCGCAACCCACGCAGGATCGAGATCGCGTCGGCCTCGTCCGGTTCGTCCACGAGCACGGGCTGGAAGCGGCGTTCCAGGGCGGCGTCTTTCTCGATGTGCTTGCGGTACTCGTCGACCGTGGTGGCGCCGATCATGTGCAGCTCGCCGCGGGCCAGCATCGGTTTGAGCATGTTCCCGGCGTCCATCGCCCCTTCCGCGGCGCCGGCACCGACGACGGTGTGCAGTTCGTCGACGAACAGCAGGATCCGGCCCTCGGCGGCTTTCACCTCGTTGAGCACGGCCTTGAGCCGCTCCTCGAACTCGCCGCGGTACTTCGCGCCGGCGACCAGAGAGCCCATGTCGAGGGCGAAGACGGTCTTGTCGCGCAACCCTTCGGGCACGTCGCCGCGGTGGATGCGTTGCGCGAGGCCCTCGACGATGGCGGTCTTGCCGACGCCGGGGTCGCCGATGAGGACCGGGTTGTTCTTGGTCTTGCGGGACAGGATCTGCACCACGCGGCGGATCTCAGCATCACGCCCGATGACCGGGTCGAGCTTGCCTGCGGCGGCGTCGGCGACGAGGTCGCGGCCGTACTTGTCCAGCGCTTCGTAGGCGACCTCGGGCATCGCGGAGGTGACCCGCTGGTTGCCGCGGATCGCGGTCAGCGCCTGCAGGAACCGGTCGCGGGTCAGGCCGTGCTCGTGCAGCAGCCGGCCCGCGGCGGTGGTGGTCCCTTCCTCGATCAGCGCGATCACCAGGTGTTCGACGGAGACGTACTCGTCTTTGAGCCGCTTGGCCTCGCGCTCGGCGGTGTCGAGCAGCCGGACCAGCCGCTGGGTGAGGAAGATCTGCCCCGGTGCGGCGCCGGGCCCGGACACCTTGGGACGGCGTCCCAGTTCGGTCTCCAGCGCGGTGCGCAGCGTGTCCGGGTCCGCCTGGGCCTGGGCCAGCAGCCGCGGCACGAGTCCGTCCGGGTCGTCCAGCAGCGCCAGCAGCAGGTGCTCACCGTCGACCTCGGTGTGGCCGAAGCGCACCGCCTTCGTCTGGGCGTCGTGCAGTGCCTGCCGGGATTTCTGGGTCAAAGGGTCGGTCTTGTCCACGGGTCACCTCCACGGTTGTCGTTGACTACGGCGCAGCGCGCGTTCCAGCTGGTCGACCCGGTCCAGCAGATCCAGCACCAGCCCCAGAGCGGCGTAGTTGACCGAGAACGCGGCGCGCAGTCGCTGCATGCGGGCCAGCCTCGCCAGCTGGTCCGGGGCGAACCACAGCGCCCCGGCCCGGTCTCGCTCTGGGTCGAGCAACCCGAGCGCGACGAACCGGGTCACCAGGTCCGGGTGGGTGCCGGTGGCGCGGGCGAAGGATTCCAGGTCCAGCCACCCACGCCGGTTGTGGTCGGGATCGCGCTGGTAGCGGATCAACGCATAGCTCATCGGGGCACCTGGGATCGAACTGTCGGTCATGACCGCCTCCTCGCCGACGTGCCGCGGGGGTCGAAGGTCGAGGCTGTGGCCAGTTCGGCGAACAGCCGGCGCTCGGCGTCGGTAAGCCGGTCGGGTACCACGATCCGCGCCTCGGCGTAGAGGTCACCGGCCTGGCCGCGCGGGTGGGGCATGCCCTGTCCGCGCAGCCGCAACCGCCGGCCGCTGGAGGTACCCGCCGGGACCTTCACCTTGGTCTGCCCGCCGGGGGTGTCCACCGCGACCGTCGCGCCCAATGCGGCTTCCCATGGCGCCAACGGCAGATCGACGGTCAGGTCTCGTCCGTCGACGCGGTAGCGCGGGTGCGGTGTCAGCCGCACCACCAGATACAGGTCGCCCGCTGCCGCGGCGTTGCCGATGCCCTGGCCGCCTTGCCCGGCCAGCCGGATCCGCTGCCCGTCGGTCACCCCGGCGGGAATGGTCACCCGCAGCGTGCGCGGCCCGTCGGGGCCGGGCAGGGTCAGCGAACGCTGCCCGCCCCGGTATGCCTCCTCGACAGTCAATTCGAGTTCGGCCTCCTGGTCCGCGCCCCGCACGGACTGCCCGCGGGCGCGGGCGGTGCGCTGGCCGAAGATGCTGCCGAACAGGTCCTCGACATCGAACTCGCCGCCGAACCCGGCACTGAACGGCGACCCGCCGAACCCTCCGCCGGGCCCGGTGTTCACCCAGACCCGCTCACCACCGGAACCGGACCGCGCGCCGGTGCCGGCGCGGGCGCGCTGCCAGGTCTCGGGGTCGACGCCCTCGGGCACCTGCCGGAAGTCCGGCCCGAACGCGTCGTAGCGGCGCCGCGTCTCCGGATCGGAGAGCACCTGGTACGCCTCGGAGACCTCCTTGAACCGATCCTCGGCCCCCGGTTGCTTGTTCACGTCCGGGTGGTACTTGCGCGCCAGCGTGCGGTAGGCGCGCTGGATCTCCTCCTGACTGGCGGTGCGCGACACCCCCAGCGCCTCGTAGAAGTCACGAGCCACCGAGCGTCACCCCCTGTCCCGCTCGTCTCGGGATCCGTCATCGGCGGCGCGGGCGGCGACCACGACCGTCGCCGGACGTAGTTGCCGGTCGGCGTCACCGTAGCCGGGGCGCAGTACCTCGACCACGGTGCCGGGCTTGGCCTCGGTGTCCGCGCGGGTGGACACGGCCTCGTGCCGGGTCGGGTCGAACGCCACGCCGTGGTCGTCGCGGCGTGGGTAGCCCAGTCCGGCCAGCACCGTCAGGGCCTGGTCGCGGACCGCGCGGATGCCCTGCACGATCGAGCCGGGGTCGGCGTCGGCGTGGGTCAGGGCGAGGTCGAGGTTGTCCACGACCGGCAGCCAGGCCGCGGCCACCCGGCCGCGCTCGTCAAGGCGTTGCCGTTCGCTGTCTCGGGCTACCCGCTTGCGCAGGTTGTCCAGCTCCGCGGCGGTACGCCGCCACCGGTCTTCCAGCTCGGCCACTTGTGCCCGCAGCCGAGCCACCTCGTCCTCGGGCTCGGCCTGGTCGGCCGGGGCGGCCGGGTCGGTTTCGGGAGCGGGCGGCTCGGCCCGCTCCCGCACGAACCGCTCCTCCCGCGGCTGCTGCTCGCCGACCGTCGCTCGGCCGCCGGGGTCGAGGTGCTCGCCGGGGCCGGAGCGGATGCGGTCCTCGGCCATGGCGTGCCCTCCTCTCACTCGCTGGTGAACTCGGCGTCGATCACGTCATCACCGCCGCCGTCCCGCCGGGCGCCGCCACCGGCCTGATTGCCGGCGGTGCCTCCGGCCGCGGTATCCAGGCCGTAGAACAGCTGCTGCAGCTCCGAAGTCAGCTCCCGCAGCCGCTCGATACCGACGGTGTCGTCCTTGACGGCCTGGTGAGCGTCGCCGATGAGTAGCTCCGCGCGGGCCTTCTCGTGCGCGGGCGCGGCGTCACCCAACTCACCGAGGCGCTTCTCGACCTGGTAGGCGATGGTGTCCAGGGTGTTGCGGGCGTCGACGCGCTCGCGGATCTTGGCGTCCTCGCCGCGGTGCCGTTCGGCGTCGGCGACCATCCGCTCGACCTCACTCTGGTCGAGGTTGGAGCTTTCGCTGATGGTGATGGTCTGTTCGGCGCCGGTGTCCTTGTCCTTGGCGGAGACGTTGAGGATGCCGTTGGCGTCGAGGTCGAAGGTGACCTCGACCTGCGGCACCCCACGCGGGGCGGGCCGGATGTTCTCCAACCGGAACCGGCCCAGCACCCGGTTGTCCGCCGCGCGTTCCCGCTCACCCTGCAGCACCACCACATCCACGGCGTTCTGGTTGTCCTCCGCGGTGGAGAACACCTCGCTACGCCGCGCCGGAATGGTGGTGTTGCGCTCGATCACCTTGGTCATCACCCCGCCCAGGGTCTCCACACCGAGCGACAGCGGAGTGACGTCGAGCAGCAGGACGTCGGACATCTCGCCCTTGATCACCGCGGACTGCAGCGCCGCGCCAAGCGCGACGACCTCGTCCGGGTTGACCGTCATGTTCGGGTCCTTGCCGCCGGTCAACCGGCGCACCAGCTGCTGCACCGCCGGGATCCGGGTCGAACCGCCGACCAGGATCACCTCGTCGATGTCGTTCGCGGTCACCTTCGCATCCGCCATCGCCTGCTGCACCGGGCCCATGCAGCGCTCCACCAAGTCCGCGGTGAGCTGGTCGAACTTCGACCGCATCAGCGTGGTGTTCAGGTGCTTCGGCCCGCCGGCGTCGGCGGTGATGAACGGCAGGTTGATCGTGGTCTGGGACACCGAGGACAGCTCGACCTTCGCCTTCTCCGCCGCCTCGTACAGCCGCTGCAGCGCCTGCGGATCCTTGCGCAGGTCGATGCCGTAGTCCTTGCGGAACTCCTCGGCCAGCCAGTCCACGATCCGCCGGTCGAAATCGTCACCGCCCAGGTGCGTGTCGCCGGCGGTGGCGCGGACCTCCACGACCCCGTCGCCGACGTCGAGCAGGCTGACATCGAAGGTGCCGCCGCCCAGGTCGAACACCAGCACGGTCTCGTTCTTCTTCTTGTCCAGCCCGTAGGCCAGCGCCGCCGCGGTCGGCTCGTTGATGATCCGCAGCACGTTCAGCCCGGCGATCTTGCCGGCGTCCTTGGTCGCCTGCCGCTGGGCGTCGTTGAAGTACGCCGGCACCGTGATCACCGCTTCGGTGACCTTCTCGCCCAGGTACTTCGACGCGTCGTCGACCAGCTTGCGCAGCACCGCCGCAGAGATCTCCTCCGGCGCGACCTGCTTGCTACGCACATCGAACCGTGCCGCGCCGTTCGGGCCGGACACCACCTCATAGGACACCGTGTCCCGTTCGGTGGCCACCTCCTCGAACCGACGGCCGATGAACCGCTTCGCCGACGCGATGGTGCCTTTCGGGTTCAGGATCGCCTGGCGGCGCGCGAGCTGCCCGACCAGCCGCTCGCCCTGGTCGGTGTACGCCACGACCGACGGGGTGGTGCGGCTGCCCTCGCTGTTCGGGATCACGGTCGGCTGGCCGCCCTCCACGGTGGCGATCACCGAGTTGGTGGTTCCCAGGTCGATACCGACTGCCTTAGCCATGAGAAGCGCCTCCCCTCACGTGATCAGGACTGGCTGGTCTGCAGCAGTTCGCGGGCGCGTTCGGCGTGCGCGGGGTCGACCAGCACCTCGTAGCGGTCGGCGATCAGCTGGCTGGCCGAGAGGAAGTCCCGGCGGCCACCGGAGAGCGCGTGCCAGATCAGGGCCGCCACGGCGCCGACCACCGCGCCCCACAGCAGCGCCCACAAGATCACCGCGAACCACGCGACCGCGTTGGTGGTGAACAGCGCCAGGAACACGCCGAACAGCAGCCCGATCCACAGCCCGTTGAGGGCGCCCAGCCCGGCTGCCTTCGGATATGTCAGCCGGCCCAGCACGTCTTCCACCAGGCGCAGGCCCACGCCGCTGATGGTGGTGTGCTCGACCGGGAAACCCTTGTCGGACAACGAGTCCACCGCGCGTTCCGCGTCGGCGTAGTTGTCGAACCCCGCCACGACCTCCCGGTTACGGGAGCTGGTCACCTGAGCCAATCGAGCCATTGCTTCCGCCTCCCTGCTGTTGTGAACTCGCCTTCGATGGGTCTCTCCGCCCCACGAGCGCTACTACACGCATGCCGCGCGTAGCGGGAGAGAAATCACCGGCCAACCACCCGCATACCCGCCGCGGCTCGCACCAACCGGGCTTGCGGTCACCGCCGCGGACAGGTCGACGGGGTCGCCCTGTCGGCTGGTGCGGATGCTGCACCTAGCGGGATGCCACGGGACTGCGGTGCCGGTGTCGGTCGCCGTGCCTGCTGCGCGCCGTGCGGCTGGGGTTGCTGCCGTGCGCCGCACCGCCGGGATGGAGCACCCGCTCACCAGGCAGTCGGCGTGGCGCGCGGTGCGCACCGTCCGGTGTGGGCCAGGGCGCGGTGGGAGCGCTGGTCCGGGGCGGTCGATGCGGGGCCGGCACCAGCTGGGCGTCGGCGAGCAGGTCGAGCTGGTTCAACGTCGCCGCGACGTGCCCGGCTGCCTCGGTGATCACCACCGGAACCCTGAGCACGTCACGGAGCAGGCGCAGCAGCAGCCCGAAGCCGGTGAAGTCCAGGCGTCGGACCCGGTGCAGGTCGATCACGACCTGCCGGGCGCCGCCGGTGCGCAGCCGGGCCAGCCACCGCGGCAGGTGCCGGGCCAGGCGCTCGGCCTGCTCCGCGCTCGGACGCAGAATCCATACGCCGTCGCCGGAGTCGGCCAGCACGCGCCCGGCGGGCACCCCGCTGGCACTGGTCCCACGGTCACGCGTGCACGCCTGCGGCATGAGCCGGTTCGTGCCGGTGCGCGCTGGCCGGGCGCCGTGCCCGGTGCTCGGCGCGGGCGTCGATACGAACGTCGGTGCACTCGCCATCCCGAACACCACCTCCCATCCTGGCGTCCGCGAGCAGAGCGGGATGAGTTGGCCGTCGTTCACCCAACAAGACGTGCACGACTCCATCCCGTGTTCCCGACACCACCCGTGTTTGTGACTCAGATCACATAAATCTTGAGTCGGATAGGCTCAACTTCGGGAACAAGAGGTGGCTCATGTTCGTCGTGGTGGATGTCCGGCCGCCGGGGCGACAGGTTCTGGCGGACGCGGTAACGACACGTGATCGAGTTGTGGAGGTGAGAGCCATGACGCTGCCTGCTGTGCGATCGTCGAGCTCGCTGCGGCACTGGGACCCGTTCCGGGAGTTCGAGGACCTCTACAGTCAGATGGGCCGCTGGATGGACTCGGTGGCCGGTCGCCTCGACGAGGGCGTGCGGGCCTGGTCGCCGCTGGCCGACGTGACTGAGACCGAGGACGCCTACCTGGTCGAGGTCGAGCTGCCCGGGATCAAGCGCGACGACATCACCATCGACGTGGTCGGCACCGAGCTGGCCATCAACGGTGAGGTCAAGGAGAAGGAGCGGCAGGGCTGGTTTAGGCACCGCACCCGCCGCACCGGCCAGTTCGCCTACCGGGTGACCCTGCCGCAGGACGTGAACGCCGACAAGATCGAGGCCACCCTCGACGAGGGCGTGCTGACCGTCCGTGTGCCCAAGACCGAGGCGGCCAAGCCGCGCCGCATCGCGATCAGCGGCAAGTGACCATCCCCAGGCAGTCCACCGGCAATGCCCGCGCCACCTGCCCCGCCTAGCACAGCCGCGGGTCGGTGGCGCGGGCGTTGCTGTGGCTGTGAGAAACCGGGCTGCTAGCTCGTCGCGGCTCCCGCGGTGGTGGCGTCAAGCCGGAACTTGGTCAGGGCGCTGTCGAAGGTGTCCTGTTCGTGGGCGGAGACCAGCATCTCGGCGACGTCCCGGAGTTTGGTGTTGGTGTTCTGCGAGGCTCCCTTGAGCAAGTGGAACCCGCCTTGGGCGTCGCAGCCGAAGTGGCGCATCAGCAGGCCCTGGGCCTGTCCGATCGTCTGCCGGGTCTCCAGCGCCACCTTGAGGTGGTCCACCAGGCGGCGGCTGTCGTGGAACAGTTGCGCGTTGTCGAACACCACGCCGGCGTGCACCGTCAGCAGCAGCGCGACGTCGTGGACGGTCTCGTCGAATCGGTGCGGCTCGTCGGAGAACACCGTCAGCACCGCCGACCCGCCCGATCCGCCGCAGCGGCGGGTCGGCACCGGCAACACCAGGACACTGCGATAGCCGTGCTCGGCCAGACGCGCGCTGAACCGCGGCCACCGCTGATCGGTGTGCGTGTCGTCCACCCGGCGAGGTTCGCGATACCGCAACGCTTCCACGAGCGGGCCGTCACCGGTCAGCATGTCCTGCGTGGGCGCCGCTGCACCCGGCGTCGCGCAGGCCGCCACCACGTCCGCTTGCTCGGCCCGCGCGCCGGTCATGGTGACGGTGACCGCCGCGCAGCCCGGCACGGTGCGCAGCACCCGCTCGGCAAAGCGTCCCAGCGCGCCCGTCACGTCGTCGTCCTCGACCAGCCGCGACACCTCGGCCAGCTCCTGGGAGATGGTCAGCAGCTCGGTTTCGCCGGTCATGCGCACAAACCCCTTTGTCGCGGCAACGGCCACGGTCGCGCGGACTCAACCCCGGCCTGCCGCGGGAGCGCCGGAGGCGACCTTCATCGCATCCGATGCTGCGCTGCTGAACACCGACCGTCGATGACCGTACCGAAGTATCGAGGTCGCCCCCGACGACCCCAAGTCTTGGCACCGCCCGCGCCGACCGCAACCCTGTCCAGCGCGCCGCCTCCCCGACAGTGCTTCGCCCTCTGGAAACCGGGCAGCGCCGTCACTAGCATGTCGGTCAGCTCGCGGTTGTGCAGTCAGCCGGGACGTGCTGCAAACCCACTCAGGTGGAGCAGGACAACCAGGCCCATCCGCACCTGCGACGGCTCGCGCACCGCACGACTTCGGCGCGGGCCACGGCCGGCGTCCCCTCCGCCGCATCGCGAGACGGAGGTCTGGCCGTGTTCCCTGCCCACCCGCTGCCGCCGCGACGTTCCAGTCGACCTCCCTGGGGCGTGTCATGACCGACCGCCTCATTCGGCCGCCCGGCGCCGGTGAGCCCGACCACCCGGACCACGCGCACGCCAGCCACGGCACGTGTCCCGCGTTCCGGGTCGCGCTGAGCAGCCCCACACCCAGCGCGCTGCTCGCCGAGGTTCACGGCGAGCTGGATCTCCTCACCGCGCCCCAACTGCGGAGCCGACTCACCCACGCCCTAACCGGCTCCCGGCACACCGTGCTCGTCACGGACCTCACCGACGTGCGGTTCCTGGGCGCCGCTGGCATCACCGCGCTCCTGCAGGCCCGCGAGCACGCCCACCAGCGCCGGATCGCGTTCCGGGTCGTCGCCACCCACCGGCCGGTGCTCCTGCCGCTGACCCTGCTCGACCTGACCACCACGTTCGACGTCCACCCCAGCCGTGCCCAGGCCCTGGCCGCACCGTCATACCTCGCAGGCAACGGCCGCGTCCGGCGCGAACAACCACCGACCCGGACGGCGGCGAGCCAGGTTCAGAAGGCCACGGCCCCTGACACGACCAGGCGGCACGCGCAACCCGAACTCCACCAGGCGCGCGACGACACAACATCCATAGACCGTGGTGAGGGGATGCAACCTCATCGCCATCAGGCTGTCCGGCGAGTGCGAGCCCACTCCAGCGCGCAACCGACTCGCGGATCGCCTCGTCACCTGGCAGCGTTGCCGGGCACGCCGCTGGGTTGCGATGGAAACACCGCCCACGCCGTGCCTGGGCGCCGCTGGGTCAGTGAGCTGGTCGAGTGGAAGTCGGCCCAGGGAACGACACGGCACCTAGCGTGGACACCGCTCAGGTTTGCTGTGGTGAACCGTCGGGTATCTCCGGGGATGACTCTTCGCCGTGGAGAGTGTTCTCGGACGAAGGTGGTGTGGTGCCATGTCCACCCAGGCGTGGGAGACGGCAGGCAGCACCTCGACAGCGCCCGGCGTGAGCTGCGACCTCGATACGACACCGACCAAGCACGTGCGTCGGCTGGTCCGCGGCTTGGTGGCCGACCACGGCGGCGTGGTCGTCGAGGACGCCGTTCTGGTGGCCGATGAGCTGGTCAGCAACGCGCACCGACATGGTGCGCCCCGGCGCACCTGCCGCGCCACGCTGATCCATCATGGTCGGCGGCTGCGGATCGAGGTCGACGACACCGCGAGCGGGCTGCCCCGGATCCGTCCGCCGGATCACTCGGGGGGACGCGGCCTGCTGCTGGTCGACCGGCTGGCGTCGGCCTGGGGCGTGCAGCACCGCGCCGGTGGCAAGACGGTGTGGGCCGAGCTGGCCCTGGACGGCGCAGGACATAACGGTGCGTCCCGGCATCTGGCGGTGGCACGCGCGCGAGGCACCGAACCCCGTAGTGGCGGCTCGCTCACCTCGGCATCCTGGCCCGCCCTCACCGACACCTCCCACGTGCCGACGTGACCCCTCCCAGCGAGCAACCGCCGCCGGTGGAGTTGAGCATCCGCTCGCACCGAGAGGCCGACGACGGCACCCTGGTGATCGAGGTGACCGGCGAGGTCGACCTGGACACCGCGCCGCACCTGGCCGCGGCGATCATCGAGTGCCTCGATCGGGAGGCCAGCCGCGGCCCCTGCATCCTGGATCTGACCGCGGTCACGTTCCTGGACTCCGCCGGACTGACCGTGCTGCTGCAGGCCACCCGGCACGCGGGACGGCGGCACGCATCGCTGCCGGTCGTGGTCGACGCGAACCGTCCCGTCATCAGGCCCATCGAGGTCACCGGCCTCGACGACGTCCTGGCGCTCTACCACACGGTCGACGAGGCGCTGCAGGCTCCCAGACCCTAAGCCGCCCCCTGGGTTGCTGAGAGAGCGTCGGCGGCCACCGACCTCCGGCTGATGCATCCGAGCGATGCGCGGCGACCGGTGGTGCACGATCGCGCCGACCCTGGGGTGGAGCGGTCACGGTTCACTCGTTCGGGTTGAGTCCGCCGTCGGGCCGCGGCCATTGTGGTCCGCCGACCGTAGGGTGGCCGCGTGCGCGCCATCACCCGCAGCAACCAGGTCGCTGGCGGTGCGCACGGCACACCCCCACCACGGGATCACCTCATCATCGGGTGCGCGGGCGCCGAGCAGGTGCCAGGCCCGACCGTGCGCTACGCCGTGATCACACCCGAGGGCCTGTTGATGGTGCGCGAGGCGGTCGGCGACACGGGGCCAGACGAGTGGGGTGAGCCCTACCAGCACGAACTGTGGACCGCGGTACGCGACCAGGTCGATCCCGACGGCGGCGCCGTCAACGGCGTGCCGCTGGCCGGCGGGATGCGCGCCAAAGTGGCCGACGCGGCCGATCACCTGCCGCGAGTCCACCCGCCCAATCCGGTCGGCTCGGCCGTGCTGATCTCGCTGAGCTGCGCGCCGCGGGTCTGGCGCGGCAGCATCGCGATCATGGGCGAGGAGACCGACGAGGGCATCACGACCTCGCTCACCGCCGACCAGCTCGACACGCTGGCCGGGGCACACCGGCGGGCCCTCTCCTTCTACGCGCGCTGCCGTTGATCCCCGCACCGGCGCGGACTGAGCCGATGCGGAGCCGTGACTGAACGTGCCGGGCGATCAGGGTTGCGTCGCGGTGTCCAGCCGGCTGCGCAACTCGGCGATCTGGGCGTGTGCGGCGGCGAGTTCGTCTTCCAGCGCGATAATCCGGGCGCTCGCGACGATCCCGTGGCCGTCGTCGAGCAGACCCCGGATGCGCGCGGCGAGGTGCAGCTGGCGGCGGCTGTAGCGGCGGTGCCCACCACCGGAACGCTGCGGACGCACCAGCCCAGCGGTGTCCAGGCTGCGCAGGAACGCCTGCTGCACACCGAGCATCATCGCGGCCTGCCCGGTGGTGTACGCCGGATAGTCGACATCATCGAGATCGCGCAGATCAGTACTGGTCACGAGCGGGCCTCCCACGGACACCACGGGTCGACCTGACCCTCACCCGACACTCTCCGAACCACGGTACCTCCAGTGGCGCCTTGACATAATCTACAGTACTCACTATAAGAAAAGTATCGGTCAGAACCTGGTGGACACACAGCTGGGGAGTGATCGAGATGGATGGCACGAGCATCGCCCGCACGGCGGGAAGCGACCTCGCGTGGCCCCTGGAGGTCGGGCCGGCTCGCTTCGCCGACCTGATCTGCGCGGAGCCCGCGTGGGTGCGCGCGGAGTTCGACGCGATCGTCGCCGCCAACTTCGGCTCCTCCGCGACGCGGCCTCTCCCGCCGCACGACCGGCCACCAGGACCAGCGCCCACCCGTCGCCACCGCGGCGACGAGGCGTCGTCGCGCCGCGACCCGCTGTCCCACGCTGTCAGCGGTGATCTCGCGCGGACCGCGCGGCGAGTCGGAGCTCGCGAACGGTCTCCTCCGCCGCCGCTGTGCGACGCCGCGCCGACCGCGCGGACCCTCTTCCCGGATCGCAGCACCAGCGAACACGTAAGGAGGTGATAACGGCACGACCGTACCGGGGCACCATCACGTGAACCTGCCCGTGGCAGCCGGCTCTCGTCGTTGGCTGGCACACCGGTGAGCAATGCCAGCACCGCGTCTCGTGACGCACCTACCGACCCGCCACGGCCAGCACCGGTCACGGTCGTCGCTGGGGACAGCGTCCAGCCTTCCTCGATCATGTGAATCCGCGAGGCCCGCCACTGCATCGCCAGGGCGGGCTTCGGCGCGTCCGGGCACCCCCAGGTTCCCTCGCCGTCGTCGCCGAAGTTGTGGTCACGGGAACAGAAAAGCTGAGCGGACCGTTAGCAAGAATGAGCGGCGGGGATGCAGCCCCGTCCGATCGGAACTGACCTGATCGACAACCTGATGGTGTGGAAGGAGACTGTGACATGTTGATGCGTACCGACCCGTTCCGCGAGCTCGACCGGCTGACCCAGCAGTTCTTCGGCGCCAACGGAACCGCGGCCCGTCCCGCGGCGATGCCGATGGACGCCTACCGCACCGGGGACGAGTACGTGGTCGCATTCGACCTGCCCGGCGTCAGCCCGGACTCGATCGAGGTGAACGTCGAGCAGAACGTGCTGACCGTCAAGGCCGAACGCCCCGGCCAGACCAAGGAGCACGTGGAGTACCAGGTCGCCGAGCGGCCCCGCGGCGTGTTCAGCCGGCAGCTGTTCCTGGGCGAGGCTCTGGACGCCGAGCACATCCAGGCCGGCTATGAGGCCGGTGTGCTGACGCTGCGAATCCCGGTGGCTGAGAAGGCCAAGCCCCGCAAGATCGCCATCAGCGCCGGCAGCGACCGCAAGCAGGTCAACGCCTGACCCGCACGCCCTCGCCGGCCCCGCCGACGCGCCCCGTCGGCGGGGTGTTTCCGGGGCCGTGCCGGGGGAAGCCGACGAGGTGCGGGAAAGGAGGGAACCGATGACCGACACCAGGCATGACGGCGCGGCGCCGATCGACGCAGCGCGGACCGAGGTCGCGCGCGTCGGCGGGACGCGGATCGACGGGGCGCTGGCCGATGCCCGGCGGCGGCTCGCCGACACCGCCACCGCCCTGCGCACCGGTTTCCCTGGCGCGGCCGAGGTGTCCGCGGTCATCACCGGCACGCACGAGGTCACCACCACCCTGGCCGACCTGGTGCAGACCCTGATGGACCGCACCCCGGCCCTCGCCGAGCGGCACGGCCCGCAGGTCAGCAACGAGATCCACGCCGATCTGCGGGCACTGCACGGCTGCCTGACCACCGGCGCACTGCTGCTCGCCCCCGCCCTGGACGACCTGGCCGGTACCAACCGCGACGGGAAGACGCCGCAAGGGGAGGAATGACGATGAGCCTGGACAAGCCCTGGAACGACGTGGCCGACCAGCTGCGCCCCGCCCGACCCGACCTGGAGGACGAGTCCGGCGCGGACCCGCTCACCGAGCCGATCGACGTGGTCGAGGCCGACCCGGCCGACGTGGCCGATCAGCGGCGCGTCGTGCCGCTGCCCGACGAGCCCGCCGACGACCAGTCCTGGCCGTGATCGACGGGAGCAACGTGCGATGCCCCGTTCCCGCACTCTTTCAGGATCACCGCCCGGCGCGTCGCTGGCCGTCGCGCTGACGAGGGTGACCGAGGCCGTGCAGCACGCGGTAGGCCGCGTGACAGCCGGCCACGGGCCCGGCCCTGCCGGCCTGCGCGAGGAGACCTGGCAGCTGATCTATCTGCTCGGCGCGTTGGGTGACCTGGCCGCAGCGCTGGCACCGCAGGTCGGCGGCTATCCCGAGCGGTATCGGCTGCGTGCCGACGACGACGTCGACCCCGCCGAGCACGTCGCCCGCACCTGCCGGGAACTGGCCGCGCTGCGCCACGCGCTGGACGAGGCGGAAGGTGCCGCCCGCGAGGTCTACACCGCCGTCAGCCACCTGCACACCGTGCCCGAGAACACCGTGCCCGAGGACACCACGGGAACGGCGAGCAGGACCGACCATCCCTGACGGAGCGGATGACCATGTCACCGTCACCGGTACCCGACCCGTACGAAGTACTCGGCGTCTCGCGGGAGGCGACGCCGAGCGAGATCGCCGCGGCCTACCGGGCACTGGTGCGCCACCTGCACCCCGACGCCGCGCACGCACCCACCGATCCGGCCCGCCTGACCGAGGTGCTCGCCGCCTACGCCGAGTTGCGCGATCCACGCCGACGCGCGACCGACGACCGCGACCATCCCGCCCCGTCACCATGTCGAGAGCCCATCTCCATTCCCGTGCGGATCCACCGCCCCGGTGCGCGCAGCCAACCCGACCTGCGAGTCGGCCCCGTCCGCCGCCACCTCCACTGACCGCGCGACTGACCGCCTCCGCACCGACTTTCACCGGGTCCGCGACTTGATGCCCGGCAGGCGTGTCACCACCGGTTCCCGCAGGTCATGTGGCATCGACTGCGCTGGCGCACCGGATGCACCCCCAGGGTTCATGGGTAACGGGCGGCCTGACGGGATACCCGAGGTAGTCAGGCGTTGCGGCGCCCGGCAGCCGACGAGAGGCAATCATGGACCGCGCACGGGACGAGATGTGGCCACAGGTGCTGGACGAGGTCACCGGCGCGCTGGAAAGCCTGACTGCGGCGTTGGGCAGCGTGGACGACTTCACCGTCTTGCTGCAGCAGGTGTGCGCCCAGGTCACCAAGGCCATACCGGGCGTGGACGAAGCGACCGTGACCCTGCTCGACGATGGCAACGCCCGGACCGCGGCCACGACCAGCGACGTCGTCGCCGGCCTCGACGGTGACCAGTACGCCCTCGGACACGGACCCTGCCTCGACGCCGCGCGATCAGGCGCGCTGGTGCGCGTGTCGATCGCCCAGGCCCGTGACCGCTGGCCGGACTTCGCCCGCGACGCCACCGAGGCAGGATTCGCAAGCTTCCTGTCCGCGCCGATCGTCATCGACGACGGGCACGCCGGCGCGGTGAACTGCTACAGCACCCACGCTCACGGCTTCGCCGAACTGGACGAGAAACTGCTCGACCTCTACACCAGCGCCGTCACGGCGGCCCTGCGCGTCTACCACCGCTACCAACACGCCCGCCGCACCGCCGCGCACTTGCGGACCGCGCTGGAGAGCCGGGCGGTGATCGACCAGGCCAAAGGCATCCTCATGGCGGTCAGGCGGATCGACGCCGACCAGGCATTCACCCTGCTGGTCGAGCAATCCCAGCGCGACAACATCAAGCTGCGTGACCTCGCCACCCGGTTCGTCGCGCACGTCACCAGCGCGTGATCCCCGACGAGGCGGTGATCGTCGTCAGCCAGCACTCCGGTTGTCCACCGACCGCTTCGGCGAGCAGCTGCTGGGTGGTGCGCAGCGCGGCAGCCAGTCGCGTGCGCCGGTCCCTCCAAGTCGTCGACGCGACGCTGGGTAGATCTCCACCCCACCTATGCTCTCGCACTCACCGCACAACCCACCCCGCATGTCTGACCACCGCCTGGCCACCTGTCCACGCAGGCGCACACCGTCACACCTGCCCAGGCTCGGCAGGACAGCAAGTGCGCGCCGCCGGTCAACCGTGCGGCCCTGCCAAATCAGGACGGTCCGCGGTGCTGATGTGCTCTTGCGTCTGATTCCCGAGTCGACAGGCCGTTCCAGCACTGCCGTCACACCATCCTTGAACTGCACCTTCATACTTCAATCCATTTAGCAATAGATCGACGCGTGAACTACATCACATAGGGAACATAGGTCAGGAGTAGTGCGTTGCTAGGGATGTCAGCGACGTGATGGTGCTGACGCGACGCGGTTGTCCGCGACGCGAGCACACGGACACGACGAAGGGAAGGAGGAGAACGCCATGCTGATGCGTACTGATCCGTTCCAGGCGCTGGACCGGTTGAGCCAGCAGTGGTTCGGCAGTGGTTTCGGCGGCGGCCTGTCGCGGTCGGCGGTCATGCCGATGGATGCCTACCGCTCCGGCGATGAGTTCGTGGTGCACTTCGACCTGCCCGGCGTGAGCCCAGAGTCCATCGATGTCGATGTGCAGAACAATGTGCTGACGGTCAAGGCGCAGCGCACCACGGTCATCGACGAGAACGGCGAGAAGGTCGAGACGATCATCAGTGAGCGGCCGACCGGCACGTTCAGCCGGCAGCTGTTCCTGGGTGACACCCTCGACACCGGCAACATCCAGGCCAGCTACGACGCCGGGGTCCTGACCCTGCGCATCCCGGTCGCCGAGGAGGCCAAGCCGCGCAAGATCGCCATCACCAGCGGCACCGGGGAACGCCAGGCGATCAACGCCTGACCCCTGGTCGCCGCTCCGCGGTGATAATTCGGCGCTCACCTCAGTGCACGTGGTGACGCGGTCATCGACGCCTGGGCGCCCCTGACCCTTTCCGGCGGCCTGGGCGCGAGCCGCCCGGCGTCCTGTCGACGCGGCAGCACGGGTGAAGTGCCGACCGTCCCGTCTCTTACGAGCCGGTCGTCGTGCGCGGTATTTGGCCGCGCACGACGACTGGCTCTGTTCTGTTGGTGGGGAACATCGGGAAGCGGTGGGAGGAGAGATCCACGATGGGCACGAATATCGGGCCGTACGTGGTGGCGGCGGGACTGGTGCTCGCCGTTGTCGGCGTGCTCGCGTGGACCGGTGGGCTGTCGTGGTTCGATCGTCTCCCGGGCGACATCCGCCTCATCGGCGAGAACGTCCGCGTCTACATGCCACTCACGTCCATGCTGTTGGTGTCCGTCGTGCTGTCTCTGGCCATGACGCTGCTTCGCCGATGAGGCTCGCGCCGACCGGCGCCGCGCCACCCGAATCTTTGTCAGGGAGGTGAGGATCATGATTCCCGCTCGTGGCTGGGATCGGCTGCACGAACTGGAGCAGCGGTTCGCCGACCTCGGTGACCGTCTGGACGCGGACTCCCCGGTGACCGAGGCACTGTCGGTGCTGCACGCGATCACCCAGGAAATCGTGCAGCACGTCCCCGTGACGGGGGAGACACAGGCCGTGGGGCACCAGGCGCCCGACGGCATCACCACGCAGGGCGTGACGCTGGAAGACGTCGCGAACTTGCACCGCAGCGCGCCCCCGATGCAGGGCGCCCGCGAGTCCACTGGCCTGGCGGTAGGCACCCGAGCACCCGATTTCACGTTGCCAGACGCGAAGAACCGGCCGGTGAGCCTCGCCGATTTCCGCGGGCACCCGGTCCTGCTCGTGTTCTACCCGCTGGACTGGAGCCATGGGTGCAGTCGACAGTTGGAGCTCTACCAGCAGGAGCTGCCGGAGTTCGCCAGCCGGGGTGTGACCGTGCTTGGCATCTCCGCGGACTCCCTCTACAGCCACGGCGCCTGGGCGGCCGTGCGCGGCATCACCTTCCCGCTGCTCGCGGACTTCCACCCCAAGGGTGAGGTCGCCCGCCGCTACCAGGTCTGGCGCGAGTCCGACGGGTTCAGCGAACGCGCGCTCTACCTCGTCGACGCCGACGGGGTCATCCGCTACGCGCACGTCTCGCCACAGGTGGACCACATCCCGGACATCTACGAACTGTTCGACGCGCTCGACCAGGTCGCCCAGCAACCCGCGTCGCGCGAACCCCACGACCTGACGAACCTGTGACCTGTCGAGGAGGTGACGACAATGACGATCCCGATGGTCGCCCCGATCAACCGCGCCGCCCGCACCGTCGGCACGGTCGCGCCCGCCGCGGTCGTCGTGTACGGAAACCGCTGGTGTGGCATCACCCAGATGGTGCGCCGCCTGCTGGACCGCGCCGGCGTGCCCTACCAGTACGTCGACCTGGACCTCAACCCCCAAGCCAGGCAACGACTGCGCTGGCTGGCCGGCGGAGACATCCGCAACCCCGTCGTCTACATCGGCGGCCAGTGGCTGGAACAACCCACCATCCAGGAGCTGCAATGGGCACTGACACGACACGGACTGCTGTAACCGGGGCGATCACACCGTGCCCTCGGTGCGGGCGCCGCAACCGGACTCCGGTTGCGGCAGCCGGCCATCCCCGCTGCGGGGCGTGCAAGACCGACCTGCCCTGGCTGGTCGACGCCGACGACACCAACTTCGAACCCGCCGTCCAGCACGGCACACTGCCCGTCCTCGTGGACATCTGGGCGCCCTGGTGCGGCCCCTGCCGCACGATGGCCCCGGTCATCGATCAACTCGCCCGCGACCAGGCCGGACGGCTCAAAGTCGTCAAGGTCAACGCCGACCACGCGCCCCGCACCGCCCAGCGACTCCAGGTCCGCGGTATCCCCACCCTCATCCTGATGAGCAACGGCACCGAACGCGGCCGGATGGTCGGCGCTCAACCCGCGCACGCCCTCCAGAACTGGCTCACTCAACAGGGGGCCATCGCCGGGACAGGAGGACCAAAATGATCTCGACCACCGGCGACGAGGTGATCGACCTCGAAGAACAGGGCTGGCAGGCCCTGTCGTCCACCCCAGAGACGGCGCGACGGTTCTACGAGCACATCCTCGACCACACCGCGGTCATGCTCCTACCCGGTGGCCTCGTGCTAGACAACCGGACGGCGATCCTGGACTCGCTGTCCGGCCCACCCTGGTCCGCCTACCAGCTGCGCGACCCACAAGTGCTCCACCCCACCAACGACACCGCGATCGTGACCTACGAAGCGACCGCCCACCGAGACGACGCACCCACCTACACCGCCCTGACGAGCAGCGTCTACGTGCGCCGCACCGACGGCTGGAAGCTGACCTTCCACCAGCAGACACCCCGATAGCACCCGCAGGAGGCAGCGCGTGCCGACAGCGTTCCCAGGCAACAGCGGGCACACCGGCCGCTGAGCTGGGTCCTCCGGCTCAGTTCAGCGGCCCGATGCTGCCCGCATCGACCAACTCCCGCACATCGGCCGGCAATGCCTCGCACACCTTGTCGACCACGCCGCCGGTCGTGGCTTCGCGGAACACCTCGAACACCACCCGTGCCCGGTACACCGCCGCCGGCTCGTCGGCGCGGTCCCGCTGGACGACTCGCATGACGAACTCGCCACGGTCGAACCGCACGCCGCTGCCCGCGCCGCCCATCGTGACCGTGCGCCGCAGGTGCTCGCTAATCTCCTGTGGCAGCTGCACCGCATCCCGCGACACCCAGAACACGCCAACCCGCCACGCCACCATCCCTCCCGAAGTGGATCAACACCCACCTTCAATAGGGAACTGCGGTGGCGCGGCCAGGGACGCAGCGTCGCCTTCACCTACACCGATGGCCGTCTGGTGTCCGATTCGCTCCACCTGTGCGGCTTCGTGTACCTGGTCGGCGACGACGAGGGCGAACTCAGCGGCGCGATCACCACCGACGAACTGGTCACGCTCCACTGGGACCGCGATCAGGCCGTGGACCTCGATGCGCTGCGTGGGGTGCTCGACCAGCCGCGTGTCACCGCCTGGTCCGGAACGACGCTCGGCAGGAACGAGTCGCATGACGGGCTCTGGCTCCGCCTGACCGTGACCGACCCTCGCGTGTGCCGGATCAAGGTTCACGCCGACGTCCCACCCGAGGTGTGCGACCCCGTAAGGGGATGGTGGCGCATGGCGCTGGTCGACGGCGACACGCTGGTCTACCTCACTGCCCGGCGACTGGAATCCGGCGACGAGGTGTGCTGGGAACTGGGCGCGATCGGTCATGGCCCGGCCGCCGCCGAGGTAACCGAGTACCTCTGCGAGGAGATCCGATCCTGGGCGCCCGAACGGAACCGGCACACGCCATCGCTCATCGTCTATCCGGCTGGTACTCCGGACAGCGAACTGGCCGGCTCCGCCATCGACAAGACCCACAGCAGGTTCGTCCTCACCTACGGCGACCTGACCAGGGTGACCTAACGCTGGCCTCAGCTGTGACCGGCGCTTCAGTTGGCCCAATTGAGCGCGGCTGTTGGCCAGTCGGAGCTCAAGCCGGGCTGGGTGCTCCGGGCTGCAACGTCCGCGCGGGAGCCAAACACGTGAACTCCCAGCTGACAGCACCAGCGCGTACCCTGCATCCGTGGATCAGATCACCGTTGACACGGCCGCCGTCGTTGTTCTCGCGGAGGGCTCATCGACGAGCGAGATATCTAACAGGCGCGGTCACCTCTTCGAGATGTTTATCGCAAAGCTTCTTGCGACGCAGGGATACGGCGATCCCCACCCTGAAAATCTAAACTTCACCAGCGAAGGTATCGAGCTGGACGTCCAGGCCCGTCACACCGTTACCAACGAGCAGCTGATTTGTGAGTGCAAAGCCTACAGCTCCAATGTGCGGGTCCCCTTGTTGACATCCTTTCTAGGGAAGTTCGCTCTAGCCCGAGCCGATGATGACCGGATTCACGGACTCTTCATTGCGCTCCCTCGTTTGACTCCCGAAGCGAAGGAGAAAGCCGACGCAGCTCAAGCAAAGTTGCCCGGCTTTCGATACCTCGGCTCTTATGAGATTTGCCAACTACTGCAGGCGGCAAATGTTCTGCCAAGTTGGGACGAAGGGCCAGAGATTCGATCAGACCCGACCGTCATCGTTACCGAGCATGGCGTCGTCCTGGCCGCCTGTGAACTTGACTCTCAAACTCGCCGAGCGTCCAGGTGGGTGACATGGACGCGGACGCAAGATGTTCCGGCTCCTGTTGTTCGCCTAATCGAGCGACATCTATCAAAGGGCCTTCCGGTTGTTCGCGCAGGCCATGAAGCGGGAGCGGTGCCGATTCGCGTCCCATCCTTGCCCAAAATTGTCGAGGTCCAGGGCAGCACGTCTGATTTCGAGTACCAACTTCCAGCGGCACCCGAATTCTTCATCGGCCGGAAAATCCTCGCGCAGTCGCTACTTGAAAAGCTCAGGGATCGCGACACGGCTGGTTCAATAGTAATTAATGCCAAATCCGGCTGGGGTAAGAGTTCGCTAGTTCTGCATCTGCAGAAGGGGATCGAGAAGGCAGGCGGCGTCGGCATCGTTATCGACTCAAGAACGGCGGAGCGATCCGAATTCGTTCCCGCCGCAATGGAACGCATTATTCGGAAGGCGGTCGAGAGAAAGGTTCTTGAGTTGCCGCCCCAGGCTGCGTTCAGCAGTCTGCAGAGCATCGTGGAGACTCTCAAGCGTGCCACCTGGACATCTCCCGCCCGGCCAATCTTTCTCGCTTTTGATCAATTTGAGAATGTTTTTCGAGACTCGGATCTTACCCGAGAGTTCCGCGATCTCGCATTTCTGATCCGCGAAATAAATGCGCCGTTGACGATCAGCTTTTCCTGGAAGACTGACGTGGTTGCATGGACCGAGGGGTACCCATTTGGGCTGCGAAATGATATACGTGACGCATCCCTAGTTTCCATCCTTGAACCGTTCGGGCCACGCGAGGTCGAGGCCCTTCTGCGACGACTTGAGAAGTCGCTCGGCAGTAAGCTCAATCGCGATCTGCGACAAAGGCTTCGCGAGTACAATTCACAGGGCCTCCCGTGGCTCTTCAAGAAGTTCGGCGCCCATATACTCGCCGAGGTTGATCGCGGCGTCACGCAAGACGATCTCGCTAAGCAGGCACTGAACGCCCGCGGCCTGTTCGAAAGTGACCTTGCCCGGTTGAGCCCAAGTGAGCAAGCCGTTCTCCGAACCGTTGCTCAGGCGGCACCAGTCGCGATATCCGATCTTGACTACGATGTGGCCACTGGCGCCGTTCTGGATAGCCTGCTTCATCAACGTTTGGTAGTGCAGGTCGGTCATACTATCGACGTCTACTGGGATACCTTCCGTGACTATCTTAATAACGGCAGCGTGGCGATCGAGGACTCATACGTCGTCCGCTACGCCCCTCTCGGGGCCGGCCGCCTGTTGCGCGTGGTTGTTGCCGAAGGTGGTAGCGTTTCAGTCCCAGATGCAGCTGCGAGGTTGGATACGACAGCAACAGTTGTCTTTAACTACTCTCGTGAGCTTCGGCAATTCGGCGTGCTGAGTGCAGAGTCGAACCGCGTCACGCTTGAGCCGGACCTGCTCGATTCCCCCGATAGGGAAGAAGCTATTAGGGCGCGCGTTTCTCAGGCACTGCGTAGACATAAGATGTACAAGCTTGCTGCCGATATGCTCACCCGCGAGGACATCGTCTCAATTCCACAGTTTGCAGCTGTTCTTGCTGCCGAATTCAGGGCCGTGGCGGCGAAAAGTGATAGTTGGGTTACATATGCTCGCTCTTTCTGTCAATGGATGGAATATGCCGGTCTAGTGCGGCTTCTAGCAAACGGCATGACAAGGATGACGGAAAGCGATAGCGAACCCCTTGGTCGACTCTTGAGCGGAGCAGTACCTGTCCGGGTGCGGAGCCCTTTCCCTGGCGCAAACCCTGGGCCCGCCCTGCAGCTCCTGCTGCATCTCTCTGATCCAGCCGGGCACACCCGCCCTTCCAAGAACGGATTTGCGACCGCAGTCCGCGACCTAACCGCACTCGGCTTGGTGGATACCGATGAGGGCGAGCGTATCGTTCTGTCGGGCAACAGCGTGTTTTCGCACGGCGCGGTGGAGCCGGGACGACTCCGCGAGATCGTAGAACGGCAGCGGGGCATGCGCGAGGCGTTTGCTGCGCTGGAGTCAAATCCCGGCCTTTCTCCACTATCGCTTGGCATTGCACACAGGGACGCACTCGGCGCCGAATGGGCAGAATCGACGATGCTTTCGGCTGGAAAGTTTATTCGTGCATGGGCCAGAGCGTGCGGAATCTCTACACAGCTACGCACGACTGACCGACAAGACTGATCGCTTCTTGGCCGAACCCGACCATGAGCATCACGTTAAGTAGCCGCGAAGCGCGCTCACGGCTACGGTCGCCACAAGTGATCGAGTCCTGGCCGACAGCTGAGCACCGGACTGGCCAACTGACGCGCTCTCTCACACCAATCGCCGTTAGGTCGAGGCTCGGCCTGCTCGCTGTTCGGGCTGCGTCGACGTGGTCAACCGGGAAGCGGACAAACCGGCGGTCGCCGCGGACACGGATGTCAGTGAGTTGGGCGGCCGAAGGGCCCTCGCTGTCGCGCGGTGTCTGCACGTGACGTAGGAGTAGGAGCATGGTGACCGCGGTTGTGTTCGACGTGGGCGAGACGTTGCTGGACGACTCGCGGGAGTGGGGTGCGTGGGCCGACTGGATCGGCGTCTCGCGCCATACCTTCTCGACAGTGCTGGGCGCGGTCACCGCCGCTGGCCGGGACAATGCCGAGACGTTCCAGTACTTCAAGCCGGGCTTCGACCTTGCACGGGAACGACGGCTGCGCGAGGAGGCCGGCCAGGGTGAGCACATCGAGGACAGCGACCTTTACAGCGATGTGCGGCCCGGCCTGGTCGCGCTGCGAGAACGCGGCTTGTGGGTCGGGGTGGCCGGGAACCAGACCGCTCGCGCAGCCGAGCTGTTGCGTGCACTGGAGCTGCCGGTGGACCGGATCGCGACCTCGGGCGAATGGGGTGTCGCCAAGCCGTCGCCCGAGTTCTTCGCCCGCGTGGCGGAGATGGTGCCCGACGAACCGGGCGAGACGGTATACGTGGGTGACCACCGGGACAACGACGTAGTTGCCGCGAAGGCAGCTGGGTTCCGCACGGCACTGATCCGGCGGGGCCCGTGGGGCTATCTGTGGGCTGACGACCCGTTGGTCCGTCGCGACGCGGATTGGGTGATCGACTCCCTTCACGACCTGCCGGATCTGCTATCCCCGCGCTGAGCGGCTGTGGCAGGCGGATCAGCGAGCACGGGCCCAAGCGGCGAGGTCGAGCAAGCCGGCGCTGGGCGCGCTGTGGGTGCGCAGGAGGGACGAGAGGGACTGGCGGACCTGCGGGTGGGTGCGGGTGTGCTCGGGCGCGGCCTGGCGGGCCGCCTGAAGGCACAGGTGAGCGTCTTCGTGGCGACCGAGGGTGAGCTGGGCGCGGGCCAGATCGATGAAGTAGTGGGAACGACGCTCGGCGGGAAGTTCGTCGGGCGGGCGCCAGGACGCCGCGCGTTCGATACCCAATGGATCTCGAAGTTCGACCGCGACCGCGAGTTCGTGGATGCGCAGCGAGGCCGGGCCGAACGCGGTGCCCACGTAGATGCCCTCGGGCACACTGCCCGCGGCGCGGCGAGCCTCACGCAGGTGGTCGGCGGCGAGGTCGGCCTTGCCCGCCCGACCAGCCACGACTGCCGCGCGCATGTGCAGGGCACCGAACGCGGCCAAGGAGGAGGTCGTGCCGAGATCGGGCACGTGGTCAGCGGCGAGTTCGAGAGCGCGGGCGGCGGTATCCAGGTCGCCGGTGGCGAAGAAGGTTTCGGTTCGCACGTATGCAACGGCGGCCAGCAGCAGCGGGTCCTCGGCGATCTGGGCGGCCGAGCGCATCAGGTCGATCAGCCGGGCTGACAGATCCAGGTAGCCGAACTTGAACGCCACGCCGTCAGCAGCCCGCAACGCCAAGGTCAGCAGGGCGGCGGCGTGGCGCTGGCCTGCAGCGTCGCCCAGTTGACCGGCACGGGCGAGTTCGGCGATGAGGTCGGGCAGGCGGCGGGCGAGGTTGCCGTAGCGGGACTGCAGCCGGTCGTCGCTGGCGCGGATGATCTCGCCGTGCAGGTCGTCCGGAGACCTGGTTGGTCCGTCGTCGGGCAGGTCCAGTCGGTCAAGCGCGCGGCGCAGGCGCGGGATGGCGGCGTGGATGACGTCGGCATCGGGTGCCGGTGCGTCCTCGTGAACGGTCCGCTCGGCAGGGAGCGTCACCAGGCTCGACGAAGGTGAGATCAGGACCGTGGTGATGTCGGCAGCAGGTTGCCGAAGGCTACGTCGTAGCAGGTCGTCGAGTACGTCGAGCGAGATCTGCAGGGCGGTGGCGAGGCCGCGCCGCTGCCAAGGCTGAGGTGACTGGACCCCACGTTCCCAACGTCCGATGGTGGTCCGTTCGACCTTCAGGGTGACGGCGAGGGACTCCTGGGTATAACCAGCGGCCTCGCGGGCAGCTGCGAGCGGGGTGAGAGGCCGTGCTGCCATCGCGTCGTCCCTCCTGCCAGACCCTCCATAGCGCACAGTACTCGCCGGTTTTCGCAGCGTAGGGAAGGTGTCGCCTCATCGCTGCCTCATGGCCGCTCCGTTCTCGACCACGGCTGACGATCCGGCTGACCGCCAAACGCAGTTGCCCGCCCATCTGGGTGAAGCCCCTCGCTCCAGCAGACCACTAGCGCCCTGGTCAGCGCCTGGGCCGCCCCGTTGACGCCTCGTTCTCGCCGCACGGCCGCTCTGGTGATCGGCAAGGGCGGCGTCGTTGACTGGGATTCGGCCTGCGGTGGGCGACCTCCGACCGCCCATCGCAGGCCATACCGGTCTCGGCCACTCCTCTCGGTACGGAAAGTGAGCTTGTTGCAGTGGATATGCGCGAGGTGCAACCAGCACGCTCACCCGCGCCGGTTGACCAGTCGAGCCTGGTGCCCCGCTGATGTCGCACAAGATCACCATCGAGCACTCGTTCGCGTCCGGGCATCGCTTACCGCACCTGGGCGGCAAATGTGTAAGCCTGCACGGCCACTCCTGGTCGGTCGCGGTGACAGTGAGCGCCGCGGAGCTAAGCCCCGAGGTGACCGTCGTGGAGTTCGGCGCGCTGAAGGTCGGGGTACGGCGCTGGATCGACGAGCACCTCGACCACGCCACGATGCTCGGCGTCCGCGATCGGCTGATCGCGCCGCTGGTCGCCGAAGGCAACCGGGTGTTCCGCTTCGGGGCCGAGCAACCGGCCGACCATGCCGAAGAATTCGGATACGGGCTGCCGTGGCCCACGGTGGAGGCAGTGGCGGTACTGCTGGGCCGAGTCGCCGAGAGCACGCTGATCGGACTTGCACGCGCCGACGGTGCGCGGGTCGAGCGGGTCCTGGTCCGCGAGACCCAGTTGAACACTGCCGTCTACGAACCCCGGTTGTGCGATGAGCACCACCACGTTGGCCTCTTTGAGGCGTCACCTCGGTTATCGTCCTGTCCGTCGATCGTGAGAGCACCATGATGACCTCCACCACCACTCCAGCTCTCGGTCCGCTTGTCGGGGCATACGGCCTCGTCGGGCACGAGGAGCGTCTCCTGCTCGTCCGAGACCGGGACGCCAGCGCCTTCCGGCTACCCGGCGGTCGAGTACAACCAGGTGAATCCGTTGAGGACGCCCTGCGGCGCTCCGTGCGGGAACAGACCGACGTCGACCTCGCCTACCTCGACTTCTGTGCCACCGTGGAACTGCGCGATCACACCTCACCGAACGGGCCTGCCCTCTACGAACTGGCCCTGCTGTTCGACGTGACTCTCGCTGGCCCCGAAGCCGCCCGGTCCAGCGAACACGAACTGCGGTGGCTCACCCAAGCGGACCTCCACCAAGTCGAGCTGCGCCCCGCGGTCATCGCGGAACGACTGCGAAGCGACGCGCTGACTGTCGAACACCCGTGGTGGCCGCACTACTCCTGACCCTCACCGTCCACGGCCCGGTCCATTTGGCGCAGCTACGTGAGCCGGGCGCGCCCGAAGAACCGAAGGAACCATGCTGTCGGCACCCGACCTCACCGCTGCCCTGCCCGCGGCACAGGCCGCGATCGATCTTGCGGTCGAGCATGTCCTCAGCCACCGTCCTCGCTCGATCCGGTACAAGGGCGACCGCGACCCTGTGTCCGAAGTGGACGAGGACGTCGAACACGTGGTCCGCCAACGGTTGATTGCCGATGGACGCACCGAAATCGGGTTCCTCGGAGAGGAAACCGGCTCGGTTGGCAACCAGGAGACGTACTGGGTTCTCGATCCCATCGACGGCACGATCAACCACCACCACGGCAGTCCCTTGTGCGCGATCGCGCTCGGGCTCGTGCACAACCACCGCCCCATCCTCGGCGTCACAGCGCTTCCCTTTCTCGGACACCGCTACTGGGCGACCGACGGGCAGGGCGCTTACCGCGACGGAGAACCAATCGCCGCCTCGGGCACTGAGTCGCTCGATCGAGCCCTGATCGGGTTCAGCGACTATGGCAGCGGCCAGGACACTGCGCTACGAGACGTGCTCTGCTCCACTGTGGACCGGGAACTCACGGCACGAGCACAAGGGCTTCGCCGTTACGGCTCGTCCGCACTTGACCTCGTCTGGGTCGCCGACGGCACCCTTGATGCCTGCGTCCTGCTCGGCAACCGGACGTGGGACACCGCGGCCGGGGCCGTCATCGCCCGAGAGGCCGGAGCCCTCGTCCTGGATGCCGACGCCAGCCCACACACCACTCGTTCCCGGTGCGCGATTGCCACCACGCCAGGACTTCGCGAGGAGTTGCTGCCCTTCCTGCACGTCCTGCGTGGCACCCGTTTTTGGCCCGATGGCGACCGACACGAACCCGTCATGAGTCCGACCAGTTTGCCGCAGAGCAGTGAACCACAGTGAGGAGCCGGACACGAAGGCGGACGCGATGGTGATCCTGCCGAGTCCTCGCTGCTCGCCGGAAACCCCCGAACTGCCGTTCGATGCTGTCCACGGTAAAGCCGCGTGCCGCCATGCCGACAACGGACCACTCACCGAGTACCTCCCCAGCCTTGGACAACTGCCCGCCACGGGGCCGTCCGCGGTTCCGCTCGACCTCGACGAGGAACGAGCCGCCGCGCGGCGGGCCGCGCTGGAGGGACCGCGGCCCGACGACGAGCACCTGGCGCTTCTCGACCGCGTGCTGCAAGCACTGCGCCGCCTGTGACCAGCGCCGCCGCGACCTTGGCTGGAGTCCGTTTCATGCACCCGGCAACCGATGGCCTCAAGATTCCCGACCCGATCCCGGACGCTTCGATCTTCCAGCCCGCGCCGTGGGTCGCTCCGTCTTCCGAGCAGCTTCCCTTCCTCCGCCGGCGGCTTCACGAGCACTACGCCAACATCGCGGCCGAGGGCGCCCAGCAAGGACGTACAGGCCAGGTCGCCCGAGCCGCCGCGGCGGAGAGCGAGGGCCGGGAAGTGCGTCGATACGCCCGCGATGAAGCCGACCGCCTCCAGAACGCGAGCCTGACGTGGGTCGACCACGAGGCGATCGAGATGGCCGTGACCTACTCGTCCACCCCGTCCACCGAACCCGCCCGCTCGGACCGAATGCCCAGCATGACCGGCTTCATGCTGTTCGAGAGCTGCATCGGCGGCGCCCTCTATGACGCCGCGCGTGCGCAAGACCTGCCAGGCTCAGGATGGATACCAGCCCCCTGGCTCTACGACGTCTCCGGTTACGTCGAGGCCCCAATCGTCGCCATTAGCTGGTCACACCTGCCACCGCCGCACGAGGACCGGGTCCAACTGTCGTTCTACACCCCAAATCGGCCGCCCCACTGGACCGGCCTGCCCCCGGACACGTTCGTCGCCCAGTGGGCAGCGACAAAGACCCGCTACAGCGCGGGCTACTTCGCCGACCATGTCCGCTCGGTCTCGGCCCGGATGAGCCCGATGCCGGTACTCGCTACCTTCACCGCGACCCTTCAATTCGGTGAACTGCTCCCCGAACCCGACGCGAACCACTGCGCCGGGTGGGTCCAGACCGTCTACGGCCTATGGCAATTGCTCGACCACAAAGTCAAGAAACCGCTGACCCAGACCGATGTGATTGCAGCTCCGCGATCAGTGACCCGAGGCGACGCCCGAGCCGGCATCATCGCGACGAGCGCCGTGAACGTCGTCCGGGTACACCCGCGGTTCAGGACTGAAGACCTGCCTCCCCACGACGGAGACGACAACGCCGACCACGACACGTCGGACGAAAGCCGCAGCTCGCCTCACTATCGCCACCGGTACTGGCGCGGCCCGTATCGCGCAAACATGTGTATGAACACCTGGGGGCATAGCGAAGGAAACTGCGAACACAAAGAGGTGTCCGTGGGTCGGCATTTGTGTCGTCTGCCACGGCCGTGGGACCACCACGTGGCCAGTCATGGGACCACCGACAGCGGTGCAGAACTGGAACAGGTTATCGCGATGGCGATTGGCGGACGCTGTGTTCCCGGATGGCCGGTCAGCGGCTATGAGCGGACGTTCAGGCGGCCCGGAATCTGGCTGCTGATCTTGATAGTGCGGGCCAGCGGCCGAACTTCACCTGTGAACACAGTCAGTGCTGGGCGGCAGCAGCAACCGCGGTGGATTCTCAGACCGTGCGGCGCTCTTGCCGGTCGAGTTCGGCCAGCGTGCGTAGCGGATTCACGATCAGATCGAACAGACAGCTCGTCCGACGAGCCCATTGCATCGGGTTGTTGCCCTCGTCGAACGCAGCGGCGGACGCGAACTGGTCCTGGAGGTTCACCGGCAGCTTGCCGGCCAGAGCCGCACCGAGCTCGCGACGCAGGAGAGCTTGCGGAGACGACGGCCGAATGAATCGACTAAGCCTGTCGGTGGCCGGGACAGGGGTGTCGGAGGTGCCATCGAGAGCCGTGGCGGCTTCTCGCACCCAATCGTCGTCGCAGGCGTCAGGGAGCGGTACGGCGACCTGCTGGACGCTGGCGATCGCGCTCCGTCCCAGGGCGAGTGAGAGTCCGCCGGGGTCCTCGTGATAGTTGAGGTAGCGGGCGACGTCCACGCCTGGAGGGCAGACCTCGTCGAGAACTACGTCACCCATGAAGTCGCTGGGGTCTATGAGCCAGCCCTCCCGCACAACGACGGACGGCACCAGAAGAACGCGGTACAGGTAGAACTGGCTGCCGCGGTCAGCTTGGTCGCGCATCCGCCTCAGCATGTTGTGGACCGCGGACTCGTATGTGCCGACATGGAGGGCTTTCCCGCGCTGGCGCGCGGCCCACGCGGCGACCCGCTTCGCGCCGCCCATCACTCTTCGTGTCTCGGGCGTGAGATCGGCCGCCGGGTCGAAGTCCCTCGTCGGCCAGTCCGGCACCGTGGTCGTGTGGTACCAGGCGAACTGTGCGATCTTGTCGGCGTCGAGCGCAAGATCGTCGGGATTGACCGTCACCCGGGGAGCGTTTTCGTGTTCGCACGTCGTTCCGCACCCAGGGCACACCTCTCTACCTTGCTCCCAGCGGTCGATCCAATCGAGTCCGACCAGCCACTCGTGGGCGCAGATCCCGCACAGCATGCGGCGGTCGCGCGAGAAATCGATCGGCCGTTCCATGGCTCCATTATCCGGAGGGAGGTCGATGGCGGCGGATCGAGCCGTTGTTACCGCAGGTGCAGCGCTGGCGTCCGTGTCGGGTCGGGCCACTCTCGGCCGTCTCATCGCCGACCCATCCATAGAGACACTGCCGTGTTGATCGCGTCGCTCAGTGGCCTGTGCCAGCGGCATCAAGGTCACTGCGCAAACAATCGGAATCGGTCATCCACCGTTCGACCGCACATCGGCATTACAGGACATTCGGTCGCCATCGCCATGATCGCTCCGCGACGCAGATCTGGAACACGTTTCTCTCGGTAGATTACCGCTGTCGCTGGTCCCATGACTGGCAACGTGGTTGTCCCACGACGGTGGCAGACGACAATTTGCGCGGGCCGGTCGGCGCGCCATTCCGCGAGCGTGTCACGGAACTGCGCGGCTCACCGGCTCGTAACTCCGGCACCGGCCAGCCCAAGCCGTAGACCGCGACCTGCACGTCGATGATGAGGCGAGGCGCCCTCGGGCTCGATACGTCGCATGCTCCGAGGTAGTCGGCTCGAAACATCAGATCAGAGCTGGCCTGCCTGTTACGCCTTCTCGGCCGGCGGTCATGGCTCGAATCGGAAACCGTAGGTTCGGTCGCCGATGGGCACGCGACCGTAAGGCGATCGGCGCTGCAGGAGGATGCCCGCCAGCGCCTGGTCGACGAGGTCTTCAAGATCGACGATGCTGCGTCGTTCCAAGAGCATGACGTAGTGCGTTGCGTGGGGGCTTTCCCTTGGGAGGTTGCCAGTCGGAGTCTTCATTGATGCGGAGGCAATGTTCGACGCCGTGTCGCGGGCACCTCCAGACGGCGGGTATCTCGGCGTCTGTCGAGAACGGCACAGTGAACTCGTGTCCTCTTCGGCACGCGAAGCGGACTTGAATCCGCGGCGCCGGCCGCGCATCGCGATCCGGTTCGCCAGTGGGCGTTCCCAGGCGGTAGCCCCGCAAGACGCGTCTGGGCATCATGATCTCCGCTCGCGTATCGGATGGCTGGTGTCGCGAGCCGTTCTCGTGCCCGCTGTCGCTTGGCTATGGGGTTTTGGTTTTGGTCCGGGTAGCGCCGCCGCGTCCACGCAGCACCACGCCGGACTCGGTCAGGATTCGGTGCACGAAGCCGTACGAGCGGTCGGTGGCCTCGGCCAGTGCACGGATGCTGGCGCCCTTTTCGTACTTCTTCTTCAGGTCAGCAGCCATCTTGATGCGGGCCTCGCCGGTGATCCGCTTTCCCTTGACCGTGGTGTGTGCTGCCATGTCGTTCGCTCCTCTTCGCATTCAGGCGGTCGGTTGGTCGGAGTCGAGGGCGTCGCGCCGGGCGATGACGGTGGCCTTGCTCTTGTCGGCGCCGGGGCCGGCGGCGGTGTAGTAGTCGATGGCCTGGCTGTAGCAGCGGTGGGCCTCGGCGGTGTCGCCGAGCGCGGCGTGGACCTCGCCGAGCACAGTGCATAGGTCGGCCAGGTAGCCGACCGAGCCGTAGTCGCGCACGGCCTGCTCGATCTCGGCCAGCTCCGACACTGCCTCGGCGGCTTGCCCGTTCAGGGTCAGGGCCCGCGCCAAGTGCAGGACGGTGCGGGCGTGGCCGATGTCATCGCCGATGCCGGTGAACATGCTCGCCGCCAGCCGCAGGTGGTGGAGTGCGAGCTGGGCGTCGGCGATCTTGGGGTGCAGGGCGGTTTCGCCGAGGCGTCGGTGTCGCAGCGCGATGCTGCGGGCGTCGTTCATCCCCTCGGCGACTTCCAGGGCATGTTCGAGGTCCGGGAGGGCGGCGTGCGGGTCGTCGGCCTTGAGGTGGGCGCGGGCGCGGGTGGACAGCGCGCCGGAGTGCAGCCACGGGTCACCGACTTCGGCGGCCAGCTCGACGGCGATCGTGCAGATGGCGACTGCGGCCTCGTGGTGGCCGAGGTTGGTCTCGCCGAAGCCCTGGCGGGTGCGGCAGACGACCTCCAGGATGTGCCCGGCGTCGGCGGCGGCATTAGCCCCGAGGAACTGCGAGCTCACCAACTCACCGGCGGTGTAGTTGGGTCGCAGCGGGTTCCACAGGACCTCGCCGAACTGGTACACCAGCTCCGTCCAGCCCTGGTCGGCGGCGTCCTGTTGAGCGGCGAGAAGGTTGGCGCGTTCGGTCTCGGCCCAGTCCAGGGCGGCCTTCGCGTCGGCGAACATGCCGGTGTCCAGATCGGTGTAGACGGGGCTGAACCGGCGAGGGAAAGGATTGATGATCTTGTCGGCCGCCGCCCCGCGCCGCAGGTACCACTCGATCATCCGGCGGCGCACCGCCAGCCGCTTGGCCTGGTCATCCTGGCCTGCCAGGGCTCGCACGTGCTCACGCAGGACGTCGTGCAGCCGGTAGCGCTCGTCCCCGGACTCGGTGACGAGGTTCGCCTCCACCAGCCGCCCGAGCCCGCGGCCGACGTCGGTGACCGGCACGTCGAGCCCGGCGGCGAGCGGCTCGGCTGTGAACTCGACGCCGGGATGCTCGGCCAGACCGCGGTAGAGCCGGGCGGTGGTGGCGTCTAGGTCCTCGTAACTCATCTGCAGCACTCCTTCAACGGACAGCTCGTGCGGGTCCAAAGCGCCAGTGGACGCCTCGGCGAGGTGGGTCAGCCGGGTGATCAGGCGCGCCGGGTCGCGCCGGGGGTAGGCGGCGAGATGGGCTCCGGCGATGGTTAGGGCCAGCGGATGCCCGTGACAGCGGATGGCCAGCGCGTGCAGCAGCTCCTCGCCGATGGGCTGTCGATCCTCGTCGAGGAGGCCGGTCAGGAGCGCGGCGCCGGTGGCGGCGGGGAAGCAGTCGAGGTCGAGGTGGCGGAAGCCCGCGATGGCCAGCTCGGCGAGCCGATTGCGGCTGGTGACCAGGATCGTGCCGCGCGCCGTGGCAGGTACCAGGGGCTGCACCTGCTCGGCGGAACGGGCGTTGTCGACCAGCATGGCCACCGCCTTGTCCGAGGTGACCGTTCGGTACAGCGCGACCAGCTCGGCCACCTCGCCCGGCAGGTCGTCGGCGGCGACGCCGAGCGCGCGGAGCCATCCGGCGAGGACCTGCGCGGTGGCCGGTGGCGGGTGGCCGCTCCAGCCGTTGAGGTCCACGTGCAGCACGCCGTCGGGGTGGCGCTCGTGGTGTCCGTCGAGCCAGCGCACCGCCAAGCCGGTCTTGCCGACCCCGCCCAGGCCGGTCACCACCACGCGGGTCGGGCCCGCCGTGGTGAGCAGACGGTCCAGCCGCTCCAATTCATCTGCGCGGTCGACCCAGGTGTGCGCGGGCGGCGGAAGCTGCCGGGGAACCGGCACTCGGTGCTCGGGAGCGTGCAGGACGATGGTGTCGGCGGTTACCGTGCGGGCTTGCAGCACCTGGCCGTGGACCGATCCGGACACGGTGTTGATGTGCTCGGCCTTGTTCATGCGCGCTCCGCGGGCTCGGGACGGCGGTCGGCGAGCACGGCGTTGCCCCACAGGCACTCGCGTACGGGCAGGGTGAGCCCGTCCGGTCGCCACAAGCCGATCGGCGCCACGCCGTCCGGGTGTGGTTGCCACGGTCCCAGCAGGTCGGCGAACTGCCGCCGGCTTCGGTGGACGAGCGTGATCCCGGCCCTGGCGAGACAGTCCTCGATCGCACCGGCCGATTCCAGCCCGAGGACGATGCCGTCGGCGTGTGAGGCGGCCAACAGCGAGCCGGGTGCCAGCCGCTCGTGGTACCTGGCCAATGCGGCGGCCGGATCCTCGGCGTCGGGCAGGCAATGCAACACCGACCCGGCCACCACGCCCACCGGGCGAGTCAGATCGAGCAGCCGAGTGGTCACGGCATGGTCGAGCACCTCGTCAACGTGCCGCAGGTCGGCCTCGATCACCCCGGTGCTCGGATCGTCCGCATGGACGATCAGACCGAGACCGGCGATGGCTATGGGGTCGCGATCGACGTAGACGACGCGGACGTCAGGACGTTCAGCCTGGGCGAGATGGTGCACGGGGTGGGCGCTGAACATGCCCGCACCCAGGTCGAGGAACTGCTCGATTCCGGCCGTGAGCATGTGAAGGACTGCGCGGCGGACGAAGGCGCGGCTCTCGCGGACGAATACGTCATACCCAGGCACCAGCGTGGTGATCTTGTCGGCCACGGCGCGGTCGGACGCGAAGTTGTGCCCACCACCGAGCAGGTAGTCGTAGATCCGGAACAGCGACGGCGCGTCGGGGTCTACCTGTTGTTCAAGACCTGACGCGCTCTCATGCGTCGCCATCACCGTGACGTTCTCCCACCCCGTCTCGCCATCACGAGCCGACTCACCGTGCGTCTGGTCGACCCACCTGCCGTGACCTGCGGCGCACCAGCACCAGTCGAACCGGCTGGGTCGATTCGTGTGGGCGATTAGACGGCTGTATCAAGATCTGAACCAGAGCGGCGGCGAGGCGCTGGTGAGGCGCCAATGAGGCGACACCACACGTGAGCTCGACAGCAGCGGCGGCATGGTTCACCCGGTTGAGTGGGAGGGCGGATAGGTAGGCTTCGAACGTGCTGGCCCTGACGGGACCGCTTCGACGAACGGCGCTTGGAGGGCCTGCTCATGGGCGAGCTCGGTGTGATCCGGAGTTACGCCTACTGGTCGGATCGCCGTATCCGGGACATCGCGTCGGCAAACGGCATCGCCCTCGAACGGCGCGTGAGTTGGAAGGCCAAGACGGCGTCGATTCCCTTGATCGGTGGGCTCGAATTTGCGCAGGAGGCGCGCACGCTCGACCGTGCTGAGGTCGCACGTCGAATCGAAACGGCGATCGGAGACCTCGCAGTCGAGGACTTCGTCACCCCGCCGCCGGCGGTGTTCGCCAAGGGCGTCGGCCGTGTCGAGTTCGCCCAGTTCACGGGCGGTATTGAGAAGCGACAAGGCGTCGTGATGTACGTCAGCACTCGCAGCAGCACTGGCGTCCGCGTCGATGTGTGCCTGTTCGGCAGCCTTGAGAACACCGCCGACTACGTCGGCGGCTCCGACAAGCCACCGGAAGGATGGTCGTCCTCCGCAGCTCGGGCGATTGCTCTGTACATCCGGAGCCGCGGCACGATCAACAATTCACAGTGGGACGACCCAGAGTCCATCGCGGTCGAAGCCCTGAAGATCGCGACCGAGCAGGGCGTGACCGGAACCTGGGACGAACACGAGGACAAGCCCTGGACGCGGGGCTTCACGCTCGGCCACGCGACTGAATCCGAGTGGTTCGCGCAGATCTACAGCGACGTCGTGCTCGACAAAGACCGGTGGACCTTTGACCGCGACGGCGGCATCAGCCCAGACGTCGAACGCATCCTCATCGGCGCTCCACTGTGGGTACGGACTCCGGGCGCACACGCCGTCACCCGCTACCGGGACCTACGTCGAGGGAGCGGCGGGGAACATGACGGTCGGCTCCTGCCTGGCCTGGATGGCCAACGCCTACGTCGTTGACGGGACACAATGATCGAGTGAGCGACGACTGGGAGCTGCGCTGGGCATCGGGAGCCCGGCGGTTCTACGTCGCCGAGATCGTGCGGCAGGCGAGTTACGCCTTGGCCGCGGTGCAACAGGCTCTCATTCTCAGCCGGGATCCGCAGCGGCGTTCCGAGGCGTGGCCTGCGGTCCAGTCGTTCCTCACCGCGTCCGCCATCATCAGCAAGCTGTTGTGGCCCGTCAGGGCCGATGGAGCGGATCCCAAGTCCCGTTGGCGTCGCTTCCGCGCCGACCGACTGCGGACAGAGCTGATGATCAGCGACACCTCGGCCCTCCGGGACAGGAAGGTCCGGGACTCCGCCGATCACTTCGACGAACGCATCGACGACCTTGTCCGCGACCAGCGCATCCCACAGTCGTGGACAGACCTGGCGGATGCGGAGTTCGTGCGGCAGCCAGCCCCGTTCCGCGCCATCGACCCTGACACTGGCGAGGTGCTCGCAGGCCATGATCGAATGGCTCTGGGGCCAGTCATCGCGGAGCTGAATGCGGTTCTGCGGCGGTGCGAAGACATCGAGCCCGGATTAACCAGCGCTCCAGACATCGCCATGCTGCTAGCCACGCTGAGGTGGCCGCCGCTGCCGTCCCTGTTCGCCCCCACCGAACGCCCTGACGAACCGGTCATTGCCGGGGCTACGTTTGGAACGACCGGGCCTCAGTCCCTGGAAGAGCTCATCGCACTGGTTGCCGACCAACTCTCCGACCACCCGGAGCCGAACCGACCACACGGCGCAGACGGATAGTTACTACGACCGGCTGGCTCAGTTCTCGTCGAAGTGCGCCTCGGCGGCCCGGCGGATCTGCGCTAGGCGCTTCGAGACGGCGCTGTGGTTGGCGTACCCGAGCACGTCCGCGATCTCGGTCTTCCTGGTCACGCCGCTGTTGAGCAGCACGACGATCTGCCGGTTCCGGGCGTCCAGCAGTGTGAGGAAGTCGTTGGTGACCAGGTTGTCCAGCACCTCGCTCTCCGGCCCTTGGACCGGGATGGTGTCGGTCAACTCGACGAACTTCACCGTGACCTTGCGTCGTTTGCCGTGCAGCTTGCGTTCGAAGTCTTCGCGTGCGTACGACCAGTGGCTGGAGAAGTCGTCCTCGATGCGGTGGGAGCGGACGGCGTCCAGGATGCCGCGGAGCTGGCCGGTCCGGTCGGCGGCTTCCACGGTCTCGACCACGGCGTCGTGGGCGTCGTCCTCGCCGAACCACACGGGCCCGCCCATCCGCGGGTTGCCGGCGATGGCCCCGGCGAGCACGCTGCCGTCCTCCAGGAGGACCGGGCCGGGCGTCTTGCCCTTGTCGACCTCGGGGAAGTCCCGCAGCCGGTCTTGGATCGTGGCGGTGACCGCGGGCACCCAGAAGTCGAGGTTGTGGGCCAGCAGCCGGATCGGGTCGTCGGCTGAGAACGCCTTCATCTTCGACCCCGACATCAGGTGCGGCCAGACCGTCCACGCCCAGGCGCGGGCGAGCCGGGCTTCGAAATCGGTCGGCAGGAAGTCGTCGATGCCGGCCCAGTCGGCCATGAACGGCCACTGGCCGCCACGCAACAGCGGGAGTCCGAACATGTCCAGGATGCGCTTGGGCAGCAGGTGGAACAGCGGCGCGTACTCGAAGTACCGCGCCCGCGTCCGGGGCACGAATGTGACATTGACGTCGCCGAGATCGGCGATCTTCGCCATCGGCTTCGGCAGGTCGTCCAAGTCGAAGAAGCGCCGCCGGAACTGGGCCACTTCCCACAGCATGTTCCACTGCGCGAGTGCGACGAAGTCCCGGTCCGAGGTGTGGGACATCGGGAGCGTCGCGTACTCCGGCGGAGCCGGTTCGCGCGGGCGGACGACGCCGCCGAAGATGAATCCGGCTGAGATGTTCCGCAGGGATGGGAACTCCTCCGGAGTGGCCTCGGCCTCGGGGAGGAACACGTCATCGCGCCGCCACGCCAGCACCTCGGCCGCAGTCGGCTCGCGATCCTCGCTCACCTCATCCTCCGCCGTTCGCTGCTCCGTGCGCTGACCGGTCCGCTCGTCGATCTGGGTCATACCTACATCACGACAGTCTCCGCGGGATTCGTTCCGAGCGCCGCGAGAGTCACCGGACGTCACCGCACTCCTCGCCTCCGACGCAACCGCCGAGGACGCTCCTAGACCTCAACCGGACACCGTCCGACACACTCGAACGTATGTTCGAAGAGATGGTACGTTGCTGGTCATGGACCCGCGGCTACTCCGAACTGCTCAACCGGACGGCAGGCTGGCATACGGGCGCGACAGCTCCGGCAGGCCCGTGGCGCTCCTGCCGGCCAGGTGCAAGCTCGGCTTGCACACGCTCCCTCCATCCGAGTATCGGGCGGTTGTGCACGATGGCGAGGTCCATATCAGCTGTCCGGCTTGCGCTGCCGAGGGTGCTGATCATTGCTGGCGGCTGACTACCAATGGCCCGACTCCCGACCGCGCTGAACTGGACGAGGAGACCTATCGCGACCTCGTCCTCCGTCGAGCGAGGACAACACCGTCGTTGGCGGGTGGCCAACGTGATCAATAGCCCGTTCACCACCTGGGAAGGCGACGACGTTCACGGCCGAAGGCCCGTGCTCACCAGCGTCTGGGTCCTGCTGGACGACCTGTTCCCTCGCCCGCCCGATGCCCCTCGACACGTCATCGTGACTGGCCTGGATCTGACGGGCAAGGTGCAAGGCCGGCTCCACGGACGCTTTCCCAGCGTCGATGGCAACTGGCTCGGAGTGGTCAACTACGAGATCAGCTACGCCGATGGCCGCCGAGAGAAGCTGCACCTGGTCGACCAGTTGCTGCCGTTCTCGGTGCTGCGAGAACCGAAATAGCTCGATCGAGCATGCGCCCCGCGCCGTAGAGTTCATGCCCTACGGATGGAGGAGTGAGCGGTGGCGGAACCGGCGGCAGTACCCGACTTCGACGAACGGCTTGCCGGATTCCAGTCGACCACGTTCAAGGAGCTTCGGCCTGGTCAGAGGCAGGTACTGGCCGCCTACGCGGCTCACCACCTCACGACACCGGACGTGGCGATCGAAATGCCGACCGGTGAGGGGAAGACCCTGTTGGCGCTGTTGATCGCCGACTACGCCCTCGACCAGGGAATGTCGGTTGCTTACCTGACCGGCACCCGCCAGCTGGCAGAGCGGGTTGAGGACGAAGCCACCAAGTTGGGCCTGGAGGTCGTCCGGTTCGCCGCGAAGGACTACGGCGGCGCCAAGCTCGACGACTACCACCAGGCCCAGGCGGTGGGCGTGATGAACTATTGGGTCTACTTCAACAGCAGGCCCGTTCCGAAACCCGCCGACCTGGTCATCTTCGACGACGCCCATCTAGCGGAACAGCCGCTCAGCGGGCTACAGACCCTGCGCATCCCCGACAAGCCTGGCCCTGCTCGCGTCCTGTATCGAACGATCTGTGATCTTGTCGTCGCGCACACCGACGCATACGCCGGACTGCAGGCGATGCGCGATGGCACCGCTCGGCCGGGCACCCCGCCCGAGCTGCTGTCGTTCAGCGACTGGGCGGCGATCGCCACAGCGTCGCGGGACGCGATCGAGGCGTCGCCGCTGGTCGCCGACCTCGCGCTCAAGGACGAGTCGGACGAGATCAAGGCAGAGGTCAAGAAGCTCCGGGACGAGATCAAGTGGGTGTGGCCGAAGGTCCGTGAGCACCTCACCCACTGCGGCGTGCTTGTCGGGCCGTCCGGAATCGAGATCCGCCCCTACCACCCGCCGACGGCGCTGAACGCGGGGTACAGCCAGGCCAAGCAGCGGATCTATCTCTCGGCGACCCTCGGTTCGATGGACGACCTGCAACGCCGCATCGGCGGCGGCCGGGTCACCCGGCTGGAGACCGAGCAGCCGCTGCTTTCCGGCAGCACCGGCGAGCGCATGTTCGCGTTGAACCCCTCGTCCGAGCAGGCACTCGACCTCGGCGTGCTCAGCTGGGCACTCGAACAAGTCCAGGCAGCCGGTGGGAAGGCGGCCTGGCTGTGCGCCAGCCACAGCGAAGCGGACACACTGCAAGCGATCCTCGGTGGGCTCGGCCATCCCGTCTACCGCCTCCGGGCCGGCGACGACACCGCAGTCGACGGCTGGAGCCGCGCTCCCCAGGGGCAGTTGATCACTGCGGGCCGCTATGACGGGCTCGACTTCCCCGGCGACATCTGCAAGCTGGTGATCATCACCACGGTCCCGCAGGCCAGCAGCGAGTTCGAGCGGTTCGTGGTCGCCTACCTCGGTGACGCGACCTTCATGCGGCACCGTGTCGGACAACGAGTCACCCAGGCTCTCGGCCGGGCCAATCGCACCGCGACCGACCGCTCGCTGTACCTGGGACTCGACCCGACGTTCGCCCAGATCCTCGCCGACCCAGCGGTTCGCGCGTCCATTCCCGAAGGCACACAGCCGATCGTTCGCGCCGCGCTCGAACTCTACGACCAGGGCTCGGTCGCCACGACCGACGCCTGCCGGGCGTTCTGGCAGGTGGCCCAACCGTCCGGCCCCACCGAACCCGTCAAGCAGGCAACGCCGCGGCGACGGCCACGCCCAGGACGTAGCACCGGCGGCAGCGGTGAGGTCGCTAGCGCCGACGCTGAGGTGTCGGCGGCCACCGACCTGTGGATCGGCGACCACGGCCGCGCTGCTGAGCGAGCACGCGAAGCCGCGGACCTGCTCGCATCCGCCGGAGAGACCGAGCACGCCGCGTTCTGGCGCTACGTCCAAGCCCACGCACTGTTCGACCGCGGACGGAACGAGGACCTCGCCGCCGCGCGCACCGCCCTCGAAGACGCCACCACCAACGGGCCTCGCACCGCGTGGTTCCGCCGGTTGGGCCGCACGGTCGCCGACCTCAAGGGACACGAGCGCACCGCTGACGACACCGACCGCCTCTTCCTCGTGTGGGATGAATGGCGTCGTGAAGCCGGAGGCCGGCTCGACCGCGCACTCTCCGACGGGCGCACCCTGCTCGCCGGCAGCCACGATCAGCAATGCGACGGCCTCAAGGTGCTCGCACGTCTGGTCGGAGCCAGTGGAGAACGACCGCCCAAGACCGAACAAAGCGCCACCGACTGCCGGTGGACCTGGTCAACCGTCAAGCGCGGCGAACGTCGCGTTTGGGAGGTCAAGACCGGCGAACCGCACCCGGTGTCCCGCGGAGACGTCAACCAGCTGCTCGGCCAGATCGAAGTCGAGACCAAGCGCGCAGCCAAGACACGGGTCTACGGCTGCTTGCTCACCCCGGCCACCACCGTCCAGAGCGACGCCGCCGAGGCAGCCCGCGACAGGATCACCCTCATCAATCACGACGCCGCCGTCCGGCTCTACAACCTGCTGGCCGACCGCCTTCAGCAGTACGCAGCGCTCTGCGGCGACGGCAACGCCGAAGCCCGCGGCGAGGCTCGCACGAAGATCGAGGCCACACTGCCGCCTGACGGCTGGCTGGGCAAACTGCTCTCCCCAACCCTCGGGAAGATCATCACCGTGGACGACGTGGCGAGCTTGTTCCCCTCGCGCTGACCCGGCCTTCACCGCCGTCATCCTGAGTTCGACCGGGCCACGGCCGCAGGCGGCAACTGTTCGCGATCATCGGAATGGACAACCGCAAGGTGCCGTTGTGGGTGCATCCTGCCGTCTCCTGCAGGTGTGGCGAGGTGCTGGATCGCTGGTTCGGGATCGTGAATGACCACGATCCCGGCGACAGCGTCGGTAACCCACGTTGGCGGGGTCCGGCCAGCGAGCAGGTCTTGGACATAGGCCGGAGGTCGGTGACGTAGCCCGCCGAGGACGTGCGCCAGGTAGGGCACGCCGAAGTGGCCGCGATCACTCGGTAGGTGAGTGAACACTGCGTCTTCAACGCCGTCGTCTGCGTCTTCCGACAGCGCCGCTGAGAACTGTCCCATGCGGATGGAGTGCACGGCTTCCAGCATGGTCTTGGCGACCCGCCGGGCGCCGAGCTGCGGACGGCGCATGAACTCGGCGATGTCCGGGTGAACAGCCGCTAGGGGAGGCAACGGTGGCTGTGAGCGGCCGGGGTCAGCGACGTCCTCAAGTGGCAACGACCAGTGAAACGCCTCGACCGCGACGTTGTCACGCACCCGCGGCATCAGGTAGTGCGGGATGATGCTGGGCACGATCGACACCCCGGCCCGCTCCCGGTCGCGGCAGTTGGCGCCATCGTGATGCGTCAGTCCGCAGGCGAGGCCCGCACGGTATGCGGGCGTACCGCAGTACAGGACGTGAGCAGCCGGGACGCTGAACGTCATGGATGAGACGAGGAGCTTGTCGATCTGCGCGGGCTCGGTCTTCCTGCGGCGGTAGCCGAAGTCGACGTGCCAGCCGGTACCGCGGCGCTTCAGGATCTTGGCCTGGGTCAGCAGTCCGAAGCTGGTCCCGGTCGTGTCGATCCACCACCACAACCAGTCGGCGCCCACGGCGCTCTCTTGCCGCTTGGTGAACTTCCAGTACCGGACATCGGGAAATGCTTCCGTCAGCAGGATGTCCGTCGCGGTTTCCTCTGCCCACATGTCCTCGGCCTGGAGCACCTTCGACATGTGCTGGTCGACGGCGAGACGCCCGCGCTGGAACGCCTGGTACGGATCAGGCCGCCCATCGCCGCTGATCATCCTGCTCTCCAACCAATCACCCGGAGCGGGGCAGGCGCCTGGCCCCGCTCGTGCTCACCGAACGATCCTTCCACGGCCGGGGCAACCGGCCACGCTGGCGAGCACCGCCGCTCACGTCACGCCGCCAAGGCCGTCGGCACACCCCTCGCCGCATCCCCAGCGCCCGCGTCGACCGGACCCCCTGCGACCTCGGCTTGGTACTCCTCGCGGACAGCCTTGACAAGCCGCCGCGCCCGAGTCGCGCCAATCCCAAGCCGTACACGAAGCGTGTCCGCGGAGATCGGCTTCTGGTGAGCAGCACGGTGCGCCGCGTCTTCTCGCCGTGCCTGCGCCAAGAGCGCTTCCGGTGTCCGCCCAACGACTGGTCGCTCGCCACCTTGCTGCGGGACGTCCTCGTCGAGTTCGGGCCCCGTCTCCGGCGCACCGTCATCCGAGTCCACAGGGACAGCCGGCTCAGGCCGATCGCCTTCGCGTGCGGCTGGCACATGACTCGTTGCGCCGATCGCCTGCAATAGGCCAGGGCCGACCTCCGACCAGCCGATCAGGAGGAGTGGCCCTACCGCGTCGAAGGCCGCCTTACCAAACTCGCCTGCGACCAGAGGCTCTGCCACGTTCAACGCGAGCGTGACCACGCTTGCGAAGATCAGCAGCCGACGAGCAGGCCGCAGCACCTCCGGGGATGCACCGGCGAGCGCCAGGTGCCGTGTGCCGAGCAGCAGCCCGAGGATCGAAAGATCAACAGCGGGAGCCACCAGTGGCGCGACCCAGGCGGGCACGCCGAGCCGGAGCGCAAGGTTGAGGACGTTGCCGAAGCCGAAGAGAAAAGTGAGGCCAACGACGATGCCCATGATCACGGTGACGGCTTGAACCACAGCAGCCCTCTCCGAGCCTGATCGCGTCGACACAACTGCACGCCTGGTCATCGAGCACCACCTGCTTCGACGCGCGGACGCCCGTGGGTGTCTCGGGTGGGGATGCCGCGTTCACGCAGCTTATTCAGCACGGTGGTGTGGTTGACGCCGAAGTGGTCGCCGACTCGCGCCAGGGACCAGCCGAGCTTGTAGAGGTGGATGGCGTCGTCGACCTGCTCAGGCGAGAGGCCGCGGCGGCGCATCGGCACGCCGTGCCGGTGGAGGATGTTGCTGACCGTCCGCCGCTCGATGCCGAACCGGTCACCGAGTTCGTACACCGTCGCGCCGGACCGGTAGTCAGTGATCAACTGCTCGACTTGATCGGCACGGAGTTGCCGGGCCCGGCGAGGTCGGTCGCGCTTGATCACGGTCGGCTCGGGGGTATCGAGGCTGGGAAGCTTCTCGCGGAGCTCTTCCAGCGCCCTGACCTGGTCTTTTATGTTCGAGTAAGGTCCCCTAACCTCCACCATGCGGCGAACGCCGCTGCTAGCTTCGGCTTCGCCGTTGCCCGTTGTGCTGATCTGGGGGGCCGAGCCCCCGACCCTCCTCGCGGTGCGGTGGTCGCTTTCCGACTGCTCCTTGCGTTGGGTGGCGTTCCCGGCCTGCTAACCGACCAGCGGTTCGTTCGCGCCTCCCGCCGTCGGGGTGGTCGTGTTCTGTAGCGTTAGGCCCACCACCCCGCCACAACCGCCCCGGCTGCCCAAGGTGCGTGCCCGCACCCCTGAGGAGGTCGCGGTCGAGTTGGCCGCGGTGCTGGGCACGGACCGGGTCGACAAGGCCTTCGGGCTGGCGGCGATCGCCGGCCGGTTCGTCGAGGAAGATCTGGCTTAGATCTGCGGCCCTCTCTCCGACCGCCAACCGGTCGATGACGTGGTCCGCGGCGCCCAGCCTGCCGTGGCGATTGCCATATGTACCAACAGTGTCGGCGGTGCTTCCGATCAGGTAGCACGCGGTGTCTGTGACCGCCTGTATGAGGCTCGTCTCGCGGACATGGCGCGTTGTTGGCTGGGCCGGATGCCGTATTCGCGCCTGAACGCTGTGCTGAGGGCGTAGGCGTTGGTGTATCCCACCTGCCGGGCGATCGAGTCGACGGTGTCGTCGCTGCGCTGCAGCAGGTCGGCCGCCAGGCACAGGCGCCATTTGGTGAGGTAAGTGATGGGCGGCTCATCCATCAGGTCGGTGAATCTGCGGGCGAACGTCGCCCGCGACACCTTCGCCTGGCGCGCCAGGGTCTCGATGGTCCAGGGCCGAGCTGGTTGGTCGTGGATCGCTCTGAGGGCGGCGCCTACGATCGGGTCCGCCGTGGCCCGATACCACTGGGGTGCGCACACTTCGGGGAGGGCGAACCAGTCACGCAGGGTTCCGATCAGCATGAGGTCCAGGAGTCGGTCGAGGACGGCCTGCTGTCCTGGCTCGTCCCGCGTGATCTCGGCCTCGAGAAGTTCGAGCGGCACCGACTGCTGCCGCTGGCGGGGAACCACAAGGACACGAGGCAGGGCGTTCAGGAGACGGTCGGCGATCCGGCCTGCAGTGGTGTAGGAGCCGGTGAGCAGCGCGTGCTCGGCATCGAGGTGCGTGCCGCAGGTTCGTACGCCTAGGGAGATGCTTTCCTCGGAAATGACGTTACCCGCCGCGTCGGTGCAGGTGCCGGCTTCGGTGAGGACGTAGAAGGGTTCAGACCCCGCATCGGGGTCGCTGGTGACGCTGAACGGCGTCGGCCCGGTGACGATGGCGAGGTCGCGGTTCCGCAGGCGGACAGGCGAGGTGTCGTCGGGAACGATCCACCCCTCTCCGCGCAGCATGGTCACGAGGGTCATCGAGGCGCGGTCGGTGAAGCTGATCGACCAAGGCGGGGTGATCAGATTCTGGCCGAGCAACGCTCCCGCAGAACGGATGTGGTCGAGCACGTCGGTGAGGGTGTCCACGCCGCGAGCTTAGACGATCAGGTATCGAATTGAGATTCTTAGCGATTCTGCGTCTCACTGTCCGGGGCTGGAATGGAAGCAGGACCGCGCCCGCTGGCCTTCACGGCGCTTGGTGCCACCCGTGCCATGACGGCGATCTCGAACTACGCCCCAGAAGGTGACGCATGACCATCACCCACCCGCCAAAGCCTGGCAATGCCCTGTGGATCTACGCACACCCGCGCCGTGGATCGCTCAACGACCACCTTTTTCAGGCAGGGACCGAGGCGCTGTCGCAACGATACGAAGTTGCGACCTCGGATCTGTACGCCCAGAGTTTCGACCCAGTGCTGACCGAGCGTGACCTGGGGGATCTAGCCAGACGGCCGGGGAACCTCGTCGAGTTGACCGGCGAAGCCTACGCCCGCGGGGACATCCCCTCCGATGTACGCCACGAGCAGGCCAAGCTCGCAGCGGCGGAGCTGCTCGTCCTACAGTTCCCGCTCTGGTGGTACGGCCCGCCGGCAATCCTCAAGGGCTGGTTCGACCGGGTGCTGATGAACGGATTCGCCCACGGTGACCTCGACCCCGAGCTCGGCGTACCTCGCCGCTATGGTGACGGCGGTTTGGGCGGACGCAAGGCCCTGATCGTCGTGACCGCTGGTGAAGACGAGCGCTCCATCGGGCCACGCGGGATCAGTGGCGATATTGATTCCCTGCTCTTCCCCCTCACCCACGGCACCCTGTGGTACGTCGGGATCGAGGTGCTGGATCTGCAGGTGATTCATGACGCCGACGCGTTGGACACCGCAGGCGCCGATCGCCAGACCAAACGCCTGCTGGACAGACTGAACAACATCGACACCGAGCCCGCCCGACGGTTCCGACGCCTGCGCGACGGCGACTACCGCGGCACACGCGCGCTGCGGGAAGACCTGCTGCCTGGCCGCACAGACCTGGGTATCCATCTCGCTCATGACGGCTGAACCAGCGACTCGAAGGGGAACCGACAGCGCGGGAGCTTGCCGCTCTGATCACCCCGAACAGACCGACACGCCTGCGCCGGCGCGATCCATAATCCACTGTGGACCAACTGGTGGCAGACACCAGTGCCGGTGACAAGCTGCCAAAGGCGGTCGAGACAGCCGCGGGAGACGATCTCGATTGCGATCAACGCCAGGACGAGGATAGTCCCTCATCAGAAGGCCCGACCTCCTTGCCCCGGCGATCGCCGTACTGGCGATGGGGCCGCTCGTGATGATCTGTATGCGACTGGCGACCTGTGACCATGCGGACACCCGCCGTCGATGCGACGAGGCGAACGAGGGCATCAACGCCGCCGTGGTCGGGTTCGTCCAAGGTATGCCGGTGGTCCGCACCTTCGACGACGGCACGACCTCGTTTCCGCCGCTTCGCCGAACGGGTGCAGGAGTTCACGGCCGCGACCTCTGCGTGGCAGGACAGCAGCCGCGGGGCGATGATCCTGTCCCGGCTGGCTATGGGTCCGATGCCGACACTTGTGCTCGTGCTGGCTGCCGGGACCTGGCTCACGGCGGCGGGTGTCATGTCCCCGGCGCAGCTGCTCGGTGCACTGATCCTGGGCACGCTCCCGGTCGAACGATCCTGCCGCTGATGCATTTGTCGCACCACATCAACGAGTCCAAGGCGGGCGCCGCGCGGATCGTCGAGCTACTGGACATCCCGGCGCTCACCGAACTGGTGCGCCCGGGCGGCCACGCGACGGCGGGTCTGGTTGAGCCGGGACACGCCGCATCAGCGTGTCCCGGCTACCGGTGGGGCCCACACACCTCCGACTGTCTACAGTGGACGAACGTCACATCGTGCTGTACGGTGGGTGCTGGCAACTTTGCTGGTGGAACGTTCCCAGGCGCGAGTGCGGGCGTCGGTTGTTGGATATTGGCCCTACTTGAACGCGTCGGGGTAAAGACGGGCCGCGATGGTTTCCACGGCGTCGATGTTTCCGAGCGTTCCGGGGTACAGGTCGCTTTGCGGCACGGCGATGAGGAGGTCGTTCTTCACCGCTGGGATGTCGGGAAACGTGGTGCGCAGGTAGGTGCGGGTTTGTTCTTCCTGCTGGGGGCTCGCGGTGCCGAACACGATGGCTTCTGGGTTGCGGCTGATGATCTCTTCAGGGTTGATCTCGGCCGCGAAGAAGTCGGCGAATTCGGGGGCGTTCGGGTCGAACACGTTCTCCCCGCCGGCCTTGCTGATGATGTCCGCTTCGACGCCGGCTCCGATGGCGCCGAGGGAGTTTCCCTCGACGTAGACCTGTGCGACGGTCAGGCGTGGGTGGTCGGCGATTGCGGTCTCCACGGCCGCAAGCCGATCTTGGGCGTCTCGTGCGAGGTCTGCGGCGGCGTCGGGGACGCGGAGAATGTCGCCGAGGTTGGTGACGTCGGTGAGGACGTCGGTGACCTCGGCGGTGTTGCGCCGGTCAGCGCAGCCACCGGTGGCGACATACGCTTGAGCACCGTTCTGGGCCAGTTGGTCGATGCTTGCGAAGCCCTGCTCGGCGGTGAACTCGTACTCCGTGGGCGAGACCACGAGGTCGGGCTCGGCGGCGAGCAGGTCTTCGCGTGCTGGTGGCGCGTCGGTGCTGAGCACGGGGATGTCGGCTGCCTGCCCCGCGACATCGTCGGGAAGGGGCGAGGTGTCGGTCTGGGCTTGCCCGACGAGGGAATCCTGGACACCGAGGCGCAGGAGCAGCTCGGTCTGTGACGGCATCATGCCCACGACACGGGCCGGTGCGGTGTCGAAGGACAGCTCCCGTCCGCAGTTCGTGATCGTCACCGTCTCGCCTGAGCCGCCGGTGGAGGCGGTGTCGCTGGTGACACCGGTTCCGCACGCAGTCAGGGCCAGTGGCGCCACGGCGAGCAGCGAGAGTGTCGTCGTCAGCGTCCGGCGGCGCGAACGCCGCGACGAGGGGGGCCGGTGAGTGGTCATCGGGTAGTTGTCCCTTCCTGAACGGAGTCCAATGGGTGGACCTGGGCGCGCCCGGCGGGCTGCGGGCTGCGGGAGTCGAAGAGGAAATGCGGCTGCCGGGTGTCCGGATGACTGACGACGGTGGATTCGACCCGGAAGACCGAGCGGATGAGGTCGGTGTCGAGGATGTGCTCGGGCGTGCCGTGGGCGACGAGGTGTCCGTCGTGGAGCACGCCGATGGCGTCGCAGGAGCGTGCCGCGAGGTTCAGATCGTGCAGGGCGATCAGCACGGTACGGTCGGAAGCCCGGATCAGGTCGAGCAGTTCGAGCTGGTGGGCGATGTCGAGATGGTTCGTTGGTTCGTCGAGGACAAGTACCGGCGTGTCCTGGGCGAGTGCCCTGGCGAAGAGCACGCGCTGGCGTTCCCCGCCCGACAGCGCGGAGAAGGACCGGTTGACCAGGTGGCCGGCGCCGACACGGGCGAGGGCGTCGCAGGCGAGGGCGATGTCGGACTCGGAGTCCCGGCCGAAGCCTCGCCCGTGCGGGATGCGTCCGAGGAGCACGAGTTCGAGAACGGGGATCTCGAATTCCTCGCTGTGTTCTTGCGCCATCACCGCGACACGTTGCGCGAGCTGCCGACGGGTGAGGGCGGTCATGGGGGTCTCGTCGTAGCGGACCGTTCCTGCGGAGGGCGCGTCGATGCCCGAGACGGCACGAAGCAGCGTGGACTTGCCGCTGCCGTTGGGGCCGAGCAGCCCGAGGACGGTACCGGAGGGCACCGCGATGCTCACGTCGGTGACGATGCGGCGCCCGCCGCGGTGGGCATCGAGGTTCTCGATGGTGACTCTCATCGGCCCACCCCCACGCTGTCGGCGCGGTCACGCCGCAGCAGCCACAGGAAGAAGGGGGCACCGACCAGTGCGGTGAGTACCCCGAGCGGGATCTCGGAAGGGGCGGAGAGGGTGCGGGCAAGCAGGTCGCAGGTGGTCAGGAAGACCGCCCCGGCGAGGAGGGCGACGGGCAGCATCTTGCGGTGATCGGAACCGACGATGATGCGCGCGATGTGCGGGATGATGAGCCCGACGAATCCGATGCCGCCGGACACGGCGACCACGGAGCCGGTCAGCAGCGCAGCGGCGACGAGGATGCCGCTGCGCAGCCGGTTGACGTTGATACCCAGCGAGCTGGCGGCCTCATCGCCGACCAGGAGCGCGTTGAGCGCCCTGGCGCGCAGCGCGGTGAAGAGCCCCACGGCGAACAGGGCGATGGCGGGCAGGATCAGGTGGTGCATCGTCGCCGCCGAGACCGATCCCAGCAGGAAGAACATGATGCTGTAGACGTTCTGCGCATCGGTCGAGATGGTCAGGTAGCTGGTGATCGCGCTGAACAGCGAGCCGAGGGCGACACCGGCAAGGATCAACCGTTGCGGTGCGATCCGACCGCCTTTGCGCGCCAGGACGTAGACGGCCGCGGTGGCGATCACCGCGCCGATGAACGCCGATGCCCCGATCCCCAGTGAGCTGAGCCCGATCCCGAGCACGATGAAGGACACGGCTCCGACTCCGGCTCCCGCGGAGACGCCGAGGATGTAGGGCTCGGCCAGTGAGTTGTGGACCACGGCCTGCATGAGGGCGCCCGCCAGCGCCAGCGCGGCCCCGGTCAGCGCGGCGAGCACGCTGCGCGGTAGCCGGAACTGCCACACCGCATTGTCCTGCACGCTGCTCAGTGAGCCATCGGACATCCACGGCATACCGGGAACGAGATGTCCGACGATGATCTTGAGACTGTCGACGAGCGGCACGCCGATGGTGCCGATGCTCGCCGAGACCACGATCACGGCCAGGAGCGACAACGTCAGCGTGGGTACGAGGATCCGCACGGCGAGGGCTCCACGGCGACGCAGCCGCCGCGGCGGTTCGGGCGGGTTCGGGCCCGTCGCGGCGGGGCTCCCTTCGGCGCCTGGCCGGGAACGCGTCGGCTCCGGCCGGAGAGAGCCCGGGTCCGGGCTCCGGTGGTTGACCGATGTCATGTGCGGTGTGCTCTCTCTTCGGTCGGCGACGTCGTCGGCCGTGCTGGCCCGGTGGTGATGGCGGCGAAGCTCAGCACCGTCGCGCCGAGGTGATGGAGGCTGTCGAGATGGTTGCTGCCGTGGCCGGTTCGGTCGGCACGCCACACGGCGGCGTCGCCGCCCCTGTCCCGCAGGGCGTCGACGACCGCTTGGGTGGCATCGGCGTTGACGCGGGAGTCGTCCGCGAGCACTACGCCGAGGAATCTCGGAAGCCGGATCCCGGCAGGCAGAGTTTGGGCGCGGTGCAACGGTGAGATGCGGCGCAGTTCGTCGATGCCTCCGGGGCTGTCCGGATCGCCGAACTCGTTGATCCAGTGGTGCCCGAGCGGATGGGCGTCGAGGTTGAGCAGGTCGAGCGGTGCCGCGGTGCTGATGACCCCGGCGCACAGGTCCGGGAAGCCGAGTGCGCAACTGGATACCAGCACTCCGCCGTGGGAAGCGCCGACCAGTACGAGCTGGTCGGGGCGGGTGTAGCCGGCCTCGACGAGGCCGCGGGCGACGCAGGCAAGGTCGTCGATACCGCGGTGTTTGTTCCTCCCGCGGCCGGCATCGCGCCAGGCCCTGCCGCGCTCGCCGCCGCCCCGAACGTGTGCGATGGCGTACCGGCCACCGTGTTCGATCCAGGCGGGGATGGTCGGTTCGAACACCGGGAGGCTCGGCACCCCGAATCCGCCGTAGCAGGTCAGGATCAGCGGAGTCGGCCCGTCGATGTCGACGGGAGAGGTGATCGCCACCGATATGTTCTCGCCGTCGTCGGCGGTGACCGTGTGCCATTGGGTGCGGGCGACCGTGGCGTTCTCGCGGCTGCTGGTCTCGGCGGTGTCCGCGAGCAGCTCGAGGGCTGGGACGACGCGTGGGGGCAGGGCCGGTGCTTCGATGAGAACGTGAACCCGGCCGTCGTCGGCACTTACCCCGCTCGCCACGGCCGGAGCTCCTCGGTAGCTGACGAGGCGCTCGTCGATGATGTGTCCGTCGGCGAGCCGGAGGAGGACGCTGTGGCCGTCCCGGACGGCGCCAATGTGCACGTGCCGGCCTGCGACCGCGAGGGACGTGATCTGCAGGGCAGGATCCTGCCAGGACCATTTCTCGGTCCCGCCGCGCGGGTCGAGGAAATGAAGCGTGGTGCCGTCGTCGATGAGGACGTCGTCGCCGATGCCGACGACCCGGACGACTGCCGGGAACGAGGCGAAGTGTCTGCCAGTGGCACGGTCGACCATGCGGGTGGGTGTGCCCGGTCGGCTTTCGCAGAGGAGCCCGCGCGGGCCTGCCGGGAACAACCGCACGCGCGCCTCAGCGGTCAGTTCCGTGGTCGTGACCCGCTGGGCGGTCACATCGACGCTGACGAGGCGTTGGGGTTCTCGGGCGACGAGGTCGACCGTGCGCGAGTGCGCGTCCCACACCATGGGCTCGTAGCGACAGCGGACACCCGGATACGGGTGGACCTGACCGGATGCGACGTCCACGATCGCCAGGTCCGCGTTCTCGTCGGCGTGCTCGGCGAGCTGGATCGCGATGTGCCGGCGATCCGGGGCCGCGGCCATGCGCAGAATGTGCCCGTCCGGTTCGATGACGGCCTCACCGGTGTCGGCGCGATAGATGCCGCGACGCTGCCGCCCGGGTAGGCGGCTGAGTGTGAAACCGCCGTCGGGCAGGCCAGGCCGGCCGTGCCGCTCCCAGCGGGACAAGGCGGCATCCAGCGCAGGGTCGATCGGGACGATCACCTCAGTCACGGTTCATCGACCGACCGGGTCGACGGCGCCGCCGTGCCAGTACAGATGCCCGCCCTCGTCGAGCGGTGTGGGCACGCTGAGGGTGTCGATTCCGTCGTCGCCGATCAGGTGCAGCTGACTGTCTCCGCCGCGGGTGACGGCCACCATCGAACCGGTGGGGTCGAGGGCGATCGCCCTGCGCTGGGCCGGGGAGTCGCCGACCGGATCCCACGGAAGGTGTCCGGCGGCCGGTGGACGGGACAGTGCTGGCAGTGAAACCGTGCGGAGGCGGTGCAGATCCGTGCCGGAGCGGTCGACGATCGTCACTTCGTCGCCGTCGGGATGGATCGTGGCCACCGCTGCCCGCCCTCCGCCGAGCGCGAACCGGAACGCCAGCCCCGGGGGGAGTTCCGTACTGCGCGTGTGGCCGGTGGAGAGATCGACGTCCACGAGATGGTTCGTCCAGGCGGTCCACTGACCAGGGGAGGTGGGACCGCCGCGGACGACGCCGACCGCTCGGCCCGTGGCTGGATCGAAGCGCAGGTAGAACGCTCGCCCCGGAACCGGCCACGGGGTGCGGCCGATCATGCGGGGCACACCCTGATCGATGACGAACCGTTCCAGGCCTCGGCTGGTTGCCGTCGCCGCGATCCCCGTCCGGTGATCGACGGCATCACCATGCCCGTCAGCGGCGAGGTCCGTTGTGGCCCGCCCACGCAGTTCTGGCACGTGCGAACCTACGCCGAGGCCGTCGCGGAGCGGGATCGCTTCGATGGCTCCGGGTTCTCGGTGCCGTAGCACGATCGCCGGTTCGCCGTCGCGCTGGTCGGGCACGACAAGGACGCCGGGTTCGCCGACACGGGTACGAAAGCGCACCGACTCGTTCTGATCGACATCGACGACGGTGACGACATCGCTCCACACGTCCGCGTTCGCGCCCATCCCTGTCGTGATCACGACGTACCGGCCGGTGACATCGCAGGCGAGATGTTCGCCGGGGATCGCGACCGGGATCCGCAGGCGCTCGTCGCCCGTGTGCACCACGAGCGCGCCGCCGCGGTCGTCGACGAAAGCCCACCCGCGAGACCGGCCCGCCCGTTCGGGCAACGACAACACACCCGCGTGTTCGGCCAGCACGCCGCAGCCGAGCGGGTTCACGGCAGCGCCGCGAACGGCGTACACGCGCCCTGCCCGGTAGTCGGCGACCACGAGCCGCGGAGTATCCATGCTCCCAAACCTATTAGATATGAAAATCGTTATCAACTAGGGTCGACGGTGTTCGCCTCGCGAACTCGTGTCGGCCTTCCCGCCGGCACGGCCCATCCATCGAGAGGAGTCCGCAATGGACACGCAGATCGTTGCTGAGATCGAGGAGCCCGAGCAGCTGGCGCACCTGTCGGCCACGCACTCGAACGCTCTCGTCGAGAACCCGTTCGACTGACCACGCAGCGAGAACACACTCCCGGTCGGGCAGCCCTTCGGGGTTGCCCGGCCGGGCCCTTCGAAAGGCCGCCGATGCCCACCGAATCTCGTGTCGCTCACGTGCCCGCCACCGGCGCGCACGTGCTGATCGACTCCGACGGCGCCGCGATGGTGCGCACGTCCGCGGGCCGGTTCCTGCGCCTGCAGGCGCCGCCGCCGGGGCTGTGGGACGTCCTCACCGGGGACTCGGCCGGTGACGAGGCGACCGCGGCCTACCTCGCCGCGCTCCAGGAGGAGATGGCCTCACGGGAAGCCGCCGACGCTCAGCACCGGTGGCCGGCCTCCAAGCGCACGGTGGGACTGCTCGGATCCGGTGCCGTCATCGACGAGTTGGCCCAGGCACTGGGTGAATGGGAGGTGAGCACACAGCGGTACGCCACGAGCGCGCAATTGCTGGCGACTGGGCACCCGGGGCCGGACGGTGAACCGGTGAACGGTGGGGGCGGGCCCGTAGCGTGCGATCTGGTGATCGCCTATGCGGACTCTGGTGCGGAGCGGGCCGACTGGGGCCGGCTGGATGTCCTGCCGGGCGAGGGGGTGGCGTGGCTGCGCGCCTATCGGGAAGGCGAGAACTGTTTCGTCGATCCGATCGGCGTGACCGCCGAGGACCCGGGAAGCGAGCAGGTGCGGCGCCGGCGTTTGGCGGCCAGCCTCGTGCCCGGACAGTTGGCCGCCTGGCAGCGGGCGGCCCCCGCCGACGGCAGGCCGATACCGTCCAGCGCGCGCACCTTCCTGGTCGGCCGCATCCTCGCCGTTGCCTTGGCGTGGGCGCAGGAGACCGCGCTGCTGGAGGAGTACCGGCAGACGCTGTGGACGTTCGTACCGGCGACCGGCACGGTCAGCGAACACCCTGTCCTGGGCTACGCCCCGCCGTATGTGCCCGATGAGCCGGTGATCCGACGGTGATGACACCCGTGCAGCCACGCGAGCATGTGTGCCGCATGCGCGACGGCACCGAGCTTCGAGGGCAGTTCTGGGAGTGCACGGCCCCGGCCGGCTTGGTCGTGATCCGAACCCCCTACGACGCGCGGCAGCACGCGGCGACGGCGAGATCCTGGTCGGCGCGCGGCTACCACTGCCTGATCCAGGACGTCCGCGGACGGTACCGGTCCGGCGGCGACTGGGCCCCCTACCAGCACGAGGAGGACGATGGGGGCCAGGTGCTCGCCCAGCTGGGCCGCGAGCACCCTCGACTGCCGATCGTGCTGTTCGGCGCGTCCTATGCCGCGCACGCGGCCCTGGAAGCCGCTCGCGGCGCGGCACACGCCGGCAGCGGCACCGTCGCGGCGGTGATCGTGCTCGTCCCGGCGCTGGGACTCGCCGAGACCGCGTGGGACAGCTCAGGTACTCCGCAGATCTGGCATCGGATCGGATGGTGGCACGAACACGGCCGCACCCGCTACGCTCAGAACCCGCTGTCCACGGCCGAACTCGCCAGGCGCACAGCGCAAGCCGGCAACGCCGGTGTTGTCGATGCCGCGAAGAACTGGGGCTGGACACCACACGCGCTAGCACAATGGCAGCGGCTTTGGCAGGCCGAACGGATCGACCTGGCCGCACGCTACCCCCTCGATGTCCCGCTGCTGGTGATCAGCGGCGAGGACGACTTCTTCGACAACGACGCCCGTCGCCTGGCGCGCACCTGGACCGCGGCGAGTCACTTCGTCACCGGGCCCTGGGGACACGGGCTGGCCGGAGACATCGCCGACCCCGAGCTGCGGAGCCGTTTCCGCGCCGCCGGCGGCCTGGGCGGCATCATCGAGGCGTGGCTGGCGGCCCACGACCTGCCCGGCACCGCGGCGGCGTGGACCGAGCCCCTGCGGTGCGTGCCTCACTCTCGCTCGACGCTCGATCCCGCCGAGATGGCGTGGCGTCACGAAAGGACCGCACCATGACCCCCGTCGACATCGGCCGACCGCGTGAGCACGCCGCGGGTGAGTTCCCGACGCCAGCACCGCACCGCCAGCGCGTGCTGCCCGTCGAGGCGCTGGTAGACCCGGTGTGCGGCGTCATCCGCTCTGTCCGCCAGGTGCCACACCCCGCCGGTGCGCCCACCGCCTACCTCGCCTTGACCGCGGCCGTCTCGGACGCCCGCCGGCTGGGCGAATGGCCGGCTGACCGCGTGTCCTTGGGCACCTCCTTCGGCGACGTGGAACAGGCCCGCATCGCGGCAGTCGCCGAAGGCGTCGAACGGTACTGCGGCAACTGGCTCCCCGCCGAGCTTCCCGCCGGGGAACTACGCATCGCGACCAGGGCCCAGCTGCTCGACGATGCGCTCACTCCCATCCCACTGAGTGCGCTGCCGGTGTTCGCCCCGTGGCAATACGACCGGGAGAACTTCCCCTACGAGCGACTCACCGAGCACACGCCCACACTGTGGGCCCGCTGCACCGACGAGCACGACGCAGACGTGTGGGTCCCTGCCTCACTGGTCTACCTGAACTGGCGGCAATCCCGATTCCGGCAGCTGCCCCGCATCCATCACCTCAACTACGCGGGCATCGCCACCGGACAAGGCACGCAGGACGCCCGCGACCGCGGCGTACTGGAGATCATCGAACGCGACGCGCTCGAAGTGTGGTGGCACCTCGATGGACCCACGATCGGCATCGACCCCGCCAGTGTGCCCGGCCTCGCGGACGATCTCGACGGCAGCAGCCTGACCGTGTCGCTGGTGGCCATGCCCTCGGAGTTCGCTCCCGCCGTAGCCGCTCTCGTGCACGATCGGGACCGTGGCTTGTACGCGGCGGGATTCTCCGCCGCCCTCGACCCGGCACAAGCCGCCCGCAAAGCCGTCCTGGAAGCCGTGCACACCTGGATCTACACCCAAGGCTGCACGAGCGCCGACGGGTGGGTGTTCCGTGCCGTCGAACAGGGTCTGCTGGCCCGGGGCCTGTACCTCGATTTCCGCGAGGACGCACGTTATCTCGACGCCGCGGGTCAGCACTGCGAGCACATCATCGACCTCGGCGCGCATGTCCAACTCTGGCTCGATCCCCGCGTCCACGCCGAGGCGCGCCGGTTTGCCGCTCCGGCCGGCGGGATACGCCCGATCACCGACCTGCCGGCGGTGACCATGGACGAGGTCTACCAACGTCTGCGCGCACGCGGACATGGCATCCTCACCCGAGACCTGACCACCAGCGACATCCGCCGCACCTCGTTGCGCGTCGTCCGGACCATCATCACCGGTCTTGTCCCCAACGCGCCGGCAGCCTTCGCCTACCTCGGCATGTCCCGCTTCGAGCAGGCCGCCCTCGACCGGGGATGGCGCACCTCATGGGATGGCAGCCCGGCAGACCTCACCTTCATTCCGCCCCCGCATATGTAGGCCCCGCCAATGACCCCCGTGACCACAGGCACCCCCACAGACAGCACCCAGCGGCATGCGGCACCGGCGATGTGGAGTCTCCCGGCGCCCCTGGCACGCGCCCTCACTCCGGAGAGTCCCGGGCCACCGGTGGCACCCGGACCCCGGGTCAACCCATGGCAGGGGGCCGGAGCGGTGCCCGTCGCCATCCCTGAGCGTCTGCGGAGCCTGTTCGATGGTTTGTGGCGCAGCCCCGGTTACCACCACCTGCCCGACGGTACCGTCACCAGCATCCGGCAACGGCCGGTGCCGTCGGCCGGAGCCGCCTACCCGGTGCACACCCATCTCGTCGTCGGCAGCGCGGGCCTCGACGGTCTGGACCCAGGCCGCTACCTCTACGACCACGAGAACGGGCATCTCCTGCGCCGGGTCGCGGCCCGCGAACCTGCCACCGGATGGGACATCGAGCGCGCCCGTCCGGCCACCGCGCAGACCACACTGGTGCTGACCGTACAGCCCGGCCGCAGTTTCGGACGGTATCGCCACCGCGCGTGGCCGCTCTGGATCGCCGATGTCGCCTATGCGCAGACGGCGGTGGAGTTTCTCATCACCCAGCACCTGAAGACCTCGACCGGTCCTGGGCCGCTGCTGCGGGCACTGCTCGGTGTTCCGCGCGCGGCCTGCGCTCAGCCGTGGCTGAGCCGAGGGCTCGTTCCCGAGATCCCGCTGGCGGCGGTCGAACTTCCTCCATCGTGGACAGTCGACGCCGACCGCAGCCATGCGTTGGCCACCCGGCGCTCTCCGGCGCTCAGCGAGTTCGAACAGGCCACCGGCCGTCGCCCTGAGCCGCGTGCCGTGGAGGTCGCGCGCCTGTCCGGGCAGGGCTGGGTTCTCGGGGCGGACCGGGTCGAGACGTGGTCGGTGCCCGCGCAGGCCCCGGCTCAGGACATCGCCGGGGCCGTGTGGCAGGCGCATCGTCGCGCCGCGTCACTGTGCTACGACGGAACGCTGTCGGGCCGGTGGCGGAGCCGGCCGATCTCCGGAATCGCCGCCGGCCATGGGCGCTGGATCACGCATGCCCTCGCGATGCTGCCGGCGTCCGGGCACCGTCACACGAACGATGCCCAGGAGGCCTGCGCATGATGATCGTGCGCGAGCTGTGGCGCGAAGCGGCCCGGTTCCCTGCCGCACTGGCGTGGAGCATCGCCCTACTGGTGCTCGTCTTCGCCACCCATGTCGGCCAGGCTGTGGCGATCGCGTGGTCCATGTCGGCGGTCCTGGACGGGCAGGCGCAGGACGTGCTCGTGGCGCTGGGAGCCATCGTCGGGATCGCGCTGGCCCGCCTGGTGCTCTCGCTGGTTCAAACCTCGGCGGCGGCGCGGCTGGGCGGACAGGTGCGGAAAACGATCCGCCGCCGGGCGATGCGGGCCGCGCTGGTTCCCGACCGCCTGCACGACACGACCGTCCGGGACGGATCGATGCGGGCAAGCCTCGGCGATGGGATCGATGGCACCGACGCGTACGTATCGAAGTACATCCCGGTCATCGCTCAGCTCTTCGTCACCTGTCCACTGGTGATCATCGCCGTGATGGTGCTGTCACCATGGGCGGGCCTGTGCGTGGCTGCCGGGGTCGTGCTCGCCCTGGCCGGGCCGATGGCGTGGAAGCGGATGATGGCCCGGCGCGGACTCGATCATTGGGGCAGCTACGAAGCTGTCAGCGCCGACCTGCTCGAAAGCCTGCGGGGCATGTCCACACTACGCACGCTTGGGGACGTCTCCGGCACCCGACGGCGCTTGCACGCACGCTCCGAAGCATTGCGACGAGCCACCGAACGAGTCATGCGGGTGTCGCTGGCCGAGACGGGGGTGACGGACTTCGCGATCCAAGCCGGAGTCGTCGCCGCAGCGGGCGCCGCGATCGTCCACGCCGTCACCGGGCAACCGCCTGCCGTCGAGGTCTACCTGATCTTGTTGCTCGTCTCCGAAGCGTTCCGTCCGATCCGGGAGCTCTCCCGCCACTGGCATGCGGGGTTCCTCGGGCTGACCGCGATCCCCGGCCTGGCCAGGATCGGTGCCTTCGCCGGGGCGGCAGACACGGCACAGCCCACCCCGGCGGCGGGTGCGGGCGGCGCGGTCTCACCCGAGCAGGCCAGGCAGTTGCGGGTGAGGGCGCTGAGCTTCCGTTACGCCGACTCGGACGGCCCGGTACTCGACGGTCTCGATCTGACCGCGCGCAGGGGCACGCTGAGCGCCATCGTCGGCCCCTCGGGGGCAGGTAAATCGACCCTGTTCGACCTCCTACTCGGGTTTCTCACCCCGGATGCCGGAACGATCGACCTGGACGGTCGGCCACTGCGGGGCGATGACATCGCGGTGGTTTCCCAACGGCCGGTGCTCTTTGCCGGGACCATCCGCGACAACCTCGCCGTCACCGGGACCGTAGCGGAATCCGAGCTCATCGCCGCCTGCCGTGCCGCCGGCATCCTCGAGGAGATCCAGGCGTTTCCCCGCGGCTTCGACACCGAGGTCACCGAAGCAGGGTCGAGCCTGTCCGGCGGGCAACGCCAACGACTCGCCCTGGCCCGCGCGCTGCTGGCGCACCGGCCGGTTTTGCTCGTGGACGAACCGACGAGCGCCCTGGATCCCGTCCGCGCCGCCGACGTGATCGAGACACTGCACCGGGTCGCCGCCGAGCGCATCGTGATCATGATCAGCCACCGACCCGAAACACTCACCGGGGTGGACAACGTGCTGCGGCTGAACTCCGGTCAGCTGGACAGGAGCACCCGGTGACCACGATCCCTTCACCGCGCACCTTCCGTGCGCTGCTGCCGGTGCTCCGCCCCGAATGGCGGGGCATGCTCGGGAGCTATCTCATCGGCACCGCCAGTGCCATGGCGCTGGCGGCCTTGTCGGTCCTGACCGCGTGGGCCGTAGGTCACGCGGTCGTCGAGCGCGCCCTGCCCGGGTTGGGATGGTGGATCGTACTGACCGGCCTCGTCGTGGTGCGGACAGTGCTGACCTGGCGGGAAATGGATGTCTCCCACGCCCTGGCCTACCGCGTGCTGGCACGACTGCGGATGGCGCTCTTCGACGCCTACGCACGCAGTGTCCCAGGCCGGCGCCGTGAGCATTCCGGACATGCCGCGAGTGTGGCGATGGACGACATCGAGAAGCTGGAGTTCTTCTACGCCCACACGATCGCCCAACTCGGGGCCTCCATCACCGTGTTCCTCACCTGCCTGGCCACCGCGTTCGCACTACTGCCCGAAGCGGGCATCGTCCTGCTCGCGGGTAGCGTCCTCGTCGCCACCAGCGCGTTCTACGGAGCCGGAGCCATCCGGCGGCTGGGCGCGGCCGAACAACACGAACGCTCCTCATTGTCAGTACGGATCGTCGACGCGCTCGGCGCCCTGCGTGAAGTTCTGGCCTACGGTCTCACCTCGCGCATCATCGCCGACACCATCGACGCCACCACCCGGATCACCACGATCGCCCGGCGACGCGAACTGCTGACGCAACTGGTCACCGCCATTCGCGAGTTCATCGTCACCGCTGTCGTCATCGGCGTGATCGCTACCAGCGCTTTCGCCGCCGGGGTGCTCTCCGGCACTGCCGAGCCGCGACTGTCCCCGGCGCTGCTGCCAGCCCTGGTCGCGCTCGCCCTCGCGGGAGTCCTCGCCACCACCGACGCGACGACCACCCTCACCCAGCTGCACCCACTGGTGGCCAGTGCCCAGCGTGTCGCTGACGGCATCAACCGGCCCCCGGTCGTCACCGCGCCGACCTCGCCGCGGCCGCTCCCCGACGGGCCGCTGGGCCTGCGGTTCCGTGACGTGTCCTTCTCCTACGACGACCGGCCACCAACACTGTCGTCCTGGTCAGCGGACATCGCTGCCGGCGAGCACGTGGGCTTGACCGGACCCTCGGGTTCCGGCAAGAGCACCCTCATCGCCCTCGCCGCACGACTGTGGGACCCGTCGTCGGGCAGCATCGAACTCGTCGACCGCGACGGCGCGACCCTGCCGATCAACCAGATCGACGACACAGCCCTCCGAGGGGCGGTCGCCCTGGTTGATCAGGACGCTACCTTGTTCCACGGAACCGTCCGCGACAATCTCCTCCGCGGCACCACACCGTTACCCGACGACGAGCTGACAGTGATACTCCGCCGGGTAGGTACCGCCGAGTCGATAGGTCTCGACGACGACCTCGGCCAAAGCGGGCTCCGGCTCTCCGGCGGACAGCAAGCCCGCCTCTGCCTCGCCCGCGCCCTCGTCCGCCAGCCCCGGATCCTGCTCGTGGACGAGGTCACTGCCAGCCTCGACCCCGACACCGAACACGCGATCTCAAACGTCATCGCCGACTTCACCGGCACCGCCCTCATCGCCTCGCACCGTGCCGAGACCCTCAGCAGACTCGACCGCAGCATCGACATCGGCGCCGGACACACCCACCACGCCACCACTGATGCCGCAGCCACCAGGGACCATGACCCACCGGATCCCAAGAAGCCAGGACCCGAAAGGTCCCCGGGGCCGTCACCGTCGGCCATGCCGCACTGAGTGGGTCGATGGCCGCGGGCCGCGCGGCCGTTGCCCGGCTACGGTGCCCTCATCGTGTTGGTGAGTTCCGGCATGTCGGCGGTCTTCTCCGGACAACGACGCGAGGACGGCTTCTTGCGCCGTCTCCGGCAGCGTATGGAGCAGCTGCATGACGCGGTCCAGTCGTCTGCGGCCACCAGCACGGTCGGGCAGGCCCGGAGTGGGTCGCATCTGTGGTGGTACACCGGTGACCTCCTCGACGCCACCCGAGCCGTGACCGGCTTCGAACAGCGCCTTCTCGGCGGCCAGGGTCGCACTGTCCTTTTCCTCGGACATGCCGATCGGCCCGTCCATCCGTCCGTTGAGGAACTGCCTCACCACCGGCTCCTCGGATGTCAGGAGCAGTTCCCTCGGCCCGAACATGACCAGCTCCTTGCGGAAGAGCATGCCGATGTTGTCCGGCACCGTGCGCGCGAGGTTGATGTTGTGCGTGACGATCAGGAAGGTCGCGTCGATCTGCGCGTTCACGTCGAGGAACAGTTGTGAGATGTAGGTGGTGCGTACCGGGTCGAGGCCGGAGTCGGGCTCGTCCACGAGAATGATCTGCGGGTCGAGCACCAGCGCGCGAGCCAGGCCGGCGCGCTTGCGCATCCCACCGGAGATCTCGCCGGGCAGCTTGCGGTCCGCGCCGGTGAGGCCGGTCATGTCCAGCTTCTCCAGCACAATCCGCCGTATCTCGGTCTCGGACTTGCGAGTGTGTTCACGCAGAGGAAAGGCCACGTTGTCGAACAGGTTCATGGAACCGAACAGCGCGCCGTCCTGGAACAGCACACCGAACAGCTTGCGCGCCTCGTACAGCTGGCGTTCCGAGCAGGTCACGATGTCGACGCCGTTGACGATGCATCGGCCTCGCTCTGGTTTGAGCAGCCCGATCATCGACTTGAGGAACACGGACTTGCCCGTGCCGGATGGCCCGAGCAGGGCCGACACCTCGCCGGCGGGCAAGGTCAGCGTCACATCACGCCAGATGTTCTGGTTTCCGAAGGACTTCGTCAGTCCTTCGACGACCACTTCGGCTCCCACACGAATCTCCTGATGTGCTCGGCAATGGGCGGCTGGGTGACTGCCGGGCCTCGGCCTGCCCGGCTGCTTGCTGTCGTGGGCGGGGCGCTACAACGGGGCGAGCTCCGCGATCAGCCAACGGCCGTCTACGTCGCGCATCTCGACGCGCGCGGCCGCGCTGGTGATGACCGGGGTTTCCTGCCCGGCTTGCTCGCTCTCCTGCGCGAGTAGCACGAGCACGACCACCGCGTCCTGGTCGCCCTCCATGACAGACGCGCTCGTGACGGTCGTGGTCACGCTGGCTCGTTTGTCACGCACCACCGAGCCGAGCACGTCGTCCATCAGTGCGTCGAAGTCGTCGGCGAAGCTCCCGGTCACCAGCGCCGCCGCCTCCCGGCGATCGGCGTCAAGGCTGCGATGGTCGTACGACAGCACATCCGCGACCGCCGCCTTGGCGGCCTGCCGCGCCTGTGTCCGGCTTTCGTCGAGCGCCGCCAGGGAGTTGGTTCGCGACGCCAGAACGCCGCCTGCCACGGTGAACCCGGTTGCCAGCAGGACAAGGACGGCGACGGCGACGCGCTTCCAGCTCAGCGTGGTTCGCTGGACGAGTCCGGCCATCGAGCCGAGCAGTTTCGGTGTGATCACGGCACGAACTCCAACCCTCGCACCAACCACCGTCCATCGTGCTGGGTCATACCGAATCGGAGCCGGTAATGGCGACGGTCCTCCTGTTCGGACGCGTTGTTGCTCACCGACGCCTCGGCTATCACGACGACAGTGGCGCCGCCCTCGCTGCGCTCCTCGATGCCGGCGGCGAGGACCCGGCCCCGCGATTCGACTCGGTGGGTGGTCAGTGTCGTGGCGAAAGCACCGGACTGGTCGTCGATCTGCTGCCGGAACTCCCCGGTGGCGAGGTCGCGCAGGCGGGCCAGGCTCTCCTCGTGCCGACGGTAACTCAGCCCCGTCAATGCCGTTGCCGCCTCGCTCGCCGCCGCGATCGCGTCACGGGCCGACGACTCGCGGCCGGCGGCGGCACGCTCCTCCGACCACAGCCGGCCGGCGACCGCCGCGGCCGCGATGGTCACGAGGACCAGCAGGATCAGTGCCGCGTATCGCACGGCCGAGGGGAGTCCCCGCGCGGGGCGCGGCGACTCCGCTTCCGGCTCGGTGGGATCGGTGCTGTCAGCCGTGGGTTCAGCGGCAACGGCGGCGTCGGACACCGCCTTCTCGTCCGCATCGGGTAGGGCCACGTTGCCCCTTCCTGGTGTCGTTCGGCTTTCGCCAGGATCACTGACGCAGAGGCATCAGCGGTACGACATTCGGACCGCCGCGTCGAGCCGGATGCATTCGGCGTTGAGATAGCCGTTGCCGATGATGCTGTGCACGAGGTCGGCGAACTCCTCCGGCCGCCCGAGCCGTCTCGGCTCGGGGATCTCGGCTGTCAAGCCGTCCCGCACAGCCTTGGGCAGACTGGCCGACATCGGCGTGTCGAACAGACCGGGCGCGATGGTGTTGATCCGGATGCCCTTACCGGCGACCTCTCTCGCCACCGGCAGAGCGAGCCCGATCAACCCGGCTTTGCTCGCGCTGTAGGCGGCCTGCCCCGGTTGCCCCTCGAACGCGGCACCCGACGAGGTGTTGATCACCACGCCGCGCTCGCCGTTCTCCGGCTCGTTGCGCAGCATCGCGGCGATCGCGACACGCATGACGTTGAAGGTGCCGCACAGGTTGATGTCGACGACACGCTGGAACTCCTGCAGGGAGGCGGGTTTGCCTTTCGAGACCACCTTGGCGGCATCGACGACACCAGCGGTGTTGACGTTGATGTGCACCGCGCCGAACTCCGCGCACACCCGTTCGACGGCCTCCTCCACCGCCGTCGCGTCGGTGATGTCGGCGGGGACGGCCAGACCGCGGGGCAGGGCCTCCGCGACCGCCCGGACTCCGGGCTCGTCGCGGTCCATGACGGCGACCATCGCGCCGGCTTTGGCCAGGTCGGCGCACACCGCGCGGCCCAGACCTGACGCGGCCCCCGCGACGAGGGCGACCTTGTTCGTAAGCTCCACGTTGGTGCCTTTCGATAGCTTTGACAGCTTTGACGCTGGTGAGCAGGCGGGCCGGGTCACCGCAGGAAACTGGGCTCTCGCTGTTCGCTGAAGGCACGCAGGCCCTCGGAGAAGTCGGGACAGCGGGCGGCGTAGTCGCGGCAGGCGTCGAGCTCCAGCTGCAACGCCGCAGCCATGGGCAGATCGGCCCCGTGCTCCATGACCCGCTTCATTTCCGCGAGGCCCTGGCCGCTGTGCCTGCCGATCCGCTCGGTGAGCGCGGCGACCGCCGGTTCCAGTTGGCCGGTGGGCACGACCTGGTTGACGAGCCCGGCTTCCCGCAGCTTCTCTGCGGACCACGGCTCGGCGGTGAACAGCAACTGCTTGGCGCGATTCATGCCGATCTTGCGGACGAGCCGGACCGCGCCACCGGCGGCGGGGAACAGGCCGTACCGTGCATGGCCGTCGCAGAACGTCGCGTCCTCGGTGGCAACCACGAGGTCACAGGCCTGTACCAGCTCGAACCCGCCGGCGATCACACCGCCCTGGACAGCGGCGATGACGGGCTTCGGGTGCCGTGCGATCTCCATGCACACTTCGCCGACCGAGACGAGGAAAGCACTGAGCGCTCCGTCCTCGTCCAGCCGGCCGAGCACCATCTTCAGGTCCGCGCCGGCGCACAACATCGGGCCCTCGCCCGCGAGCACGACCGACCGCGCCGCGGGATCGTGCTCGGCCCGTGCGAGCGATTCCCGTAACCCTTCGACGACCTCGGTCGACAGCGCGTTGCGGGCCTCGGGCCGGTTCAGCACGATCCATGCTGCGGACTCGCGCAGCTCGTAGCGAACGACGTGGTGCCCGTCTCCGGCATGGGACATCGAGGTGCTCTCGCTTTCTGCTGAATCGGATGGCCTGGCGGCCGCGTTGGTCACGACGACTCGCCGCTGGGCCGCACACCGGGCGACCGGACCGCTCGGCTGCGGACCTCCTCGCGGACCATGGGGATGCCGGCGGGGTCGACGAGACCGCCGTGCAGCTCACGGTTGTGTGAGTGCGCGAGGTGATGAAGCCCGAACGCCGCCTCCACGGCCGAGCGCTGCCCCTGGAGGTCGAGCGCGTAGTTCACCGCACGCTTGGCCAACCGGATCCCGAAAGTGGGCCGTTCGGCGATCCGTTCGGCCAGCGAGAGCGTCTCCACTGCGAGTTCCTCGCGCGGGACGACCCGGTTGACCATGCCGAGGGCATGCGCGTCGAGGGCATCGATGGATTCGCCGGTGAACAGCATCTCCTTGGCACGCCGGTGCCCCATTTCCCACGGCTGCACGAAGTATTCGCCGATCCCGCAACCGAAGGCGCTCACCGGGTCGGTGAAGACGGTGTCGTCGGCGGCCACCACCAGATCGCACGGCCACATCAACAGCAGGCCGCCGCCCACAACCCGGCCGTGTACCTGCGCGATCGTCGGCCGGGGAATGTCACGCCACCGCAAGCACAAACCGAGGAAGAGCTCTTCTTCGGTCGCGTACCAGCCCTCCGCGCCCGTGCGGCAAGCCGTATCCGCCGTACAGGGTCAGCATCGTGGACGAGTACGACCAGCCCGTTCCCCCAGGGGTCACCGGGGAGATCGTGGTGTCGGCCGACGAGCCGTGGTCGACGTTCTCCGGGTACTGGAACCAGCCGGAGATGTCGTTGGAGGTCATGCGCAACTTCCGATTCCACACCGGCGACGCCGGGTACTTCGACGAGGACGGCTATCTGTGGTTCTCCGACCGGATCAAGGACATGATCCGGCGCCGTGGCGAGAACGTCGCGGCACAGACCGTGGAGGACGTCGTCAACGCCATCGACGAGGTGGCGGAATCGGCGGCCTATCCGGTGCCGTCCGAGTTCGGGGACGACGAGATCGCCATCTCGGTGGTCCTTCGGGCGGGCCGCGAGATCTCGGCCGCGGCCATCGTCGCCCACTGCAGGGAGCAACTACCCCGGTTCGCGGTGCCTCGCTATGTCCGGATCGCCGAGTCCCTGCCCAAGACGGAGACAGGAAAGATCCAGAAGTACAAGCTCAAGAAACTCGGTACCAACGGCGCCGACGATTTCCCGGAGGAACGCCGATGAAGTTCATGGTCCGGCAGAAGCTCGGTCCGGATGAGGACGTCACCGAGGGGCACCTCCAGCCACTGGCTCGCCTCGTCGCCGACTCGATGCTGGACGAGCCGAAGGGGCCGGTGGTCTGGCTCGGTGGCTGCGGCACGGTGGACACCAAGCAGTACTACATGCTCTTCGAGGCGCCCGACTACGCAACTCTCGAGGCGGTCGTCAAGGTGCTGCCCGGCCTGCAGAGCGTCGAGCGGGTCATGGCGGTGGACAAGCACACGCTCGCGCGTGGCCTGCTGCTCGGCATGGCCAAGGACTACGACGAGCGAATCAAGGACGCGTAGCACCCGGACGACGGAGGCGCGAGCCTGCTTGTCCGGTGCTCGTCGACTCGTGCCTCGGCAACTGAGTTCGCGATCGTCCCTGGTCAGGGCGCCGTCGACGAACCCGTCGACGGCGCCCTGGCATTGTTGCCCGGCTTCTCACCAGTTTCGGTGGAGCAAACTGGCGCACGGGTGCGTGTCCGACTGCGTCAAACGGCGCCTAACCACTTTGTACGGTAGCGCTTGTCTAGCGGTTCTATGTTTCCGCAGGTACAGGAATTGCCGGGTTTTCACTGGCAGTGAGGGGGACAGGGGTTCGAGTCCCCTTGGCTCCACGTTTCCGAGGAAGTCGTTGTTCGACGGCGGCGACGTGGGAGTAGGTCCGTGTTGGACACGGAGCCGGCCGCGACAATGACTCGTCGCGGCAGCGTTGATCGAAGCCGACTCATTCTGCGGGTCAACCGTCGTGACGTGCTGACTGCCAGCTGACAAGCCGGAGCCCCCTGTTTTCGTCAGTTGCCAGACGCTGGTGAATCGGCTGGGGGCGGCTCTGCGTACGAAGCCGATCTGTGCGTCCATGTCGATGTGGCCGGTCATGAAGCCTATGTCGTCGAATAGCCGGACCAGGATGTCCTTGCGAGTCGCGATCGCGCGAGGCGTGGAACCACAGGAGATCCGCGGAGAAAAGGGTTTCCATCGCCGGGACGTCCGAGCTGATCATGGCTGAGACGCGCGCGGCATCCGCGCGTAGGACGTCGTCACGGTCAGGGCACGGGGCATCAGTGCGTCTCCTGCTTGATCGGTGGCAGCACCTCGGCGGCGCCGTTGGCGCAACAAGACCACAGAACCGCCGTGCTCATGGCCGTGCCAGTACCTTTCCGGGGTTGAGCAGGTAGTGCGGGTCGAACGCCTCTTTGACGCGGCGTTGCAGTTCCGCCGCGACGGGGTCGAGCTCCTGTTCCAGCAGGCCCACCTTGAGCAGCCCGACACCGTGCTCGCCGGTCACCGTGCCGCCGAGGCCGAGCGCGTGGGTGGCGATCTCCTCGAAGGCGTGGTGGGCCGAGGCGAGCGTGGTGGGGTCGTTCGGGTCGACGATGACCGTGGGGTGCAGGTTCCCGTCACCGGCGTGTCCGACGACGCCGATGGTCAGGCCGCGCGCGGCCGCGACCGACTCGACGTGGTCGATCACCCGCGCCAGCGCGGACAGGGGCACGGCTACGTCGTCGACCAGTGGGGAGCCGAGCGCTTCGAGCGCGGGGTAGGCCAGCCGCCGGGCCTGCACGAGCTGCTCGGACTCGGCCTCGTCTTCGGCGGCGACGACGTCGATCGCTCCGGCCGCGTGGCACGCGCCGGCGATCGTCCGGAGTTCGGCCGTGGCGTGCGGGCCCGTGTCGGACTGGGCGATCAGCAGGGCACCGGCGTCGCCGAGGCCCATGCGCGCGTGCTTGTCGATGGCCCGCAGTACCGTGCGGTCGAGTAGCTCGAACAGGCTCGGCACGACTCCTGCCGCCCGCACGGCGGTGACGGCCCGGCCCGCGGACGCGGCGTCGGGGAACGTCGCGGCCAGGGTGAGTGGGGTGTCGGTCTCCGGCTCCAGCGCGACCGTGGCCTCGGTGATCACCCCGAGGGTTCCCTCCGAGCCGATGAACAGCTCGGCGAGGCTCAGCCCGGCCACCCCCTTGATCGTCTTCCGGCCGACGGCGGCGGCCCGGCCGTCGGCCAGCACCACCCGCAGTGCGCGGACGAAGCGGCGGGTCACGCCGTACTTCACGCAGCACAGCCCGCCGGCGTCGGTAGCGATGTTGCCACCGACGGTGGAGGACTCCCAGCTCGACGGGTCGGGCCGGTAGGTAAGCCCGTACTCGGCCGCGGCCAGGCGCAGCTCCTGGTTCGTGACCCCGGGCTGGACGACGGCGAGGCGGTCGGTGGGCTCAATCGAGAGCACCCGGTTCATCCGCCGGGTGCTGACCACGATGCCGCCCGCCACCGCGTTCGCCGCCCCGGAAAGCCCGGTGAGCGCTCCCTGTGGCACGAGCGGCACCCGGAGCTCGGCCGCGATCCGGACCGTGGTCCGCACCTGGTCCTCGTCGACGGGCAGGACGGCCGCGAGCGGGAGGTGCGACTCGCACAGCGCGGCGGAGTCGCGGCGGTAGCCCGCCAGCAGGTCCGGATCGGTGACCACTGCATTGGGAGGCAACGCACGGGAAAGGGCGTCGATGATCGGGACGGTCACGACCTGCCGACCCCCTCGTGGGAGCGCTCGTGGGCCGTCACCGTGCGGCCGGCGCGGCGGCGCAGGTAGACCAGGCTGCCCAGCGTCAGCGCCGAGCCGAGCGTCAGGTACAGCGACACGCTCCAGTACGCACCACCGGATGCCTCCATCAGCAGGCTCGCGACGAACGGAGCCAACCCGCCGCCCAGCACGGCACCGAGCGAGTAGCCGAGGGAGACACCGCTGTAGGCGACCTTGGTCGGGAACAGCTCGGCGAGGAACGCGGCCATCGGGCCGAACAGGGCCGACGCTCCGGCGAAACCGACGACCATCGCGACGGTGACGGTGGTCGGGTCGCGGGTGTCCAGCAGTGCGAACAGCGGGAACGGGTAGAGCACACAGAACGCGGCGCCCGCGAGCATCACCGGCAGCCTGCCGAGGGAGTCGGACAGCCGGGCGAAGACGAGGATCCCGAGGATCATCGCGCCGGAGCCGAGCAGCGTGCTGGTGAGCATCACCTGACGGTCGAGCCCCAGGTATCGAGTGCCGTAGGAGAGGCTGTAGGTCAGCAGCACCCAGATGAAGGCGTTGAAGCCGAGGTTGACGCCGACCGCGGACAGCACGAGGCGCCAGTTCTCGCGGAGCACATCCGCCATGGGCGAGCGCGACTTCTCGCCGGTGTCCTTGAGCTTCTGGAACTCGGGGGACTCCGCGACCGTGCTGCGGATGACCATGCCGATGCCCAGCAGGACAAAGCTGATGAGGAATGGGATGCGCCAGCCCCAGTCCAGGAACGAGTCGCCGGTCAGGGCCATCGTGGCGGAAAGGGCACCGGCGGCCAGGAGCGCGCCCCCCGGGCTGCCCAGGAAGGCCCACGAGCCGTACCAGCCCCTGCGGTTCGGCGGTGCGTGCTCGACGGCCATCAGGACCGCGCCGCCCTGCTCACCGCCGTGGAAGAGACCCTGCAGCAGCCGCAGCAGCACCAGCAGCACCGGCGCCCAGATCCCGGCCGAGGCGTGGGAGGGTAGCGCGCCGATCAGCGTCGTGCAGCCGCCCGCGCCCATCAGTGCGATGACGAGCAGCTTCTTACGGCCAAGCTTGTCGCCGAAGTGGCCGAATACGATCGCGCCGAGGGGGCGGGCCAGGAATCCGACGGCGAGGGTGGCGAACGAGAAGACCGTGCCGAGCGACGCGGGCACCCCGGCGAAGAACACGCTGCTGAAGACCAGCGCGGAGGCGACGCCGTAGATCTGGAAGTCGTAGGCCTCGACGGTCGTGCCGACCGCGCTTCCCAAGGCGGCCTTGCGGACCATGCGCCGGGTGCCCGGCGCGGGGTCGTGCGCGAGAGTCATGAGAACACCTTTGTTCGTCGGGCTGAGGGTAGGTCAGGCTCCGGTGGGGGAGTGGGTCATGAGGGGTTTGGCGAGTACGGCCTCGATGCCGCCGTACTCGGCGATCCGGCGCCGCTGGTCGGCGCGGACCTCGGCGTCGACGGCGACGGGGTCGCAGATGGCGAGCAGTTCCTTGCGGCCCCGCTCCAGCGCGTCCGCGGCGGCCGGGTCGGCGGCGCGGTCGTGCAGCTCGTCGGGGTCGGCGGCGAGGTCGAAGAGCCGCTCGGGGAACCCGACGTGGTACTCGTACTTCCAGCTCCCGTAACGGACCATGAAACCGCCGCTCGCGGAGTTGGCCGAGTGGAACTCGGAGAACACGGTCCGCCTGGGGTCGGTGCCGCGGCGGGCGAGTTCGAGCAGGGAGCGCCCGGGCAGGTCGGCGTCGGCCTTGGCGGAGGCGATACCGAGGGCGTCGAGCACGGTGGGGAAGACGTCCACAAGGGACACCGGTGTCCCGCACCGCTCGCCCTCGGCCACGCCGGGGCCGGCGAGGATCATCGGGATCCGGACGGACCGCTCGTTCATCGTGCCCTTGAACCACGTCCCGTCGGTGCCCATCAGCTCGCCGTGGTCGGAGACATAGAGCACGATCGTGTTCTCCGCCTGGCCGGTCGCCACCAGCGCACGGAGCACCATGCCGAGCTGGGCGTCCATGAAGCTCACCAGCCCGAAGTAGTGCCGCAGCGAGCGCCGGGTCTCCTCGGCCGTGAGCGGGAGGTCGAGCCCGCAGCTGCGCCGGTAGAAGTCGACCGCGGGATGCCGGTCCCAGTCTGCCGGGTCGCTGCGGAGCGGCTCTGGCGGCTTGATGTCGGCGTAGAGGTCGAGGTACTCGCCGGGCACCGTGAACGGGTAGTGCGGGGTGACCAGCGAGACCTTCGCCGCCCACGCGCGGTCGCGGGGGGCCTCGTCGGTCAGCCACGCCACGGCGGCCTCGGCCACGGAGCGGTCCTGGCGGGTGTAGTCGGACTCGCCGCGCGCGGTCCCCACGACGGCGCCGCGAAGTTGCGGGGCAGGCGGTTGCGCGTCGCGCAGGCAATGGAAGAGGTCGCCGGTGCCGCCACGGACGTGTAGCGGCAGCCGCTGGTCGGAGAACCCGGTGTCGTCGGCGACGCCGCGGTAGTGCAGCTTGCCGATCGTGACGAGCGGGATCCCGGCCGCCTCGACGCGATGCCCCCAGCTCGCGGCCTCGGTACCGGTGTACGGGGAGGCGTTGTCGTAGTTGCCGGTCTGGTGCACGTACCGTCCGGTCGCCATCGCGGCACGGGACGGCACACAGATCGGCGAGTTGCAGTAGGCCGCGTCGAAGGTCGTCCCACGGGCCGCGAGCGAGTCGAGCGTCGGCGTGCGCACCACCGTGTCGCCGTAGGCGCCGGAGGCGTGCGGGACGTGCTGGTCCGACATCACTATCAGCAGGTTCGGCTTCACCACGCAGCGAACGGTACGAACGCGGACCCATAGAGTCCAATTGTTCGTTTCTGTCGAACCCATAGCTTTTGTCGATGTTCGCTGCTTACCATCATTGCCGTGGAGAGACGGCAGCTCGAGTACTTCCTCGCGGTCGTGGAGCACGGCGGCGCGACCCGGGCTTCGGCCCACCTCCACGTCTCGCAGCCGACGATCTCGGCGGCCCTGCGCAAGCTGGAGAAGGAGCTGGGCGGGGCATTGTTCGAACGGGCCGCGGGCGGGCTGGTGCTCACTGGCGCCGGAAAGGCACTGCTGGAACCGGCGGGACAGGTGATCCGCGACTTCGCGGTCGCGGCCGACAGCGTCCGCGACGTCCTGGGGTTGCAGGGAGGCTCGCTGGACCTCGTCGCGGTCCCGGCGGTCAGCGCGGGATGGCTGCCGCCCGTGGTGGCGGCTTTCCGCAGGGCTCATCCGAAGGTGGCGATCACCGTGCGTTCCGAACTGGACAACACCCGGATCGCCGACGACGTCCGGCGCGGCCGGTTCGACCTCGGCCTCGCAGTCTCCGCGGTCGCGGACCCGGGACTGGTCACACACGAGGTGGGCCACCAGGACCTGCAGGCGATCTTCCCGCCCGGCGCCGGGGGAGCGGGCGAGCCCGTTGGGCTCGACGAGCTGCTCACCTTCGACATGGTCACCGTGCCGCCGGAGCGGTCCGCCGCCCGCCAGTGGTTCGAGGCCGAGCTCCGCAGGCGTGGGCGCAGGACGCCGAGACCGGTCGAGGTCGCCTCGATCGACGGTGTCCTGCCGATGGTCCGCGAGGGTGTCGGCTACGCGCTCTGGTGGTCGCCGATCTCCCCGTCGCTGGTCGGCCCCTGCGTTCTGCGGCCGGTCCGGCCGAGGTACCGCAGGCCAATCCTGGTCGTGTTGCGCGGCGGCCCCCTGCCACCCGCGACGCAGGCGTTCGTGCGCGCGGCCGGCCTCGAGCAGGCGCGGGCGTAGCGTCAGGCACGCTCCCCGGCGGGCGGGTCGGCGTCATCGTCTTCGCCGCGGTGCTGGTGCTCCTGCTGATCGTCATCCTGCAGAACACCCAAACGGTGCAGATCTCCTACTTCGGTGCAAGCGGAAACGTCTCGCTCGCCGTGGCGGTGCTGCTGGCCGCAGTGGCCGGCGTGCTGCTGACCGCGATCGCGGGATCGCTGCGGATCTGGCAACTTCGCCGCCACCTACACCGATCAGCCCGCCGAACGTAGTACTTCAGCCGAGCCAGCACCGTTCTACCGCGGCACAACAGCTTGGTCAGCTCAGCTCACCGATTACCGGGCCACGGCGGCAAAACTCGGCTCCGGCGCGCAGCTCCAAAGGGGCGCGCGTCTACTGGGAATCGAACTGTGGGCGTACGTCCAGCGGTGGCAAGGCGGAGTCGATGCCGCGAAGGCCTTCCCATCGGACATGGTCCGGTGGGAAGGCCTTCGCGCACAGGAGAAGAACGTCGTTCGGTCTCCGAGTTTCCCGGTCAGTCCGCCTTGAAGGCGGGGGCAATCTGGGCAGAGGCGGCCGCCCGGTCGAGATCGGCCGACCGGAGGCGGAAGACCTGTAGTGCGAGATTGAAGTATTTGCCGGTCTCGCCGACCCACTGCATGCCGTTGCGGCGGACGGTGGCGGCGGCGCGCGTGTTTCCCGGCCGGACCACGGCGAAGATCTCATCGACGTCGTGCCGGAAGGCCCAGTCGGTCAAGGCATAGGTGGTCTCGCACGCGTAGCCCTGACCCCAGGTGTCCGGGTGGAGCTGCCAGCCGATCTCGAGATCCTCCCGACCCGGCGGCAGGGGCAGCAGAATCGCTCCGCCGATGACCCGCCCGTCGCTACGTTGCTGAATCGCCCAGCGCCCCGCGGGCAACGCCGACCGGGCGGTCGGCGATCCATTGCTGCAACAGCAACCGCATGGCCGCCAGATCGGGCACGGTGTCCATGGCCGGGGTCAGCCAGCGGGCCACGGCTGCGTGCCCGTAGACGGCCAGGGCCGCTGGCGCGTCCTCGATCTGCCAGCCCAGCAGGATCAGTCGCGTGGTGACCAAGGGAGGGCGCGGTGTCGTCGTGATGGATTCGCTAGTGGTCATCGCCAGACCTCTCTGGTCGTGCTGATCGTCCCGAGGTCCAAACCCGCCCGGCGCAGTCAACGGAGTCGGCTGCCCCCGTCGTTCTCCCAGCTTTCGGTGGCCGCAGGCATGGGCTCCGGGACCGCAGCATCCGCGCCGAGGTCAAGAGCGTGAAGCACGTCGGTGCTGTCGACGTTGTCTCGCCGCGACGCCGTCATGAGGGCGTGGTGCCCGGCCGAAGGGGTGGCTTCGGGTGGCACCACGAGCAGGGTCAGGCGCCGCCTGCCCCTGCCGGCCACGGTCACGGTGCCGGGGTGCTGCGAACGGAAGCCCTCCAACCGGACCACCCGGCCGTCCACCGTCAGCCGGCGGGTACCCGGCTCCCACCTGGTCAGGTTGTACGTCACCCGCTCGATCGAGCCTTGCCGAGCCGCGAGCACGGCGAGCAGCTCCGGCAGCTCGGTGGCCAGGTCCCAGGATCGTGGCCACCACGCGCCGTCGACGTACCCCGAGGCCGACCCGTCCGGCTTCATGCGCAAGCGCAGCGAGCCCCGAGATGGTGCGACGACCATCGGCATCGTGGAAGTGGCAACAAGTGTTTGTGAGCTCGACGTCACGTCGGCGCTCCCGCCTCGGCCGCGACAGCGGCCGGCGTTGGCTATCGTCGAGGACGACGCAGGCTTGGCCGCTCACGTACGAGATGCTCCCGACACCTCCAATACTACGCCTCGCGCAGCCACCCAGCGGCGGCGGTCTTCCTACCTGGTCGGCCAGGCGTCGATGGCCTGCCGCAGCGCGGAGGCCACCTGCCGGAACGGCTCACCGCTGTCGTACTGCTCGACAAGAGTTTCCGCGATTCCGGCCAGCGCTCGCGTTCCTCGTTCGGATGCCTTGACCAGGGCCACGGCGACGTTGCCGGGCAGCTGGGCCGACGCCTGGGTTCCCGATGTGGCCGATTGCGTGGCCTGCCAAGCCACGTCAACCCGGTCGAGGGCCGCCAGGAGGTCCCTCCACACGGCAAGCTGACTGGTGCTCTTCTCCGGTGTGTCGCTGGGCATGCAGTCGTCCTCCAGCGGGAGTGGGTGGGGTTGTCGCGCGGCGGGAGCACGGGCTCCACAGCGCCGATTCCGTTGCCGTTTCAGGCTAGGACAGATCGCCCACGGCCGCTGATGGGCGCCGTCGACGCACCCTAGATGTACCGGGCGAGCTCGTTGGCGAGCTGATCGCGGGCGGCCGTGGTCGGGAAGTCCGGTCTCCGGGCGGCGGTTCGGCGACCCGCGAGCACGTCCGTGACAAAGCGGGCGACGACGGCCGGGTCGGGGGCTACCTGGTCACTGGCCAGATAGCCGACCACGGTGGTCGGCTCGCCGGGTTCCGTCTCGACCGCCAGCGCCCAGCCGTGTCGCTCGTTCCATACCAGCATCAGGTCGTGCCGCGGCCGCTGGCCCCACCTTCGGGACAGACCGAGGTAGGCGGACACCGTGTCGCTGATCTCGAACGACGTTGCCTCGGCAGGCACCGCCAGCGCATCGGCCACCGCGCGCAGGTAACCCGCGAGGCCCCGGCGTAGCGACGCCGTCGTGGCGTCATCACTCATGCGCACAGCGTACGTGGCGGGAGGCCTCATTGTCGTCGGCACGCCGGTCACCGGCGGCCCCCTCGCGCCTTCGGCCGCGTCGTCACCAGTGTTACCGCACCTTCTCCGGGATCGTGTCAAGAGTGTGCAGCAGTTGGACCGCGATCTCGCGGCATTCCGCGTCGGTCAGCTTCGTGTGTTGCTTCAACACCTCCTGCGCGCGCGTCACGCGGCGGTCGTAGCGGGAGATGAAAGCCGTGCTCGAGGTCATCGTTGTCTCCTGGTTCGTGCGCATAAGGACCCGCCTTGCCGGGATCGGCGGCGGATTGGAGCGATCCGGTGTCTCTCAGCGTGGCCGGGCCGCGCCCGCACCGGTGCGGGCGACCGGCACTGTCACCTCGGCGAAGCCGGAATCGGCCCCACTGCGGAACAGGATCTGCGTGGCCTGTTCAGTGTTTCCCGGGTCGGCCGCCCGTTCCAACGCTGCCGCGGCAGCACGTTCGCTCGTCTCCGGTGGAATCACCAGCAACACCATGCGATGCCAGCCGTGCCCCGAAACCAGCACGGTGTGCTCGTCCAGCGAGCGGAAGCCCTCCAGCTCGACCGGCTGTCCGTCGACGACCAGGCGACGCGGCGCCTCGGCCCAGGCGTCCGCGTTGAACGCGATCCTCGCCGCACGTCCGAGCCGCCACTCGATGCCCGCGATCATCGCGGGAAACTCGGCCACCGGTTCCCATGATCGGGGCCACCAGGCGCCGTCGACCATTCCCATCGCCGCGGCCCTCGGTTTCAGGGCCAACCGCAAAGGCTGCCGTCCGGCACCGGCCCCGCCGGTTCGGCGTGCGCGGTGATCGTGCGAGCCCAACGGCATGTCGGCGCTCCCGTCTCCAGCCGGCGAACCGGCCGACGCTGTTGTCACCGGCAACGGCATCGACGAAGCTGACGATGCGCGAGAAACTCCCGGCACCACCAACACTACGCCGTTCCACCAGCATGAGCCGATCTTCGGCGTCGCGCCGGCCGCGAACACGGTCCGAACGCCCTTCGGTCCGAGCTCGTCTGGGGGCCGGACCGATCGCGGGCTGGTCCTGTTGTTCACCCGGGACCAGCGTCCGGGGCCGGACCGGATGCCGCACCGACCGGTGGCAGCGCCAGAAAGTCCACAAGCCACAGTCGGCTCAACCCCGCCACCAGGACTGGTCCCTGTCGCGACCGGCGTGACTAACCCGCGGAAGGCGTCCGTGGTTCGTTCGCGGCGCCGCCGACGCAGACGCATCCCCGGCTCAGCCCCTGCTCAGCTGTCGCGGAACAGAACCTGAGTCCGATCGCATCGTGCGCGTCCCATCGGTGCGAGCACGCCGCACAAGTGACACCGGCAACCGGTTCGGTCATGATGACATTCGCCTCTGTCGTCGGCATGGACGTTGACTCCTTCTCCTGCGCCGGTCGTTGCGTGACTGGGGCGCGCTCGTAGCTTCGACGGCACTGCGGGCAGACCAGGCGACGACTCGACCAACACTACGCTCCGCGGCAACGATGCCCGCGCACCGCACGGCACCAGCTACCCAATGTGGACTGTTTCGCTCCCCGCCAAGGACGTGCTGGACGAACTCGGGTCGCTCAGCGGGGGACAGTCCCTTCAGCGGACGTCCCGCGGCCTGCGCCTGGCCAAAGGCGCTGTCGAGGTCGGCGCTGGCCGGCGGGATCCAGCCGTAGCTGCCCTGGCCGTCCTCAGGGCGATGGTGCGGCGCTCATCCTGGATACCCGGCAACGCGGGCAGACCGGTTTCTGACCGGCCTTGTCAGCTGTTTCACCACGCATGACGGCATCCCCGGGGTGGCGGGCGTCGTCCGGCGCCGGTAGGTGCTGGGCGGCACACCGACCAGTTCCGTGAAGCGAGTGCTGAACGTGCCCAGCGACGAGCAGCCGACCGCGAAGCAGACCTCGGTTGCGCTGAGATCACCACGGCGGAGCAGCGCCGCCGCCCGCTCGGCACGCCGGGTCAGCAGATAGGCGTACGGAGACTCCCCGTAGGCGAGCCGGAACTGGCGGCTGAGCTGCCCGGCCGACAGGTGTTCGCCGCGGGCCAGCGCCTCGACATCCAGTGGCTGCGCGTATTCCCGGTCGATCCGGTCCCGGACGCGGCGCAGGCGCGTGAGGTCGCTCAGGCGCCGCGCCGCGGTGAGTGCGTGCGCCAACGAGGGGTGACACATCCGAGGCTCCTGTGATCGATGTCCGCGGGCACGTGGCTCTGCTGTCCGTCTTCGTCGGCTGTGGACAGCAACTCAGGACAGGGATGCCATGGAGGCTGGTTCCCACGCGAAGCCGTCCGGGTCGGTGAACGGCTCGGCCGCGCCGCCGACCGCGATCCGGTGCGACCCGGTGCCCTCGGGGTCGACGCCGGCGTCCTTGGCGAGGGCGCGGCGGCGGTAGAGTCCCAGCTTCACGGAGCCGGACCCTGCGGCGAACTCGACGTACATGCGGCCGAAGCTCTTGGCCACGGTGAAGCCCCGGTCCCGGTAGAACCGCTTGCTCGCGGCGACGTCGGCGACTCCCAGCAGGAGCACGATGTCGTCGATCCGCCGGGTGGCCGGGCCGGTGTCCTTCTTCGCCGGGGTGGCGATCTTCCAGATCGTCCCGTCCGGGGCTTGTACCACTCCGCCGTATCCCCACATCGATTTCGCGGCGGGCTTGAGCGTCGTGGCACCGGCGTCGAGCGCGGCACCGATCAGGACGTCGACATCGGCGGGCTGGGAAACGATCAGGGAAAGCGTGAACCCGCGGAAGCCGGTTGTCGGCTCCTGAGCGGCCCGCAGGTTCAGGCGGTGGCCCAGCCCGAACGCGGCGGCGTAGAAACGTTCGGCGGCCGCGACGTCGGCCACCTCGAGGGTGATGGTGTCGATGGAAGTCATGCCGGTAACGCTAGGCGCGGCCCGGTCACCGGGCTTCTTGATTCCTGACCACTCCCGACGTGCCCGCCGCGCACGGGTCGGGGGCCGCCACCGTGCGGTGACGGCCCCGGACCGGCGACGACGCGGTTATCGCTGTTCGACGACCTGGAAGTCGAGGACGTCGGTGAACTGGCGGCCGTAGGAGTCGGTGGCGGTGACCACGGCGCGGTGCGCGCCCGGCGCGAGGTCCGTGGGCAGCTGGAACCGCCACAGGTGCATGGTGCGGTCTGCCAGGCTGCCGCCGTTGACGAGTTGCTGTGCGGCAGCGTGCGGGTCCGACCACTCGGGGCCGACGAGCTGGTCTTCACCTCGGAGTTGCTGGGTGCGGACCGCGTGCTGGGCACGGGCTCCGTCGATGCTGACCTTGACCGTGGAGCCGGTCGAGCCCATCCAGAAGTTCGTGGTGATCCAGGTCCGCCCGTTCAGGTCGGCCCGGGTCACCACGTGGGGGTCTGCCAGTTGCGGCGCGGCCCCGTCGCGGGTGCGGTTCCAGGCCTGCCGTGCGACGTACCACTCGCGGTAGGTCGGGCTGTTGATGCCCAGCTGTGTCTGGACCTGGTCGCTCTGACCGGTGACCGTGTAGCGCTCCTTGAAGGAGTTGCCCTTGATGTCGAGCGTGAGCACCCCGGGCCGGCCACCGTCGCGGCCGACGGCGACGGGATAGCCGTCTTCCGTGAGCGAGCCGGAGTACCAGTCACCGGAGATCGCACCCGCCGTGATGTGAGGGAATGGGAGGCCCTTGATGCCGAAGAGATCGCGCCAGCCTTTGACGAGATCGCCGGTCTTCATGTTCTCGATCGAATGGCTGTGCCCGGCGACCGCGACGGCCTTGCGGCCCTTCACCAGTTCGTGCACTTCACGGACCTGGTCGACCTGGTGGATCGGGCTTCCTTCGTCCGCGAAGTTGAGCAGGCCGACGTGACTGGCGATGACCACGAGCTTGTTGTCGTCGACCTTGGCGAGATCGCGCTCCAGCCAGGCGAGCTGGTTCTCGTCGAGGCGGCCGTTGTATCGCGGCTGGTTCACCGGATCGTCGCAGGTGGGGCGCAGGCCGTCGGCGTTGTCGAGATCAGGCGTGCAGGGGTAGCGAACCGTGTTGAGTGCCACGACGTGCACGTTGCCGATGTCGTAGGAGTAGTACGCGGGCGCGAGCTGGGCTCGGAAGGTGTCGAACGAGTGCTCAGGCGTGGTGGCGTCGAAGTCGAGATCGTGGTTGCCGGGCAGGAACCGCGCCGGTCCGTTGGTCAGGCTGGTGAGCTCCTTCACGTCGGGGTAGAGCGAAAGGTCGTCGCCGACCACGTCGCCGATGAACAGGGTGCCGCAGCCCTGGTAGTCGGTGCGCCCGGCGAGGTCGTTGATCGCTCCCTTGCGGGCGTAGCCGACCTCCTCCTTGTCGTAGGTCTGCAGGTCGCCCGCGATCACGCAGTGCTGCTCCTGAGACTGCGTGAGCCGGCTCTTCACCACCGGGAAGTTCACCTCGGCGGGGAGGGGGCCGGTAGGCGCGATGCCGCCATAGCGCAGGTCCGGCGAACCCTCTGGCAGGTGGTTGTAGTGGAACTGCGCGACGTTGGACTCGTCCACCGGCACCTGGTAGCCCGACGGCTGGGTGATGAACACCGTCATGTTGTCGAAGGCGGGCAGCCGGTAGCGCCCGTGGGAGTCGGTGGTCACGACGTCTCGGCCGTTGGACACCAGTACCCCGCCAAGGCCGCGTTCCTGTGGACCGCTGACGCTGTCGCGGTTGCGGTCCACGAAGACCTTGCCGGTCAGTACGGAACGATCGGCCTGGCGACCCTGGTCGCGGATCACCTCGACGTGGCCGCGGTAGGCGGTCTCATTCCACGTGGCCGGCTTCGGGGCAGCCGCGAGCGCGCCGGGAGCGACGACGATCGCGGCAGTGGACCCCGCGACCGCGACGGTCGCGACGGCTGCCACGGCGATGCGGAGCATGCTGCGCTCTCGTGATGGGGACCTCAACTCTGCTGACCTCCGGTGAGTTTGCCGGGGAGATGCCGGCCTCGGTGGCCGGCAGGAAGCGACTTTTCCGGACAAACCTGAACAAAGAGAGGCCCCGAAGGAGAACGGTGGGCGTCCGTGATCCGGACCGCGGGTGACTCCCGTCGAGCGGCGACCAGCCGCCACCACGCCAGAGGCGTAGGCCGCGCGCGGCCGCACGGTGAAGGACCAGCACGGCCATCAACCGGCGCGCCGTGAGCGGCCGGGGCACTAGATCGCCAGCACCCCGGCCAACACCGCGAGCGCGCCGACCGCGGGCCCCCAGTACTGCATCGGCACGAAGAACAGCTTGTGCCGGCCGCCCAGCATCACCCGTTCACCCGTCCGCTCGTCGAAACCCGGCTTGGGACGGTTCAGCCGCCGGCCAACGAACCAGATCGCCACCGCGGCCGCGGCAAGTCCCAATGCCGTACCGAAGTTGGTGGGCTCCGCGACGACACCGACGGCCAATCCGGCGAGAGTGCCCACCATCGCGCCGAGCATGGCGAACACCAGCGCAAGGATTCCCCATCCAGACCAGACGATCACCGCTTCGATTCCTCCTGCAGTCCCGTTCACCGGAGAGCCTTCGCCGAACGCGAAGGCAACCTGAAGTTCGAGTGACGATTCGCGGACGGCCCCGACCGCCGGCACCACAGCCGGCGCAGGGGCCGGACATCGTCCCTCGGGGGATCAGCTTTGCCGAGAGGGCTTGCCGGCAGCGGCGTCGTCCCGGCCGAGCTGACGGCGCTGAACCGGCAGCTCAGGGGCACCGTCGGTCGACGAGCTCCCCAGTACTACTGTTCTCGTACTGTGCTCCGGCGAGGCGGGCGCAACGGCTCGGCACCACCGGATGGAAGGCACTGCCGCTGACGGGGCCGGGTGGTCAGGGGAGCGGCGCGTGAGAAACCGGCGCGTAGGCGTAGGGGCCCAGACCGTCCACGATGGCCTGTGCTTCGACCTCGCACTCCTTGACGCCGACCTCGTCGCCGATCTCGCGTAGTGCCGCCGCCAGCGTCGCCAGCGCCTCCAGCAGGAACGCGGTGCAGTTCTCCTGGCGGTAGATCGCGCACGCTCTCCGCAGCACCGCGATCGCCTCGTCGTGCTCGCCCGCGCTCAGCAACGCCTGGCCGAATCCGCCCAACGTCTGCGCGACGCCGACCGGATCGGCCGAGCAGTCGCGTCCCAGCGCGAGGGTCGCCCGGTACGTCCCGATCGCCTCCTCGTGCATGCCCGCCAGGGCCTGTGCGTGCGCCAGGTTGTTGAGCAGCCAGGCCTCGTTGTAGACGTCACCGACCTTGCGCGCCAGTGGCAGCACCTCACGCATGTGCCGGATGGCCCGGTGGAGGTCACCGGACATGGCCACCGCGACAGCGAGGTTCAGCAAGGGGCCCAGCCGCCGACGTTCGTCACCCAGCGCGGCACGCAGGTCGCACGCCCTGGTGAGCATGTCGACGGCCTCTTCCAGGTTGCCGATCTGGCTCAGCGCGCAGCCGAGGTCGTTGAGGGTTCTCGCCTCCGCGGTGCGGTCCTCGGCGAGCCGGGCCGCGGCGAGCGCGACCCTGGCCCCGCCGATCCAGTGATCCCACTCGCTGGCCCGCTCCCAGTAGTTCCGCAGTACCGCCGGCAGCTGCGACGCCGCTTCGAGCAGCCCGTACTCCCACGCCAGTGCGGTCGTGGCGGTGAGGGCGCCCTGCTCGGCGCGGAACCAGTCGAACGCCGATGCGCTGTCGGGGAAAGCGGGTAGCCCTGGCGGCTCGCGCGCACCGGACGGCAGGACCTCCTCCTCGTTGGGCTTCCTCAGCGGCTTGTTGGCGGCGTCCGCCGCGTGGAGGTACCAGTACACGACTCTCCGGACCGCCTCCCGGCACGCTCGCTCACCGTCTCGCTCGGCGAGGTCGCGTGCGTAGTCCCGGAGAAGGTCGTGCAGCCGGTACCGGCCGGCCGGGGCGGACGTGACGAGGTGCTCGTCGGCGAGCTGATCGAGGATTCTTTCGCCTACCGCGGGGCTCACGCCGGCGAGCGCCGCGGCCGACGCGGCGGCGAAGTCCTCGCCAGGGTGCAGACCCAACAGGCGGAACATTCGTCGCGTCTCCGGGTCGAGGGCTCGGTACGACAGGTCGAACACGGCTCGGACGCGCCTGCTGCCCGCTGCCAGCTCTCCCAGCCGGTCCCCGGCCGCACGCAGCCGGGCCGCGGCGTCGGCGAACCGCCACGCCGGCCTCGCCTGGAGCCTGCGGGCCGCGAGGGTCAGCGCCAACGGCAGCCGGCCACACAACTCCACCACCATCCTGGTGGCCGCCGGGTCGTCGGCAACCCGCTGCCCGACGATCCGCCTGAGCAGAGCCTCGGCATCGGGGAGGGGGAAGCCTTCCAGCGTCACGGTACGAGAGCCATCCAGCGCGAGCGTGCGCCTGCTCGTGACCATCGCCAGGTTGGTGGGTCCGGCCGGAAGCAGCGGAAGCACCTGTTCCTCGCTCGCGGCGTTGTCCAGCAACACCACGGAATGCCTGCCGTGCAGCAGACTGCGGTAGAGCGCGGAGCGCTCGTCGAGTGTGCGTGGCACGGACTCACCGGCCACCCCGAGCAGCCGGAGGAACGAGTCCAGAACGGTCGACGGGTCCGCCGGGGGCTGGTCAGCGTGTCCACGCAGGTCGACATAGAGCTGTACGTCGGCGTAGCGGCCTTCGGCGAGCAGTTGCCGGGCGAGGTGCACCGCCAGCCGCGTCTTGCCGACACCACCCATGCCCTGCAGCACGAGGATGCCCGCGGCGGTGTCGCCTCGTGCCGGAGCCGGCAGGCCGGCACGCAACTCCGACAACTCGGCCTCCCGTCCGGTGAACTCCAGGATGTCCGGCGGCAGCTGGCGGTGCGCCGTCACCGGGTCGGCGCCGGTCGGGTCGGCCCTGACCACGTCCTGCCGCAGCACGCGCTGGTGTGCCTCGGTCAGCTCGGGACCGGGGTCGGCGCCGAGCTCCTCCCGCAGCCGGCGCCGGACCTCGTCGAACGCGTTCAGCGCGGCCGCCTGTTGCCCGCTACCGGCCAGCGCGATCATGAGCCGCGCGGTGGCCACCTCGTGCAGCGGGTCGTCCCCGACGAGCCGCCGGAGCTCCGGCAGGACCTCGTCGTAGCAGCCGATCTGGGTCGCGGTCTCGGCGTAGTCCACGACCAGCGTCTTCCACTCCTCCACCAGTGCCGTCACCAGCGGCTGCACGCGAGTGGTCTCCAGGTTCGCCAGCGGTTCGCCCCGCCACAGACTCAGTGCCTTGCGGAACAGGACACACGCGCGAGCCGCGTCGCCCGCCTTGCGCGCCTGCCTCGCCTCAGCCGCCCGGTGCCGGAACTCGAGCAGGTCGAGCTGCTCGCGCGTGACGGTGAGCCGGTAGCGACCACGGCTAGCGGTCAGCACCTTCGCCCTGTCGCTTCCCGGCTGCTTCGGCACCAGCCGCTGCCGCAGCCGCGACATACTCGTCTGCACGAGGCTGACCGTGTTGCCGTGCCTCCGCTCGCCCCAGGCGGCCTCGATCAAGGCGTCGCGGCTGACCGGCACGTTGGGAGTCAACGCGAGCAGCCCCAGCAGCGCCTGTTGCCGAGCCGGGCCAGGGTCCACCTCGACGCCGTTCACGGTGACCGCGAGCGGGCCGAGCACCCGGATCCGGAAGTGCTGTTCGGCGGGCTGCCCTCGGCGGCTCAGCTCGACGAGATCCTCGGCTTCGTCGTGGGAGAGCCCCAAGGCAGCCGCCAGCCGGCGCAGGTTGGCCGGACGGGGTGTCACCACTCTGCCCTGCTCCACATCTCGCAGACCGGCGAGGCTCAAGCCCGCGAGATCAGCAAGCTGGCGCTGGGTGAGACCGGCACGAACGCGAAGTCCGGCGACGACCTCACCCAGGCGCCGGGGCGGGCCGTCGGTATCAGTCATCTCGGCTGTCATCGTCCTGTCCGTTCTGCCCGTGCAGTGGCGTCCCGCGACTGTGGACGCGCCGCACGGCGTTCTGGTTCCGCCACCTCGGCTGCGCGCTCGTCTGCGCCGCGATGGGGATCGCCGGCTCCGGGTTCGGCCTGGGCCGAGTCATTACACTTGCACCATGACCTCGCGGGCTCGCATCGAGCACATGGACGACCACACCGGGTACCTGATCATCAAGGTGGCCGGGATGGCCGTTCCCGCCTTCGAACGCGCGCTGGTTCCGTTGGGGCTCAACACCCGGCAGGTGCGCGTTCTCGGCTTCCTGCACGGCGAGTCGTTGTCCCAGGCCGAGCTGTGTGCGCGCACCGGCCTGGACCGCACCACCATGGTCGCTGTGCTGGACGAGCTCGAGCAGCTCGGCCACGCCACCCGTGAGCGTAGTAAGTCCGATCGGCGCAAGCACGTCGTACGGATAACCAGGAACGGCAAGGCCGCGTACGCCAAGGCGACGAAGAAGCTCTTGCGGGCACAGGAAGAGCTGCTCCAGCCGCTTGCTCCAGCCGAGCGAGCGCAGCTCCACACCTTGCTCAGCCGCTTGTTCGACACCAGCCAAGCCTGTGCGCCGGAACCTGCCGCCGAAGCGGTGTCGTGATTACTGGACACAGTGGACATCCGTGATCGCCGATTCCGTCATCGTCCACTGTGGCCCGGATCCGCGATCCATCGGATGGGCTGGCCGACCAATGAGCCGAGCAACCACCCCTGCTGGTAGGGAACGATGTTGGTAGGGGCCGGGTGGATCCCCGTGACCTGGCTCAGCACGCGACCGTCCTCGGAGAGCACCAGCACGCATCCGGACAGCGGTTCCTCGCCGACCAGCACGGAGGTCGGCATCCGCACCACCGCCTGTCGCATCAACCGGCTGGGCAGCACGTAACGGTCGAGCGACGGGATGCGCTCGTACATCGGCAACAGCAACCTGCCGTCGCCGGTGCTGGTGAAGCCGTCCGATATGCCCGGCAGCCCATCGACGAGAACGTCCGCCGCTCCCGCGCGCGAACCGGAGAGCCAGTATCTGGAGATGCGGTAACGCGTGGACTCCGCCACCAGCACGGCACGCCCGTCACCGGTGAGCACGACGCCGTTCGGGAAGTACAGGTCCGTAAGCAGTTCCGTCGTTAGCCTGCTCTGCGGGTCGTATTTCAGCAGCCTCCCGAGCGGACGGCCCTCGAGAAAGTCGTACAGGGAATACGAGGGCAGGCCACCCAGAGTGGCACTGTTGTACTTGGAGTTCGAATCCGAGAAGTAGACGATGCCGGCAGAGTCGATCACCAGGTCGTTGGCCGCCAGAATGGGTTCGCCGTTGGCGCGATCGGCCAGCAGGGTGACGTTCCCGCTTGGCGAGACGGATTGGAGGCCGACACCGTGGTTGGCCACCAGCAGCCGGCCATGGTGATCGAAGGCGAGCCCGAGCGGCCTGCCACCTACCTTCGCGAAGACCTCGGCGCGGTCTCGACCCGGTTCCGTGCGCATGATCAGGCCGTCGCGCGTGCCCGTATAGACGCGCTGGCTGCCGTCGACGGCGATGTCCTCCGGACCGTTGAACGACTGCCGTCCCAGAGGGCGCAGTGTCCCGGCTGTGGCGCTGTCGATCCGGCCGGAGTCGACGGAGAAGCCGTCCGGCGGATCCCACGCCACTGGTTCGAAGGGTTCCACGGGTGGGTTACGCACGAGGAAGAACGCGCCGATGGCGACCGCGAGGAGCAACACCACCGAACCGAGCGCGATCCCGGTCCGGCGCAGCACTGTGCCACGCCGGCCGCTCCACCAGTTCATGAGGCCGCGCCGCGCCAGGCCGGGAGCCGAGAGCGGCGCGCGAGCAGCGTCGCCATGACCACACACGCACACGCGACGACCACAGTGGGCAGACCTTCGTCGAGCGCCCCCCTGGCCACATAGGAGAACACCGCGGTGGTGATCACGCCCGCAGCGAAGCCGAACCCGAAGGTGAGCACCGGCTGCGCCGTGCGCGTCGGCAGCACAGCGCCGACCAGCAGGAGCGCGCACAGCACCAGATCCGGCACGAGGAAGAGGTTGTCCGCGCGAAAGCCGTCGTTGAGGAACAGAACGCCGAACGTCGGCACGCTGACGGCGACGGCAACGATCCTCGCCGAGGTGAGCAGTCCCATCACGCCGCCTCCTGGTGCGAGCCGAGGACGGGGCGGGCCCGCGACGTGGTGAACTGCCATACGCAGAGCGCGGCGAGCAACACGATGCACGCCAGGTCGAACACCGTGCTGAACGTGGCGAGGTCGGCACGCAAGCCCGGATCCGGGAGGATCAGTGACAGGAACGTCACCTTGCCCGCGATGGCACCGATCGCCGCGGGGATCCGGGCAGGCCGGAAGAAGGCCGCCCACACCAGCGCGCCACCCAGCAGCAACTGGAGCATGCCGCGATGCTGCAGCAGAGCCTGTGTCATCGCGTCCGGATCGGTGATTCCGTATGTCCATTCGAGGGTGTACGTGTCCAGCAGGGCCAACGCGGGGCTCGCGGTGATCACACCCATCGCCACGAGGCCCACGCGGACGGATGCTTCCGCACCCGAAGGAAGTTTCATCGGTTCCCCTAATCGTCAGTCTGGCTGACAATCTACAAAGCTGATGGATTTCGTTCGAGGTTAGCACTACCGCGCAGGAACGTGCACGTCTCGCCGGGGACCGCGCGCTTGCCGCTATGAGGACCAGCGCTCGGCAAGTACGTCGCGTGGCGTCCTTCCGTCGGCGTCGAAGTCGAGGACTCCCAGTACGAAAGTGATGACCGAGTCGGCGAAGAGGCTGATCTTGTCGTAACTGCTGGTGCGTGCGTACTCGAAGTCGTCCGGCTGCACCCGCTGGTGGATGACGAATCCGGTGATCATGGCCTGCAGCGTCAGCGTGACCCGCTCGGGTGTCCAGCCGGCACGGAGCGGCACTCCCGTCAGCTCCATGAGCTGGGCGTAGGCGTCGGTCCAGTGCCGCTGTTCCGCACGCAACCCTTCCGCGACGGTACCCCCGCCCTCCGGGTGATCCTTCAGGAGCGGGGCGAGATGTGCGATCAGGTAAGAGCGCGGATCGGCCACCAACTCGCCGAGCAGGGTGTCGGCGGTCCTGATCGCGGCGTCCACCGGACGCCTCGGGTCAACGCCGTCGGTCAGGCCGGTCGCCAGCCGGACGGGCAGTGGCTCGGAGGGCCGGTCGTTCCTTGCCAGTGCCCACACGGCGGCATCCGCGCGGAACGCGTCGATCGATCCCCACCGGCTTGTGATCATCCGGTTGTCGGGCGAGTAGCCCGCCTTCACCAGAATGGCGTTGGGGTCCAGGTGCCCGAGCACCTTCGGCAGCGGGGGCGTTCCTCCGGGATTCTCCCCGGCGAGGAACGCGTCGATCTCCCTGGTCGCGATGTTCAGCAGCAGGACGGCGACCTTGTCACGCCGGTCCGCCGCCGGCCGTCCCCGACGTCCAACCAACTCTCGACTCCCGTATTTTCTCGCGCCGACGACGGGAGAAAACCCGTACCGTTCGGCGGCTGAGCGCTAGATCCTGAAATCAGGTAAGGGGACATCACGAGGTTACGAAGGAGCAGCGATGTCGTGGACATGGGTCTTCGCCGCCCGAGAGGAGCCCGTCGGCGATCCGGAGGTGGCTCCGGTGGCAGCGCCCTGATCGACACGCCTGGGCGGGGTCGCCACGGGGAGCAGCCGCGGCCATACCCAGCCGGCCCAGGCCACCAAGCGCCGCTGCGCCGACGACGCCGACGACTCCGGTCCGGGAACGGCCGAACCCGTGACCCAGGCCCGGGCCGCCGTGATCCTCCTGTGCCGCCCTCTGCCTCTACTTTGGAGCTTGTGGATCGCCGTTCCACCTTCTGGTTCGTGCGCTCGCGATCATCAGCCGATCGCCGCCCGGAAACGCTCGCCCAGATCGGCCAGGCGGTCGGTCGGTTCGTTGGCGAACACGAGCCGCAGGTAGTGATCCCCGCTGGGGCCCCATCCGGTCATGGGCGTGGCGGCCACCTTGCCGTACCGCAGCAGCCGCTCCGACAGCTGCCCCGGCGTGATTCCCAGCGGCCTGGTGTCCACCAGCAGCGACCACCCGCCGTGCGGTCGCACCACCGGATAACCGGCCAGCTGGTCCACGATCTTCACCGCGCGGCGCCGCCATTCCGCGGTGGCCGCGGCGACATCGGCGTCCGCGTCCGGAGCGCTCAGCGCGGCCGCGACGGCCTGCTGCGCCAGGCCCACCTGGCACACCACGTTGGTCAACCCCACCAGGCGGATGTCGGCGAGGATGTCGGCAGGGCCGACCACCCAGCCCACCCGCCAGCCGATCATCCGCAGCTCCTTGGAGGCGGAGCCGATGGTGATCACCCGGTGGGCAAGCCCGTCGTGCGCTGCGGGGTGGTCGGGTGGCCGCCCGTCGAAACGGATGCGCTCCATGGCGGCGTCGTAGATCAACCACGTGTCATGCCGCTCGCACGCCGTGGCGAGCGCGGACCAGTGGCGGTCGTCGAGCACCAGGCCAGTGGGCATGGCCGGCCCCATCATGAGCGCCGCCGCGGTGTTGGGGCCGACGGCGGCGGCCAGGCGGTCCGGGTCGACCACCCAGCCGTCGGCGGAGGGCTCGGCGGGAACGAACCGCGGTATGCCGCCGGCCAGGCGAACGCGGTTGACCAGTCCCGCGTACACGGGGTCGCACAGCACGACCTCCTGGCCCGGCTCCACGGTGGCCAGAAGGGTGTTCAGCACACCGTTGAGCCCACCGGCCACGCTCACGCACTCGGTGTCCGGATCGTAGGCGCGGCCGGCGAGCCGCCCGACGTGCGCGGCGGCGGCCTCTCGCAGACCACGATGCCCCTGGAAGGGGAGGTAGCTGTTGGCGTCGTCATCGTCGACCGCGGTCCGGGTCGTCGCGACCGCGAGCCGCGGCGGCCGGATGTCGGTGTCCAGGTTCTCCAGCCGCAGCAGCTCCGGATCGGCCAGCGCGTCGGCCGCGTCACCGATGACGTCCACCCCGATGCCGGGGATCTCGCGCAGCCGGGTCACGGTCATGACGACACTCCTCACTGGTTCAGTTCACTGGTACGTGCTACCCACTATGCTGGTACGCATGGAACTGGCGCAAGCGGTGGGCGCGAACGTGCGCAGACTGCGTATACAGGCGGGGATCTCCCTTGCCGACCTGGCATCGGCCGCCGGCATGAGCAAGACCACTCTGCACGGCATCGAACTGGGCCAGGCCAACCCGACCCTGAGCACACTGTGGGCATTGGCCACCGCGTTGCGGGTGTCGCTCGGGGAGCTCTTGGACACCGGATCGCCCACTGTCGAGGTGGTCCGCGCCGACGACGACCGCCCGCACGTCCGAGGAGACGCGGTCAGCGCGCGGCTACTGCACCGCATCCGGCTGCGCGGCACCGTCGAGGTCTACGACATCGAGATCGACCAAGCGGTGCAGAACTCGGACGCCCACCTGGCCGGAGTGCACGAGTGCCTCGTGCTGTCCAGGGGACGGGTCACCACCGGCCCGGCCGAGTCCCCGATCGAACTGGCCGCGGGTGACTCAGTCCACTTCGACGCCGCCCACCCGCATACCTATCAGGGGCACCACCGGAACAACCGCGCCGTGCTGTTGATGCTGCACCCGGAGCAGTGACGCGAAGCCGCCCTGCGGGGATCAGCGAACGCTCACCAACCTGCGGTGGGGACCACGGGACCTCGGCCGTCTCCTGTCTCGGTGACCAGACGCTTTCCGGTCGCGGACCGGGTCCCAGCGGACACGGTTCCGGGTACAAACCGGGCATGGCTTTGGACACGACGACGCGGGATGTGGTGCTCGACGGCCGGTCGCTGACCGGTGACCAGGTGATCCAGGTGGCCAGGGGGCACGCCAGGGTGTTGATCGCCGACGCGGGAAGGCACGCGGCCGAGGTGGCGTGGTCCGCCGCCGAGCGGCTGGTCACTCGCGGGCCCGTCTACGGCCGCACCACGGGCGTCGGCGCCAACCGCGTGGAAGCCGTTGGGGCCGACGCCAAGAAGGGCCACGGTGTCCGGCTGCTGCGCAGCCACGCGGGCGGGGTCGGTGACCTGCTCGCCGAGGAGGAGGTGCGGGCGATGCTCGTCGTGCGCCTCAACCAGGTGCTCGCGGGCGGAGCCGGACTGCGTCCCGGTGTCGCCGACGCGCTCGCGGACGCGCTCAACTCGGGCAGCTATCCCGCGGTGCACGAGTTCGGCGCGATCGGCACGGGCGATCTCACCGCGCTCTCCGAGACCGGACTGGCACTGCTCGGCGAGCTGCCGTGGCTCGGGACGTCAGCAGGGCCGGAGCCGATCGCACTCGACTCCGGTGACGCGCTGGCGCTCATCAGCAGCAACGCCTTGACGATCGGGATCGCCGCGCTCGCCTGGCACGAGGCGCGGCGGCTGCTGGACGCAACCCACGCGGTGGCGGCACTGTCGTTCCTCGCTGTCGACGGCTCACGCGAGGCCTACGCCGAGCGCGTGCACGCGAGCAGGCCACACGCGGGGCAGGTCGAGGCCGCGGCGCGAATGCGAGCCCTGCTCGGTGCACCGGCGCGCCCACCCGCGCGCCTGCAGGACCCGTTCGGTTTCCGGTGCTTCCCACAGATCCACGGACCCGCTCTCGACGCCGCCGCACAACTGTCCACAGTGATCGGCGTCGAGATCAACGCGGCGGCGGAGAACCCGCTCATCTCCGCCGAAGACGACACCGCGTACCATCACGGCGGGTTCCACTGCGCGTACCTGCGGCACACGCTCGACGGCCTTCGCCTGGCGCTGCTGGACACCGCGCACCTGTCGACGGCCCGGCTGTCGGCGCTGCTGGACCCGCGGTTCACCGGGCTGCGGCCGTTCCTCGCTCACGGCGAGAGCGGCAGCTCCGGCGTGATGATCCTGGAGTACAGCGCCAACTCCGCGCTCGCGGAGGTGCGGGCGCTCGCCGCGCCCGCCGGGCTCGGCAACGCCGTGGTGTCGCGCGGACTCGAGGAGCACTCCAGCTTCGCGTTCCAGTCGGCGAGGCAGTCCCTGCGCTCACTGACGGCACTGCGACTCGTGCTCGCCTGCGAGCTGGTGACCGCGGTGCGGGCGCTACGTCAGCGCGACGTCGTCCCGTCGGCGGCGACTCCGCTGCGCACCGCCTACGACCTCGCCGCGGGGAAGCTGAGCGCCGAGATGAGCGATCGCAGGCTGAGCGCGGACGTGGAGCTCGCCGCGACGCTGCTGGAAGACCTCGCCGGGCTCTGAGGTGGGAACCGGTGTGGCTCGCGGGCACCGAACCCGTTCGGCCGTTCAGCAGGCCGGGTCCGCGAGCCAGCCCCGGTCGGCGGCCTTGGCGCCCGCCTGGAACCGGCTGCGCGCGCCGAGCCGGCTCATCAGGCCGGACACCAGGCGGCGCACCGTCCGTACCGAGACGCCGAGGCTCGCCGCGGCGGCCTCGTCGGTGTAGCCGGCCGAGAGCAGCGTCAGCATCGCCCGCTCCCGCTCGGTCAGCTCCGCCTCTTCCGGAAGGCCGCCGGGCACGAACGGGACCGCCGAGGGCCAGACCCGCTCGAACAGGGCGACGATCGTGTTCACCACGCTCGGCAGCCGGAACAGCGCGAGATCCGAGGGCTCACCGGGCAGCACGGCCAGCTCGCCGTCGATCACCACCGCGTCGGCGGGCGCGTCGGCCACCGTGCGCACGTCGGCCCCGGCCAGCGCGAGGGACCCCAGCCGCATGGCCATCGCGGGGATCGTGCGCGCCTCGTCAGGGACGAGCACTCGGTAGCGCACCCCCGGCCTCGGGCTGCCCTTGCCCAGCAGGGGAAGCCGGCCGCGAACGGTGTCGGTGAGGCTGGAGACGACCAGCACCTCGCGCTTCGCCGAGGCCAGCGTCGCCTCGACCCTGGCGCGGGTGGACAGCGGCGCCGAGTGGCGGTGCAGCACGGCGACCCTGGTCGGCTGGGTTGCGATCATGGCGGTTCCTCCCCGTCTGTGGCTCGCCTCCCACCTTCTCGCCACCCGCATGAGGATTCGATGACAAGCAAGTCTCGTGGCTCGGGCTCGGCCGCAGTGTTGGATTCGGCCGCAGTGAAGGCCACCTTGCCTGCGTTGAACGCAGTGAAGGTGGCCTTCACTGCGGTCTCAAGAGGACTGGATCGCGTTCAGCACGTCGTCGGCGCGCAGCTCCCTGAGCTCGGTCGCGTCCGGGATGCGGCCCAGCCTGCGCAGCCGTCCCGACTGGGCCTTGCGCATCACCTCGAACAGCCGCCGCGCGTCGCGGGCGTTGCCGAAGCCGGGGTCGGCCGAGATCCGCCGGAAGTACTCGGCGAGGGCGGGACCGGACTGCGGGTCCAGCTCGTAGTCGCCCGCCGTCACCATCCGGCCGATGATGCCCACCAGCTCCTCCGGCGTGTAGTTCTCGAACTCGATCGTCTTGGCGAACCGCGACGACAGGCCGGGGTTCGCGGCGAGAAACTGCCGCATCTCCGCGGTGTAGCCCGCGACGATCACCGCGATCTCCTCGCGGTGGTCCTCCATCAGCTTCACCAGGGTGTCGATGGCCTCCTGGCCGAAGTCGCCGCCGCTGCCCGACTGCCGGGACAGCGTGTAGGCCTCGTCGATGAACAGCACGCCGCCGAGGGACTCCTCGAACACCACCGCCGTCTTCTCAGCGGTGTGGCCGATGTACTGGCCGACCAGATCCCTTCGCGACACCTCGCGGAACCCGCCCTTCGGCAGCACACCGAGCTCGCGCAGGAGCTTGCCGTAGGTCCGCGCGACCGTGGTCTTACCGGTGCCCGGCGCGCCCGCGAAGATCAGATGATGGCTCAGCGCGCCGGTGGAAAGGCCCGCCCGCGAACGCCACGAGTTCACCTGGATCTCGTCGACCAGTGAACGCACCTCGGCCTTGACGCCGGGCAGCCCCACCATGCCGTCGAGGTCCGTGAGCAGGGCGTCCAGCGGGCTCGATCCACTGAGGACGCTCGTGGGCTCGGCCACGACCTCCGCGGTCGCCGCGGCGTCGAGCCGGATCGCGGGCTCGGCCGTGTTGTCGACGTCGCACGCCTCGATCAGGCCGCCGCAGTTCGGTCCCACGTCGATGCCCACGCCATGCGCGTCACGCACGGACGTCCGGCGCAGCACGGGTTCGCTGCGGTGGGCCACCACGATGCCGGCCTGGCCCGTGCGCGAGATCCGGCAGTTCTCCACGGTCGGCCGCGCGTGCTGGTAGACGTAGAGCCCGCGCTGCCCGCACCCGCTCACCGTGCACGAGCGCAGCACGGGGTCGGCGCCGAGCCCGACGATCAGCCCATCGGCGGCGACGTTGTCGATGGTGACGTTCTCCACCACGCCGGACGTGCCCTCCAGCACCAGCCCGTGCTCGGCCCCCGTGATGGTGACGTCCCTGATCGTCAGCGGGCCGGGGCCGCGCACCGTCACGGCGGGGCCCCGCTCCGCCGTCACGGTGGAGCCGGTCAGTGACAGCTCGGCGTTCTCGGCCTGCACGGCCGCCGTGTCCCCGGCGCGCACCGTGAGCCCGTGCACGGCGAGCCCGCCGCCGCGCGCGAGCAGCACCGGCACGTCGGCGCCGGTGCCGTCGAGCACCACCTCGGCGTCGTCGGCCGCGCGGAGGGTGAGCTCGCGGCCGACGAGCTCCAGCGTCTCCGCGTAGGTGCCGGCGGTGATCGAGACGCACGAGCCGTCGGGAGCGTCGAGCACGGCATCGCCGATGGTGGCGTAGGCGCCGTGCCTGCCCGGAGCCACGAGAACGGTGCGCCCGGTCGTGGTAGTCATCGGCTCGCCCCCTCGCTCAGCCAGCCGCGGTCGGCGGCCTTGACGCCCGCCTGGAACCGGCTGCGCGCGCCCAGGCGGTTCATGAGGCTCGACACCATGCGGCGCACGGTCCGCACGGACACGCCGAGCGCGGCCGCGGCCGACTCGTCGGTGCGGCCGTCGGCGAGCAGCGTGAGGAGCTCGCGGTCGCGGGCGGCCGGTCCGCCAGCCTGCGGTGGGTCGCCGGGGATCACCGGCACCGCCGAGGGCCAGAGGCGTTCGACCAGCTCCGTGACCGTCTCGACCACGCTCGGCAGCTGGAGCACGGCGAGGTCGTCGCCGCTCGGCAGTACGGCGACCGCGCGGTCCACCACCAGCGCCTCGATGGGCACCGCGGGCATCGTGCGGACCTCCGCGCCCGCCCGTGCGAGGTGTCCGAGCCGCCGCGCGGGTTCGGCCAGTGTGCGCGCGTGGTCGGGGAACAACACGCGGTAGCGCACCCCGCGCCGCAGGTTGGCGTGGTCGATCCGGCGGAACGTCGCGACCGGGTCGCCGGGCGTGCCGGACAGCGGGCTGACGACCAGCACCTCTCGCTGTGCCGAGGCCAGCTTCGCGGCCACCCGCGCGTGCCGCGACGCCAGCGGGCACGCCGACTGTCCACGGAGGACCGGAAGCCGGGGCGGCGCCTCACGACGGTCGAGCGGGGACTGGGTGATCATGGGTTCCCTCCGATCGGCAACGACGCGGCCACGGCCGGTGCGTGCTGGTTGTCCATTCGTTCGAGCCGCAGTCCTGGCAGGTGCATCCGCAGCAGCCGCTCGGCGGCCGCGTCGGCCGCGGCGTCGGTGGTGGCCGCGATCCGCAGCACGGCGGCGTGCTCGGGCGCGGTGATCGCGATCGTGCAGGCGGTGCCGGGCACTGCGGCCAGCAACCGGTGCAGCGCCTGGATCCTGGCCTGCACCGGGCGTGCTCCGAGGCCGGTCAGCCGGATGCCGACCTGTGTGATCGGCCCTGCCCGCCAGTGCCGCCGCTCCTCGCGGATCGTGCCCCTTCCCGGGCCGGTGTGGGTGAGCGCGACCAGCGTCGAGAGCAGCTCGGGCTCGGTCAGCGCGGTCGCGCCGAGCCCGGCCCTGCGGAGCTTGCGGTGCAGCCTGCGCACGGTGTTGTTGAGCGCGACGAGCAGCTCGGCGTCGTCGGCGAAGTTCGGTTCGCGCAGTGCCCGCACGGCCAGCCACGCGCGGGTGTGGTCGGTCTGTTGCGGACCGCGGTGCAGCACGAGCTGCAGGCGGATCGCGGGCAGCGCGGGGGAGGGCTCACCGGTGTCCGCGAGCAGTGCCCCGGACAGCGCAAGCTGGGCGAGCACGGCCGGGCCGGTGTCGACTGGGCGCAGCACGGCGACGAGCTCCCCGGTGCGGCTCACCACGCCCGAGGACGTCCCGGCGAGCTCGACGGTTCGCGCGGCCGAGCCGGGCGCGAGTGCCCGCAGCAGCAGGTGACCGGCCTCGGCGTCGGGCAGGTCGCGCTGACGCCGCCGGAGCAGCAACCGCGCCCGCTCGGTCAGCTCCTCGGAGAGCCAGCGGCCCCGGTACCGCAGCGCGGTCCACGACAGCAGTGTCGCCGAGGCCAGCAGCAGTGCCGTCACCATCGGCCATGGCCTGCCGATCGCGAGGAACGCCAGCACGAGCGCGAGCTGCCAGCACACGATGCGCAGCACGGGCAGGTCGAGGGACTCCCGCTGCCGAGGCCGTTCCCGCGGTGGTTCGGCGGGAAGTCCGGTGTGGACGGTCTCCGGTGTCGGGGAGTCGTTCCGGGTCTGGGGCCGCCGTTCGGTCTTCGGCTGTGGTGTGGAGGGGCGCGGTCGCGCCGCGACGGTCCGCGTGGCCGCCGCGACGGTCGCGACGGGCCGCGCGGCGGCACCCGGAGCGGCCACCGGCCGGGCCTCCGCGGCGACGGACTGCTGTTGCTGCTGCGCGGTCATGGCCGGTTCCCTCACGCCACCCGCACCGCGGGGGTGCCGAGACCGGCCGGTGCGCAGGTCCGGCAGCGTGCGTAGTGGCGAACGAACCGGTGACCGCGGTAGCGCTCACCCGGCAGCGCGTCGAGCAGGCTCACGTCCACGAGTGCCTCCAGGGTGGGTCGCACGGCTTCTGCCGTGCTGCCGAGCGCGCGGGCCGCGGTGGTCAGGCCGAACTCGTCGGGCAGCTCGCCGAGCGCGGACAGCGCCGCGCGCACGGCCGAGGGCAGCGCCGCGAGGACACCCGCCAGCGCGCGCCGGTAACCGCAGGCCAGCACCCGGCACGCGCCGCCGCGGAACTCGTGGGCGAGCGAGCTCGGTGTCCACTCGGGACGCGTGTGCAGCTTTGCCGCCACGTCCCGCAACGCCGCCGGTATCCCCCCGCACTGGCGGACGATCGACCCGACGGACCCGGTCACGTCGTCGCGGGCGAACCCCTCCGGTGCCGCCGCGTGGAAGAACGCCGCCGCGTCCTGCTCTCCGAACGGGCGCAGGCCGATCCGGACGGCGCCGTCGACGTGCCAGTCCCGGTGGCGGGTGGTGACGAGCGTCAGGCTGGAGCTGCCCGAGGGCAGCAGCGGTTCGACCTGGCCGCCGCCCTCGGCGTCGTCGAGCACCAGCAGCACCCGGCGTCCCGCCAGCTCCGAGCGCCACAGCGCGGCCAGCTCGCCCGGAGCGGCCCCGGTGCCGGGGGTGCCGATGCCGCGCAGCAGCCGGGCGAGCACGTCGGCCGGGTCCCGATACGCGCGCAGGTCCACGAAGAACTGACCGTCGGGAAACGCGTCGGCAAGGCCGTGTGCCGCGTGCACCGCGAGGGCGGTCTTGCCGACACCGGCAAGGCCGTCCACCAGCACCACACCGTCGCGTGTCCGGCGGATCGTGGCGAGTTCGGCCGCGCGGCCGGTGAAGTGTGCCGGGTCGCGGGGCAACTCCCGGCGCGGCCCGCAGGTCTCGCCGCTCGCGTCCCGGTACGCCGAGGCGAGCGCCCGGCCTGGACGCACCCCGAGCTCGGTGGCCAGCACGTGCCTGGCCCTGCCGTACGCGCGCAACGCCTCCGCGCGCCTGCCCAGCGCGTGCAGTGCGCGCACCAGGCTCGCCCATGGCCCTTCGCGCAACGGATCGTCCTCGGTGAGCGCCTTGAGGGTGTGCACGGCCTCGGCGGTGCGGCCGAGCGCGAGCTGCGCCTCGGCGAGCTCCTCACGCAGCTGGTGCCGCAGCTCGACGAGCCTGCCCACCTCGCAGTCGGCACCCGCGACGCCCTCGAAGGGCTGTCCTCGCCACAACGCGAGCGCCGCCTCGAACGCGCCGACCGCGGCCGTCAGCTCACCGGTCTCGGCCGCCGCCCTTGCCGCGGCGGCGTGCTCGGCGGCCCGGTGCGCGTCCACCTCTCCCTGCCGCAGGCGCAGCCGGTACCGGCCCGGCGCGCTCTCGATCCTCGGCTCGCCTTCGTCGGGGACGAGCACGGGCAGCAGCCGCCGCAGCCGCCACACGTACGTCTTCAGGTTCGCCTCGGCGGAGGCGGGCGGCGCGGCCGCTTCGTGCCATGTCGCGTCGATCAGCTCGGCGCTGCTGACCCACGCGTTAGGGTGCAGCAACAGCGTCGCCAGCACGGTCGCGGCCTTGCCGTGGCCGAGCCGGTGTACCTCGCCGTCGCGGCCGTGCACCTCCAACGGCCCCAGAACACGGAAGAGCATGGCAGCAACGATCGCGGCACGAACATGAGGTTCCGATGACAGCGACAGCACGAGTGCTGGTGGTCGAGGACAACGAGGACCTGCGCGTGGCGGTGACCACCGAGCTCGCGGCCCATGGCTTCCTGGTCGACGAGGCTGAGGACCTGGCGACGGCCGACGCCGTGCTCACCGGTGCCGACCACGACTGCGTGGTGTTCGACCGGATGCTGCCGGACGGTGACGCCGCCACGTACGTCTACCAGCGCAGGCAGCGGGGCTGGGCGGTGCCCGTGCTGTTCCTGACCGCGCGCGACACCGTCGCCGACCGCGTCGCGGGCTTCGAGCACGGCGGCGACGACTACCTGGTGAAACCGTTTGCGGTCGCCGAGATGACCGCCAGGGTCTCCGCGCTGTGCCGCCGTTCCGCGGACCGGCGGCCGCCGGTGCTGCACCACGCCGATCTCGAGCTCGACAGCGCACGCAGGCAGGTCCGCAGGGCGGGTGTCCTGCTCACGTTGAGCGACAAGGAGTTCGCCGTCCTGGAGTACCTGATGGCGCGCCCCGAACAGGCCGTCACCCGCACCGAGCTGATCGAGCACTGCTGGGACACCAGCGCCGACCCGATGTCCAACGTGGTCGACGTCGTGGTGCGCAGGCTAAGGGCGAAGCTACGGGAACCGGAGCTGATCCACACGGTGCGCGGCGTCGGGTACCGCCTCGACGGTCGGCGGAGTGGTTCATGAACGGCTCGGCCGCGGCTCGGCTGCGCCGGTTGCGCTGGCTGCTCACCGTCCTGTTCACGGTGCTCAACGCCGCCGGACTGATCGTGCTGGCGTGGCTGCTCGTCGACCAGGACAGGGAGCAGGGCGAGCTGCGCATGGACGCCTCCCTGAAGGAGGTCACCGCGGCGGTGTCCCGGCTGGTCCAGTCCAGCGGCGACGGCACCGTCGTCACGGCGTTCATCGGCCAGGACCAGATCGACACGAGCTGCCCCGAGTTCGCCGTGCTTCCGGCGGGGGCCGGTGAGTTCGACCCGCACTTCAGCAGGCGGGACTGCGCCCCGGTGGACCGCGGCTACCTGCACGGCCTGGCGGAGGACTCGACCGCGAGCGGGAGGGAGATCCAGGGGTACGTGCCCAGCACCGAGGACGGCCTCGTGCGCGTGGTCACCAAGCCGTTCCTCAACGCCGCGGGCCAGTACGCGGGCGCGATCGTCGCCGTGAGCGACCCGACGGAGGAGCTCGACCGGCACAGCGCCTTCGTGTGGTGGGTGATCGGCGGCTGCGCGCTGGCGGTGGCCGTGGTCGGTGTGGCAGGCCACCTGCTGTCCGGCCGCGCGATCCGGCCAGCCGCCGCGGCACTCGAACAGCAGGAGGTGCTGCTCGCCGAGACGGCGCACGACCTGCGCACGCCCGTCGCGGCACTGCGCGCGTTGGCGGAGACGGCGATGCGCAACCCGGCGGACCGGCCGGACCTGCTGCCGCGCACGGTGCGCCTCGCCGCGCGGATGGGCTCGATCATCGACGACCTGCTCGTGCGCGCCCGGCTCGCGGCAGGCGTGGAGACGCTCGCGATCCAGCCCGTGTGGCTGGACCAGCTCGTCACCGGTGTCGTGCAGGAGACCCCCGCGAACGGAGCGCAGGTCACCGTCACCACGGCCCCGTCCGCCGTGTACGCCGACCCGAACCTCGTGCAACGCGCGGTCGGCAACCTACTCGACAACGCGCTGCGCTACGGCCGCCAGCCGGGCTCACCGGCGATCGTGCACATCACCGTCGCGGGCGGCCGGGTGACGGTGGCCGACCACGGCCCCGGAATCGACGCCTCGGTGGCGGAGGAGAGCTTCGACCGGTTCACCAGCGGGGCCGGGTCCAGTGGGCTGGGCCTTTCGATCGTGCGCTGGACGGCGCAGGCACACGGCGGTTACCTGCGGGTTTACAACGCCGAGGAGGGCGGCGCGATCTTCGAACTGTCCTTCCCGCTCGCCCAGTAGCGGGGGCTGCGCCGTCCGGGTCCGTTGTACCTGATGTTGACCCGGCGTGTACCGGCGTGTCCTATGCTCCCCTCTGTGACTGGGAGGAAGCTGTGGCATCGCCTGCCGATGGCACTGCTGGTCGCCGCCTGCGCCGCCACCGTGACGATCGCGATCTCCGGGGCGGCCCAGTCACCGCGCGGTCTGGACTTCGCGCCCGCGGGGCACTGGGTCGTCAACCCCGAGCTGGACGTCGTCTTCCACGTCAACGGCGCGGCCAAGTCCGTGGACGCGCAGGCGAACATGCCGCTAGACCCCGGCGACCTCGTCTACCAGGGGGACACCAGCGCGTACGTCGTCGGGCAGGCGCGGATCAGGGAGTTCGGCAAGTCCACTCTGGAGGTCGAGCGCACCATCAACGCCCCGACGGGTGAGCAGCCGGTCGGCGTGGAGGCGCCCGGCGGTCCCTACCTCGTCTACCGCGAGGCGGGCACCGTGGTGCGGCTCGGCGAGCGGCCGGCCACGATCCGCGCGGGTGAGGGTCTCGGCGACCCTGTCGTGACGCCCGACGGCACGCTCTGGCTGCACCGGCAGGCCTCCGGGGTGCTGTGCAAGCTGCCCAGGGACGCCGACCAGGTGTCGTGCCCCACCGTGACGCCGCCGGGCCACAGCGGAGAGCTGACCGTCGTGGGCGAGCAGGTCGCGTTCGTGGACACCACCCAGGACACCGTGCGTGCGGTTTCGGACGGACGGCTCGGCGACCCCGTGAACGTCGGCGTTGACCTCCCCGGCACGGCCCAGGTCGCCACGGCGGACGCCGGCGGGCGCATTCCCATCCTCGACCCCGCCGAGGACAAGCTGCACCTCATGGACGGCCGCGGCCTCACCACGCCGGGGGCGGACACGAGGCCCGTGACGGTCGAGCTGCCCGACGGCGAGTACGCCGCCCCGGAGTCGAGCGGTTCCTCTGTGGTGCTGCTCGACCTCGAGGGCAACACCGTGCGGACCTACGGCAACGACGGCAGGCCGCAGGAGGTCACGCCCGTCGCGCCCGAGACGGGGGAGCCGAGGCTGACCCGGGGGCAGGACGCCCGTGTGTACGTCGACGGCGACAAGGGCGGGCACGTCATGGTCGTCGACGACGGCGGCTCGGTGAGCCAGGTGCCGCTGGTCGGGGAGGAGGACCGGGGCGACCGGCCGCCGCAGGGCCCGCCACCCGAGCGGACCCCCGAACCCCCACCCTCGCGGCCGGACCGGCCGAGCCCGCCGCCGTCCCAGCCAGCGACACCGGACCCGGGCCCGGTGCTGGCCGAGCCCGCTGACACCGTCGACCCGGTGCCGCAGGGCCGGCAGGTGGAACCGCCGCCCGCGCAGCCGCCGGCCCAGCCGCCACCCCCTCCACCGCCTCCGCCACCACCGCCGCCTCCGGCCCCGGCGACCCCGCCGGGCATCGCGCCGAACGTGGCGGCGACCCTGCAGGGCGACGCCGTGCAGGTCACGTGGGGAGCGGCCGCCGACAACGGCGCCCCCGTGACGGCGTACCACGTGTCGTGGCAGCCTGGCGCGGGCTCCCAGACGGTGCCGGATGGTGCGCGCTCGACCGTCCTCACCGGACTGCAGAAGGGCACGAGCTACACGATCACGGTCGCGGCCGAGAACAGCGCCGGGCGCGGGCCCGGTGCGAGCACGACGATCGCCATCCCCGGGCCGTCGATCACGATCTCGCGCGGCGAGCCCAGTGAGTACGACGGCTGCGGCCCGCCGTGCTACAAGATCAGGGTCGAGGCGACCGGGCTGGAGCCCAACACGTTCTACGACTTCGAGGTCGACTCCAACCATCCAACGTGGAACAACCCCGGCTCCGGCTGGGAAACCGACGAGAACGGCAACGCTGTGTTCGAAAACATCGACTTCGGTGAGCCCGGCTACGAGGTCTGGGTGTTCATCTCGGAGCTGAACGTCGTGTCCAACCGCCTGCTCTGGCCCGAAGGATGAGCGCACGGGCGGGAGAGGTCGCCAGGCTGATCACCGACAACGTGCAGCAGGTGATCCGCGGCAAGCCGGAGCTGGTGCGCCTGGCCGTGGCCGCGCTGCTGGCCGAGGGGCACCTGCTGATCGAGGACGTGCCCGGCCTCGGCAAGACCACGCTGGCTCGCTGCCTCGCCCGCAGCATCGGCGGTGAGTGGAACCGCATCCAGTTCACCCCCGACCTGCTGCCGGGCGACATCACCGGCGTCACGGTGTACCACCAGAAGGAAGAACAGTTCACGTTCCACCGCGGCGCGGTGTTCGCCAACATCGTGGTGGCGGACGAGGTCAACCGCGGTACGCCGAAGACGCAGTCGGCGCTGCTCGAGGTGATGTCGGAGCGGCAGGTGACCGTCGACGCCGTCACGCACGAGGTGCCGCGTCCGTTCCTGGTGGTCGCCACGCAGAACCCGATCGAGATGGAAGGCACCTACCGCCTGCCCGAGGCGCAGCTCGACCGGTTCCTGATGCGCCTGTCGGTGGGCTACCCGGACGTCGCGTCCGAGGTGCTGGTCGTGATGAGCGACTGCGCCGGCGTCAGGGCCGAGGACCTGCCCACGGTGGTCGACATGGCGACCCTGCGCACGGCCATCGAGGAGGTCCGCCGTTCGTACATCGACCGCGCGGTCGTCGAGTACGCGGCCCGGCTCGCCGCGGCGACGCGCGACCACGCGGCCGTGCGGTTCGGCGCGAGCCCCCGTGGCAGCATCGCGCTGGTCCGCACCGGGCAGGCGCTCGCCGCGATGGCCGGACGCGGGTTCGTCACCCCGGACGACATCAAGGACGTCGCCAAGCCGGTGCTCGCCCACCGCCTGATCCTGACCGCGGAGGCCGAGCTCAACCAGCGCGGCGCCGACGAGATCATCGACGAGGTGCTGGCGGCCACCCCCGCGCCCGCGATCAACGTCGCCGCCAGGTAGCAGCCCGTGCGTCCCACCCGGCGCGGAAGCGTGGTGTTCGTCCTCGCGGTGCTGCTGGTCGCGTTCGGACAGTGGGCCGGGCAGCCACTGCTGCGCGCGCTTGGCGGGATCCTGCTGGCCGCGGTGCTCGCCGCCGTCGCCGTGACCGCGCGACCCGTGCGGGTGGTGGTGACGCGCTCGGTCTATCCGGACCGGGTGGAGCGAGGCAGGCCCGTGCTGGCGCGGCTGCGCGTGCGCAACCCGGCGACGAGGCGGCAGTCGCCGTTCCTCGCCACGGACCGGGCTGGCGGCACGGCGCAGACCGTGCGGATCCGCGCGCTGCCGCCGTCGGCGGAGGCGACCTACCACTACGAGCTGACGATCTCCACGCGCGGCAAGGCCACCGTCGGACCGCTGCTGCTGCACCGGGCCGACCCGTTCGGGCTCGCCACCAACCGGCTGCCCACCGGGGAGACCGCGACGTTGTGGGTGCACCCCCGGCAGTACCCGGCGAGGGCGCTCGTGGGGGCGCACCCCAGGCACCACCACGAGGGCGCCATCACCGACGACCCGCTGCGCGGCTCGATGGACCTGCGCGACGTGCGCGAGTACGTACCAGGCGACGAGGTGCGGCACCTGCACTGGAAGGCCACCGCCCGCACGGGGCGGCTCATGGTGCGCGATCTGGCCGACCCGCAGCAGCCGAGGTTCACGGTGCTGCTGGACACGCGGGCGGGCTCGATGCCCCCGCCCGCGTTCGAGGAGGCCGTCGACCTCGCGGCGTCCCTGCTCGGTGCCTCTGCGAGGGAAGGCCAGCACAGCAGGCTCGTCACCTCCTCAGGGCTCGACGTGCCGACCCCCGGCGGCAGCCAGGCGGCCCGCACACTGCTCGACGAGCTGTGCCTGGTGCGCCCACACGGCGACGACGAGTCGCTGGTGCCCGCCGCGCTCGCCGCGAGCCGCGGGTTCGGCGGTTGCCTCGTGGTGGTCACGGCTGCGGACGCGGAGGTGACGTCGCTGGCGTGGCTGCGCAGCAGATACTCCACGATCTTCGTGTTCGCGATCGGCGCCGGAGGCGGGGCCGGGGCGGTCGCCGGGGCGCGCGTGCTCGTCGCCGAGGGCGCCGAGCACGCGGTGCGGCGGTGGAACGAGGTGATCGGATGACGGGGGAGCGGGTGCTGCCGACGGCCTGCGCGGTGTTGGCCGCAGTGGTCGCCGGGCTGTTGTTCGCGCCCGTCTTCGGTGTGCCCGCGCTGCTGTTGCCGCTGCTGGCCCCCGCCGCGGTGGTGCTCGCGGTCGCCGTGCTCGCCTCGCGCCGGGAGGGGCTGGTGCCGTGGCGGCCGGTGCTGACGCTGCTCGCGGGCCTGCTCGCGATCGTGGAGATCCTGTTGTTCCCCACCACGGCGGCGGGCATCCCGACCGGCGAGACGATCCGGGCGCTGTCCTCGGGTGCGACGGACTCGTGGCGGCTCGCGCTGCAGTCGACGTGGCCCGCACAGCCCGATCCCGCGCTCCTGCTGTTCGTGCCGCTGCTGACGCTGATCGCGTGCGTGCTCGGGGTCGAACTGCTGCACCGGTGGGGCGCGCTGCCCGCGCTGGTGCCGAGCTTCGCGGTGGTGGTGCTGAGCCAGTTCTACAGCGCGCTGAGCGGGATCGCGGCCACGGTCGCCGCGCTCACCTACGCCGCGGCGGCCGGGGCGCTGCTCGCCGCCACGCGGGCCGACCGCGTCGCCGACGACCGGCGCGGGCCCTCCGCGGTGCTGCTCGCCACTCCCGCGGTGACGCTCGCGATCGTCGGTGCGCTCGTCGGCGGCATGCTGCTGCCCTCGGGCGAGCCGAGGTACACGTTCCAGGACGAGGAGTTCGCCCCGCTCGCCGAGAGCAGCCTCACCAACCCGCTGGACGAGCTGTCCGACCGGCTGTCGCATCCGGACACCCCAGTGTTCACTGTGAACGGTGACGCGGGCGTGGACCGGTGGCCGGTGGTGGTGCTGTCCGAGTTCGACGGCGTCAACTGGACCCCTGGCAACCGGTACCGCAGGCTCGGCGAGACCCTCCCACCCGGCGACGAGATCACCGTGGACGTCGAGCGCAGGAGCGCCGAGATCCGCGACGTCCGGCTCGAAGGGCCGTGGCTGCCGAGCCAGTCGCTTCCCGCCGGGGTCGACGGCGTCGACCCGCTCGTGGAGGAGCGGCAGGGCTCGCTGCTGGTGCCGCGGACCGGGACGCCGGGGGAGTACTCGCTCAGCTGGTGGGAGCCGCGGGTCGCGCGGGACGCCTTCCGGGGCGCAGCCGTCGACCGGTCGCTGGCCGCCGAGCTCGGCGGGGTCGGGCAGGTGCCGCCGGGCATCGTCGAGCTGGCCGACCGGGCCGCCCCGGCGCGGCCGACGTTCCAGACCGCGCTGGCGCTGGAACGGTTCCTGCGCGAGGAGTACCGGCTGGCCACGGGGCAGAACCTGCCCACCGGTCACTCGTGGCCGCAGCTTGAGGAGTTCCTGCTGGAGACCCGGCGCGGCACCAGCGAGCAGTTCGCGGCCGCCTACGTCGCGCTGGCCCGCATCAAGGGCATTCCCGCACGGCTTGTCGTCGGTTTCCGGGCCCCCGCCGAGCGCGAGGCCGACGGGAGCTACACGGTGCGCAACGGTGACGCGCTGGCGTGGCCGGAGGTCGCCGTCGAGGGCGTGGGCTGGGTGCGGCTTGACCCGAGCGGCACGGCCGCCGCGCAGGGTGCCGGACCCAGCCGGGGAGTGGCGGCCGCCGCCGAGGAGGCGCGCGAGGAACTGCCGCCGTCGGACGAGCTGCGGGACGCACCGGTCGCGCCGGAACCGGCCGCGCTGGAGACCGGCACGGCGAGCGGCTGGTCGTCCTTCCCGTTCTGGACCCTGCTCGCGGTGCCCGCCCTCGCGGCGCTGCTGTGGGCGGTGGGCGTGCCGCTCGCGAAGGCGCTGCGCGCGCGGCGGCGCAGACGGCGGCCCGGCGCGGGTGCCGTGGTCGGTGCATGGGAGGAGGCGCGCGACCGGCTGCGTGCCTACGGCGTTCCCGTGTCCGCGGGGATGACGGTGCGCGATCTGACGAGCGCGGTCGCTGTCACCGACGGCGCGACGGTGGACGGCCTGCGCGCGCTGGGCGCCACGGTGGACTTCGCGCTGTGGTCGGGATCCGGCCCCGGCCCGGACAGCGGGCGGCACGCGTGGGCCGCGGTCAGGACCGTGCGCAAGGGGCTCGCCCGGCGTGGCCTGCGCGCACGCATCCGGGCGGCGCTGAACCCGCGCCCGTTACGGGCACCCCGTTAACCGGTGCAGGTGGCTTCCCGGATCGGTTTGGCCTGGGTCTCGTAGAAGCCTGCGCTGTTCGCGCCCTGGACCCGGAAGCAGTACTTGAGCACTGGGTCGATCTTCAGGCGGTACTCGGTCTGCCGCTGCACGAAGATCGTCTCGTTCGGCTGCCCCTCGGCGGCGACCACCACGGCGAAGTCGAGTGGCTCGCTGCTGCGCCAGGACAGCTCCACGTAGTCGCCCTTGTCCACGGGATCGTGGAGCTCGATGCGCACGGGCGGGGCGCTGGGCGCGGCGGGGGTGGTTCCCTCCGCGCGAGGGGGCGTTTCGGGCACGTCGAGCTTCGCCGGCTGGTTCAGCAGCAGGACCACCACGGCGACGGCGAGCACGGACAGCGCGCCCACGGCGGCGACGATCAGGCCCGCGCGCGGCTTGCCCTTCGGCCGGTCCTGCGGGCCGTACTGCACCAGCAGCTCACCCCTCGGCAACGGCGGAGGCGGCACGGGCGGCCGCGCGGGGGCGTAGGGCTGGGGCTCGGGGTACGGCTGGGGCTGCGGGGCGGGATTGGCCGGCACGGCGCCGCCGAAGTCGTCGAACACCGGCTGCGCCTGCGCGGGGCCGATCATGCCGCCGATGCGGGCTGCCACGGTCGCCGCGTCGAGGGGGCGGGCGTCGGGGTTCTTCGCCAGCAGCGCCGAGACGAGCTGCGCGAGCCCAGGCGGGAGGTCACCGCGTTCCAGCGGCGGCACCTCGCTGCTGAGCGCGCGCAGCAGCCGCTCGTCAACCTGCTCGCCGGGGCGCCCCTCGTGCGGCGACGAGCCCGACAGCGCGAAGTACAGCACCGCGCCGAGCCCGTACAGGTCGGTCCGCTCGTCCCTGGTGCCGTCCCGGACGGTCTCCGGCGCAAGGAAGCCGACTCCCGCGGTGACGTCGCCGGGGAACGCACGCCGCAACGTCAGGCCGAAATCGGCGAGCACCGGTTCCCCCGAGGGCCGGAAAAGCACGTTGCCGGGAGTGACGCCGCCGTGCACGAGCCCTGCCGCGTGCGCCACCGCGAGCGCGTTGGCGAGCGCGCCCCCGAGCGCGAGCGCGTCGGGGATGGTGAGTGGTCCGAACGAGGAGACGAGCTCGGGCAGCGACTGGGCGCACAGCTCCATCCGCAGCGCGGCGCGGCCGTCGGGCAGCTCCTCGACGCCGTCGGCGACGAGCACGTTCGCACTGGCGCGCAGCTCCCGCAGCTTGCGCAGCTCGGTGTCCAGCTCGCCGCGGGTGCGCCGGTCGATGGGTCCGGGGTAGGCCTTCAGCGCGAACGCGGCGCTGCCCTCCGGGTCGACCCCGGCCAGCACCGTGGCGACCGGACCCTCGCCGAGAGGAACCAGCTCGTCGTGTCCGGAAAGTGTCGTCATCGCGGTAGTCATTCTGACGCCATCCCGTCGTGTCCGGTAGCTGCCGGGTCCGTTCCCCTGTCTCGCTCGGGCGCTCATCGTAGGTAGCGACAGACCGGGAACGGGGCGCGACGGCCGCATGCTGCCGTCCACCGGGCAGGGCCGAAGGGACACGCGGATGACGACGACGAACCTCGTGCGGGTGACCATCGACGCACCGGCTCGCCGCATCGACCTCGCGCTGCCGGAGCGCTCATCGGTCGCCGAGATCCTGCCGGGGCTGCTGCGGCGCGCGGGCGAGAGCCTGCCCGACGACGGCGTCACCGAGGGCGGCTGGCTGCTGCGCCGCGCCGACGGCACGGCACTGGAGCTGGGGCGCTCGCTGGGCACGTACGGGATCAGGGACGGCGAGGTGCTGCACCTCGTGTCGCGCCGCCTGCATTGGCCCGAGCTGGAGTACGACGACCTCGCCGACACCATCGCGAAGGGCGCCGGGCGCACGGGCCGCCCGTGGGGTCCCGCGCACACGCGCGCCGCGGGGCTGCTGACCGGCGCGTTCGCCGCCCTGCTCGCGTTGCTGGCCGTGGTGCGGGCCGGTCCGCCGTGGACCACGCCGGCGTTGGCCGCTCTGGGGTTCTGCGCGCTGCTGCTCGCGGCAGGCACGGTGCTGGCCCGTGCGCTGGGCGACGCGGGCGCGGGGGCGGTGGTCGCGGCGCTGGCGCTGCCGTTCGGCTTCGCCGGTGGTGCGCTGCTGCTCGCGGACGGGCCGCCGCTCGCGGGGTTCGGCGCGCCGCACGTGCTCGCGGGCTCCTCGGCGCTGCTCGTGGCCTCGGCTTTCGGCTACCTCGGCGTCGTCGAGCGCGCCGAGGTGTTCATCGGCGGAGTCACCGCCGGCCTGCTGGGCACGCTCGCGTCGTGGCTCGCGACCATGGACTCGCTGGACGGCGTGGACGGCGCCGCGGTGGCGGTCGTGGTGGTGCTGCTGTTCTCGCCGCTGCTCGGCCCGCTGACGATCCGGCTCGGCCGGGTGCCGATGCCGGTGCTGCCGCGCAGCACCGCCGATCTCGTGCGCGACGACCCGCAGCCGCCACGGCACGCGGTCTACGCCGCCGTGCTGCGCGCGGACCAGTTGCTGACCGGCGTGATCGGCGGCGCGACGACGGTCGCCGTGCTCTGCCTCTTCCTCGTGGCGAGCGAGACGAGCACGTCGGTGATCGTGCTGCTGTCCGTGCTGGCGGCCGGTTTCTGCCTGCGGGCCCGGATCTACCCGGCGCTGCGGCACCGGGCGCCGTTGCTGCTCACCGGGGTGGCCAGCGCGGGCGCACTCGCCGTCGGCCCCGTGATGGCGAACGCGGGCGTGCTGCTCGCGATCACGGCACCCGCGCTGCTCGCCGTCGGCGGCCTGGCCGTGCTCGCCGGACTCGGTCACAGCAGGCGGTCGCCCAGCCCGTTCTTCGGCCGGGCCGCCGAGCTGCTGGAGGTGGCGATCGTGCTGGCGTGCGTGCCGGTGCTGTGCGCGGTGCTGGGTTTGTACGGGTTCGTGCGCGGACTCGGGGGCTGAGGCCGTGGCGTCCAAACGCGACCTGCTGCAGGCACACCAGTTCCTCGCCCAGCGGGCGATCTCGGCGCTGGTGACGAGGGAACCCGACCCCGAGCAGCCGCCGTTTCGCCGTCCCGGCGGAGCCGCGATCGGCAGCATCGTGGTGGCCGTGCTGGTGCTGGCCGGGTTCTGGGTGTACGGGCTGATCAACCCGGGCGGCAACACGTCGTGGCGGGACCGGCCCTCGGTGATCGTGGCGAAGGAGACCGGCACGCAGTACGTCTATCTGGACGGGGTGCTGCACCCGGTCGAGAACTACACCTCCGCGCTGCTCGCACTCGGCGAGCATGCCGAGACCGTGTCGGTGTCGAGCGACTCGCTGGCGGGCGTCCCCCGTGGACCACGTATCGGCATCGACGACGCGCCGGACACCCTCGTGGCGCGGGACAAGCTGCTCGCCGGAGGCTGGAGCCTGTGCTCCCGGCCCGTGCCCGACGCAGCCGGGTCCACTGTGGACGAGTCGGTGCTGCTGGTCGGCACGGGCGCGCGGGGCGGTACCCCGCTCACCGGTTCCGCTCTGCTCGTGGAGGTGCCTGCCAGCGGCGACCAGTACCTGATCGCGGACGGCCACCGGCACCTGATCCGGCAGTCGGACACGGTCGCCGTGGGCCTCGCGCTGCAGTCGGAGCCCAAGGCCAGGACGGGAATGCCGCTGGTGGACGTGCTGCCCTCGGGGGAGCCGATCGCGCCGATCCGGCTCGGTGACGTGGGCGCGCCGTCGTCCGCTGTGCCGGGGCGCGGCGACATCCGGGTGGGTCAGCTGCTCGTCATGGAGACCTCCGGGAGCAGCGAGCACTACCTCGCCGAGGCCGACCGGCTCCGGCCGATCTCCCCGCTGCAGTACGACATCCAGCGCGCCGACCCCGAGAGCAGGCGGGCGTACGGGGGCGAGCAGCCGGTCGGGGTCGCGCTCGGCCCGGCCGAGGTCGCCGAGGCCCGTGTGGCGCCGGCCGAGGAGCCCGGACCTGGTGCGGCGCCCGGCGAGCGGCCGCGCTTCGCCGAGGGGGGCACGATCTGCGCCATGTACGAACCGGGCGCGGCCGTGCCGGTGGTGCACGTGGATCCCCGGATCCCCGACCTGCCGACCGTGGCCACGCCTCGGCGCTCGGAGGCCGGGATGCCGCTGGCCGACCGCGTGCACGTCGAACCGGGCCGGGCGGCGCTGGTGGAGGTGATGCCGAGCGCCGAGGCGTACGCGGGCACGCTCGTGCTGGTGACCGACCAGGGCAGGGCGTACCCGCTCGCCGGTGCGGCGGTGCTGGACGTGCTGGGCTACGGCGGCGCGCAGCCCGTGCGGCTGCCCGCGGGGATCGTCAGCCGGGTGCCGATGGGCAGTGGTCTGGACCCGGCGACCGCGCTCAGCGGCTGACCGCCGATCGGAGCCGTTCGAGGTGCGCGCGGTGTGCGACCATCAGCTCGTCGAGCTTGTCCCGGGTCTCCATGAGCTCGGCGATGTGCGCGGAGAGCCGGTCGCGTTCCCTGGCCATGCGCTCCAGCGCGGCGTCGGAGTTCGTCTCACTCGGCGAATCGAGCTGGCCCGCTTGGACCTGGCCTACGTCCACCTCGAGGCCACCACGGACGAGGACGTGCTGCTGGGCCTGCGCCGGGCGTGGCCGGGAACCCTCGTCATGAGCCCGTCGCCGCCGATGGGTCCGAAGCAGACCGGACGGGCCGACGCGGACCATTGCTCGGGCTGGGCGCCGAGCTGATCAGCTTCGGCCGCGCGTTCCTCGCCAATCCGGACCTCGTCGAGCGGCTGCGCAACGCGCTCCCGCTCGCTCCCGTCGACGAGGCCACGTACTGCGTGGGCGGCGACGCGGGCTACCTGACCTACCCCGCCTACCAGTACAACAGTGCCCTAGTCGAGGTGCCGGTTGAGGACATCGGCCTCGGCGCGGAGCCGGTGCGCGTGGTCCGCGCGGCCGAGTTGCTCGTACTCGGCTGCGGCCGCCAGGCGTTCGCGCACCTCCCGCTCCAGGATCGCGCGCAGGTCGGCGGCGGTCAGCTCGCGGCGTCGCGCCTCGGCGGAGCCCAGCCCCGCGGTCGCTCCGGCGACGTGCTCGCTGCCGGCGACCGATGCGGAGGTCTCCCCGACGGGGAGCGCCTCGGCGTTGTCGATCGCCGCGAGTGCGGAGCGGAGCGCCGTGATGGCCGCCTTGTCCCTGGATTTGAGCGCTGCCTTGAGATCGGCACGCAAGCCTGCCCGCATGGGCGGGAAGCCTAGGCGGGGGCGGTGACGTGCGGCAACGGAGTTTCCCGTCAGGTTTCGGCAGGTGGGGGCGGCACCAGGAACATCTCGTCGGGCAGGTCGTCGCGGACGGGCTCGGCGGGCGGGAGCGCCGCGCGACGCGGCCGCCAGCGCGTGCGGCGGCCACGAACCAGCACCACCGCCGCCAGCGCGCCCAGCACCGCGGTCGTCACGGTGAGGATCGCGACCAGGCGCGCGTTGGAGGTGCTGTCCTCCCACCATGTGGCGAGCCGCATCTCGTCGGGGTCCGGCACGGGCCGCTGCACGGCAGGCAGGGCGGCGGGCTCCTCAGTGGACAGTCCGTCGGTCAGCGCCCGGTACGGGTTGACCATCCCGGCTCCGTAGGCGGCGCTGTCCCGGCCGCCCGGCGCCGGGGTCGCGGTGGCGAGGACGCGCCGCACGACCTCCTCGGCGGACAGGTCCGGCCACTTCGAGCGCACCAGCGCCGCGGTCGCCGACACGAACGGTGCCGCGTAGCTAGTGCCGTCCCGGTACCCGTGCCCGCCCGCTCGCATCGTGGAGAGCACGCCGCCGCCCGGCGCCACCAGGTCCACCTGCGGCCCGATCTGCGAGCTGGGCAGCCGGTTGCCCGCCATGTCCACGGCGCCGACGCCGAGCACCCCGTCGTAGCCCGCGGGGTAGGTGGGCCCGCCCGGCGCCGCGCCCTCCTGCGCGTTCCCGGCGGCGGCCACCACGACCACGTCCTTGTTCACGGCGTGCCGGATCGCGTCACGCACGTAGTGGTTGTCGAGTCCGCCCGCGACGGACAGGTTGATCACGTCTGCGCCGTGGTCGGCCGCGTACCAGATGCCCCTGGCGAGCACCTCGGGGTCGATGGCCTGCGCGGCGCCGTCGGTGGTGTCGCTCTCGCTGACGCGCACCGGCAGGATCGTCGCGTCCGGGGCTAGCCCGGCGAACCCGATGCCGGGAGTGGGCGCGGCGGCGATGATTCCGGCGACCCCCGTGCCGTGTGAGACGCAGTCGAAGCTGCCCGGCAGGTCGCCGACGAGGAAGAAGTCCTGGCCGCGCTGGACCTTCCCCGGCTGCCGCAGCTGCGGGTGGTCGGAGTCCACCCCGGAGTCGATCACGGCGACCACCACCCCGGCGCCGGTGCCGTGCCGCCGCACCGCCTGCGCGTCGAGCGTCCGCTGGGCCCACGGCAGCTCGGTGACCACGGGGCTCGCGGGCTCCGTCCTGCCGCACGCCCCCGGTGGTGGCGCGGCCGTGGCCATCCCGGGGTTCCCGCCGACGGCCGCCGCCGCGAGCGCGACGACCGCCGCGACCAACCTGGCTTTCATGGTGCTACGCGGAGGTTTCCCGGTGATCGGTGCCGGTCAGCCGGTTCACCGAGGTGGTGCCCTGACTCTCCGCGGCGACATAGTCGTTGACGCAGCCCATCGCGTCGTCGCACAGCCCGCCGTAAGCGCCGGGGATGGCGTCGGCCCTGGCGGTCAGCTGCTCCGCGAGCGGCAGGTAACGCTCCAGGAACGCCTGCGCCAGCGAGTCACCGCCGATCCCGGCCTGCCCCGCCTGGATGGCCCGCTTGTGGTTCTCCCACGCGCTGCCGAAGTCCTCGCCCGCTGCGCGTAGCCGGTTGATGCCCCGTGTCACGGCGTCCGGGTCCATGTCGTAGTCGGCCATCACAACTCTCCCTTGATCTTCCTGTCGAGCTGGTGCAAGAAGGGTCCGGTGTGGACGTCCGTCTCCTGGAACTTCGCGTTCGGTGGGAGGTACTGCTTCGTGATCTCGAACAGCTGTTCCTGCGACTGCGTCACCGCTTCCCTGATCGTGTCCACGATGGACGCGGCGAGCGCCTTCGAGTCGGTGGTCCGGTAGATCCTCGGGTCCAGGTACAGCTCGCTCAGCTCGCCGCGGCCCACCACCGTGGCGCTGATGAGCCCGTCAGGCGAGTCGGCGGTCGCCTCGATGTCCGCGATCCGCTGCCTGATCCGGAGCAGGTCGTCGCGCAGCCGTTCGTAGTCAGCCTTGCGCGCGGCTGGGTCGATCGTCGGCCGTACCATGTGGCCTCCTTGGTCTTTTCCGTGGTGACTCAGGTGTTCTCGCCAGGCGCCACCGCCCGGGTGTGCCGGGGGACCGGCCGCTCCTCCGGGCGCGGGGCGGGCTGCGCGGCCTCGCCGGTCGCCAGCCGGACCGTGCCGAGGAACCGCTGGAAGTCGCCCACCAGAGCCTCTACGTGGTCCCTGCTCGTGGTGAGCACGATCCGCAGTACCGCGCGCTTCCGGCTGTCCTCGACGTCGACCATCGCGAGGAACGCCTGGCACTGCACGGTTTCCGGCCCGACGAGCAGGATCTGTGCGAGCCCAGGTGAGTCCGGCGTGCCGACCTCCGTCCGGCTCAGCACCTCGACGTGGGCGCCGGACCGCCGCAGCATCGCGATGGCGTGGTCGGCGATCTCGGGCAGCCCGGTCTCGCCGGCCATCAGCTCGCCCGCGGCCGTGATGGTCGCGGCTTGCTCGGGGTGCACCGCGGCGACCACGCCGTCGGGCGTCTCGGCCTCCCGCGCACTCGGGGCCCGCCAGCCATCCGGTATCACGAACTCGATGGGAAAGGGCATTGTCGTGGTCATGACCGGTCTCCGTCAGAAGTAGTTGGCATAGGGCGACACGGGGCCGGGGTTGCGGAAGCCCTCGGCGATGGCCGAACCGACGTCCTTCAGGGTCTGGGTGGCCTTCTGCGGGTCGATCACGATCTGTCCCTCCAGCTTCCCGCCGATGCCGAGCGCGGCGCCGACCTTGCCGCCGATCACCCACTTGTCGCCCTGCTTGCCCGCGGTGAAGCCGCCGTCGAGCCCGATCCCGACCCGCGCCTCGGCCTTGCCGCCTGCGCCGATGCCGCCGTAGTCGGCGAAACCGCTCACGTTCGCCTTGGCTCCGGCGAAGGCGCCCGCCTCGGCACCGAAGAACCGCCCGCCGACGTCGAGTGACGCTTCGGCCTCGCCTCCTGCCAGCGCCTCCGCCCTGACTCGCGCCGAGGCGTCCCCGACATCGGTGCGCGTGGCCACCGAACCCCCGGCGCCCCAGGCCGCCTTGCCTTCGAACCGGCCTGCCTGCGGGGTCGGCGTGTCCAGCCACTCGGTGTACAGCGACCCGTCCTGCGGCAACCCCGTGCTGTGCCAGCCCGTGACCTCGGCCTCGAACTTGGCGGGCACGTCCTTGCCCGCGATCTCGAGCTCGCGCATCCCGGAGTCGACCTTGAACGACGCGTCCCGCACGGCGTCGTAGTTTCGCTCCAGTTGCCCGTCGCTCAGCCTGCTGCGGTCGATCTGGTCGCCCGTCTTGTTGGCGCCGAACAGTTTCTCGCCTGCCGGGCCGCGCAGCTGGCCCTTCTTGTCGCCCAGCTCGATGTCGAGCCGGTGGGGTATCTCCTGCGGCGGCTTCTCGTGCTGGACCGGGCTGACGTTCCAGCCCTCGAAGGCGCCGCGGACCTGTTCCTTCGCCTGCTCCGTCATCGCCTGGCCGCGGGCGACGAGGTCCCGCACCACCCGCTCCTCGGCGAAGGCGGCTTCACCGGGCGGCATCGTCCGGCTCAGGTCGAAGATCGGGCGGCCGTCCTCGATCTCGGCCAGCCGGCCATCCCTGAGCGCGTCCACGGTGTCGGCGCCCCTCGCGAGACCGTCACCGAGCTTGGTCATCTCCTCCCCGACGGCTCTGGTCCGCTCGGCCTCGGCGGTCGCCTGCTCGCCGAACTGCTGCCCCGGACGGCCACGCCAGTCGGGACCGGCGGCGTGGGCGACCTTCAGCGCCTCGTCGGCGGCCTGCTGTCCCTGGGTTCCGGTCTGCTTCAGCCCGTCGGCCGCGGCGCGGAGCGCCTTCGGGTCCGTCTCGGGCAGTGGGGCTTCGGCGAGCACACGGTCCTTGAGCTCGTCACCACTGGCCTGGTTCCCGTCCTGCGGCGCGGGCCGGCCCTGCTCGCCGGGCGCGGGTTGCTGACCGGGCGCCGCCGGTGGGCCGGGGTCCGTCTCTCCGGGTGCCTCGCCCGGTGCGGCGTCGGCCTCGCCGCCGTCCGGTGCGGGCTCCCCGGGTTCGGCGTCCGCCGGTGGGGTCTCGGCGGGAGGCTGCTCGGCGGACGGCTCCTCCGCCGGTGGCTGTTCGGCGGGCGGTTGTTCCGCGGGAGGCTCCTCTGCCGGTGGCTGTTCGGCGGGCGGTTGTTCCGCGGGAGGCTCCTCTGCCGGTGGCTGCTCCGCGGGAGCCGGTTCGGCGGGCGGCTCCTCCGCCGGTGGGGCCGGGGCGCCACCGGTGCCCCCTGCTTCCTCGGCCATCTCGGTACTCCCTGGGACAGTCGATCACCTGAGCCGAACCCCAGTGTTGTGGTGGCACGCGCGATGCGGCGGCCGGTGGCCTGTTCCGGCCAGCCGATCTCGGCCTTCACGTCATCGCGGGCAATCCGCCGAGGGTGCGGTGAACCGTCATCGCGGCACCGGGAAGTCCTCGGCGCCTCCGCTGGGCACGAGCCGGGTGTAGTCCCCGTTGAACACCACGAGCTTCCCCTCGCGCACGGCCCGCTCGATGACCCCGCGAAGCATGTCGTCCGGGGCATCGGGGCCCAGGCTTTCGGCGATCTGCCTGCCGATCTGGTTGTTGTACAGATCCATCGCCTCCGCCCGTGCCTCGAACATCGGGTCCTGCTCGGGGTCGTCGGGGCGCCGCTCGTGGCCGGTGCCGACCCTCGCGGCCGACGACTCGCCGAACGCGTTGGTCATCAGCGCGTTCCAGTAGGCGTGCCGGAACGCGTCGCGGTGGTTGTTGCCGGTGCCGCTCCGGCCGCCCAGCGGGCCCTCGTCGCCGTCCGGGTCGGGGAACACCCGCAGGGGAGCGTTGGAGGCCGTGTCCTCCATCAGCAGGTGCCGTGCCGGATCGCCGCCCTCCAGGCTCGCCAGCGCTTCGCTCCACGTGAACGTGTGGCCTCCGGCCTGGATCGGCGGAAGCCAGTCGTCCTCGACCTGGTAGTCGCGTAGCAGGTCCTCATCGGACGGTGGGGCCGGGAGGTTCGTGACGGGGTCGTCCTGCCCGGCCTTTTCCAAGGCGTTCTGGGCCTCGGTCAGGTTCCGCGCCGCCTGCTGAACGGTTCCGGAGGCCGCCTCGTAGAGGTCGGGCTTGCCGGGTTCGGCGGGCCCGTCCGGCTCGGTGACCCCTTCCCACGCCTGTCGGATACTCGCCTGCACGGCGGCGTGGTTCTGCCGGGTCGCCTCCGCGGTCGAGGCGGTGACCTGCGTTTCGGCGACCTCTCTTTCGCCGTTGGGCAACAACGTGCGCGCGAGCTGCCAGTCGCCCTCGCCCCGCGTGAGCAGGTCCTCGTCAGTGAGCCTTGCCTGGTCGGCGTGGTCCGCGCTCACCCTCGCCGCGTTGGCCACCGACTTGGCGAGCTCGCCCGTCGCCCTGCCGTTCGCGGTCAGCTCGGCCGCGCGGCGTCCCGCCTCGTCGGCCGGTGCGCCTCTCCAGCCCTGCTCGGTGGCCGCCCACGCGCGTGTGCCCTCCTCGGTGGCGGTGGTCACGCGCTCGTCCGCCTTGTCCAGCTCGTCGGCCACCGCGCGCATCCCCTCGCCCGACGCGACGGGCGGCTCCTGCGCGTGGACCGCCTCGCGGAACTCGCTGGGCGCCTCATCGGCTTGCGGTCCCGTGTGCTGCTCGGTGGGTTCGCCCTCGGTCCGTTCTTCGCCGGGTTGCCCGGCTTCGGCGGGTGGTGTCGCGGACCCGGCGGAACCTTCCCGCTCGGCCGATGCTTCCTGCTCTGCCGGAGTCTGTCCGGCTGGCGCGTCCTGCTCCGCGGGCGCCTCGGATGCGGGCTGCTCGGCGGGTGCGGACTGCTCTGCGGGCGCCTCGGGTGCGGGCTGCTCGGCGGGTGCGGACTCGGGCGCCGGTGCCTCGCCGCCGGGTGCTTCCTCGGCCATCTCGGTGCTCCTCGGGGACTCAACCGGTGGTGAACGAGATCGGCGTGCCGTCGGGCAGCTCGTGGAGCTGCCGGGCGATGGCTCCGCGGCTCCGCATGGCGGTCACCGCGTCGCGCGCGACGAGGTTGTCGAGCCCGTACGCGCCACCCAGCACGAACGGCGTGAGCGGCAGCAACCGCTCGTCGTGACCGAGCGCGCCGTGGGTGTCCTGCCACAACCTGGCGAGCGGACCGGCGCCACGCGGGCCGGGATCCTCCAGCAACCACGTGGCCCAGTCACCGAGCCCGGCGCCGATGGCGGTGCGCTCGCCGGTCTCGGGATCGAACGACACGACTCGCCGATCGTCCTCGATGGCGAACTGCACGCCGAGGAGGTCCTGCGCGAAGCACAGCAGCCCGTCGGCGACATCGCCGTAGGTGTCCTTCCAGGTGTCCTCGGCGTTCCACGCCGCGAGTTCCGGGCCGAGCCCGGACGGTCCGGCGTGGAAGACCTGGACGCCGTAGTCGAACAACGCGAACCCGTTCAACGTCGACAGCAGCTCGGCGAGCTGACGCGAAGGCCCGGCGCCGAGTTCGACGTCCACGGGTGAGCCGAGCGGGCCCCTGGCGCGCTCGAGGAGTTCTGTCAGCGCAGTGTTCATCGGAAGGTCCTCAGTTCGATCAGGTCGCCGTTGTCGACGCGACCGTCACCGAAGAACGGCAACCCGGTCCCGTCGAGCTGACGCTGGATGGACGCGTCGCGTCCGTTGATCTGGTTGCCCATCGACGAGCCCGCGCCGCGGTTGTCGGAGAACGGGACGTACTTGACGCTCTTGTCACCGGTCGTCTTCGCGACGGCGGGTGGGTACTCGTCGCGATCGAGTGTCGAACTCGGCGGAACCGCGCCGATGGCAGCCGCACGGCGGCCCGCCGCCCCTTCGCGATCGACCTCGAACACCCGTCCCATCGGGGGGCCTGTCTCGCGTTGGTGCCCTTGCCAGATGGTTCCGCTCTGTGCTTCGTCGATGTGCAGCGCGGAATGCTCGTGGAGCTTGTGGGAGATGTAGACGGTCCGTGCCCGGTCGGTTCCGTCCAGGCCCTGTGCGGCGTCGTAGACGGAGTTCCGGATCCCCGCGCCGGTCGCCAGCGCCTCCTGGCCGACGACATCGCCTGCCGCATCGGCGGCGCCTGCCACGGCGAGGCCCGCCTCCGCCTGTCCCAGAGCCGCGAGGCCGGCTCCGACGGCGGAGCCTGCGGCGTCGAGGACGTCGTCGGCGGCCTCGCCGAGGTGCAGTGCGGAATCCACGACGACGTCGCCCGCGTCGCGCAGCTGGTCCGTCGCGCTGTCGAGCTCACCGAACGCCTCGCCGATCTCGGCCCCGGCCTCGGCGAGATTCTCGGCGTCTTGGCCGACGCCTTCGCCGATCGCCGCGCCGATGTCGTTGCCGGTCTCCACCCAGTGTTCGACGTTCTCGGCGACACCTTCCCCGATCTCGGCCCCTACGTCTCCGGGTATCTGCCAGAGGTCTCCCTCGCGGATGCCGTCGCCGATCTCGTCGGACACCTCGCCGAGTGTCTCCATGCCGTTGCCAACGGTGCCGACGACGCCGTCCACGTACTCGCCGAGGAGTTCCCCGCCCGTCTCCAGTTCGCCGCCGATGGCGTCACCGACTCCCTCGCCGACCGCCCGCCCGACCGGCCCGCCGACCAGCTCACCCGCTGACTCGGCCACGTCGCTCACGAAGCTCCCCGCGTGCTCGCCTGCCTCGCTGATCACCTCGTCCGCCTTGTTGCCGAAGTCCTCGACCGCGTCCGAGGCGCTGCTCAAGAGGTCCCCGGCGCCGTCGTAGATCTCCTCCCAGGTGCTCCGGATGCCCGCCTCCGCGGCGGCGTGACGTTGCCGGGTCTCCGCCACGGTCGACGAGACGGTCTGCGCCTCGGCGACCTGTCGCTCGCCCTCCGGCAGCAACGCGCGGGCGGTCATCCAGTCGCCCTCGCCGGTAACGAGCGACTGCTCGTCGGCCCGCCTGGTCTCGGTGACCAGCTCCGCGCTCTTACCGGCCGCTTCGGACACCGAGTTCGCCAGCTCGCCCGTCGCCCGGTTGCTCTCGGCCAGCTCGGCCGCCCGTTTTCCGGCCTCCGCGGCAGCCGGGTCGTTCCACCCGCCCTCGGTCTCGGCCCAGGCGCGTTCGGCCTTGTCGGCGGCGGTGGAGGCCGTGTCGCGGACCTTGCTCGCCTCCTCGGCCACCGTTCGCATCCCGTCGGGCGGACCGACCGGCGGTTCCTGTTCGTGTACCGCGTCCCGGAACTCGTTCGGGGCCTCCTCGCCGTCCGGTTCCCGCTGGGCGGGTTCGGCGGGCCGCTGCGCCTCCTCGCCTCCGGGCTCCGGCTCGCTCGGCGGGGACTCGTCGGAGGGAGGCGCGTCCTCCGGCTGCGCCGACTGATCCTCGGCGGGCGCCTTCTCCGCCGCGGCCCCGGCTTCGGACGCCTTCTCGGCTTCGGGCGCCGGTTCGGGTGCGGACTCCTCGGCGGGTGCGGGGTCCGCGGGTGCCGACTCCTCGGCGGGTGCGGGATCTGCGGCGGGCTCGGCCGCCCCAGGATCGGCCATGACGGTCTCCTTCGCGCGTCACGCGAATCGCATGTGGACACCCACTGTGCCGGAGAGAACGGGCTCACCTTCGCCGTTGTCCCTTTCCGGCCAAGAAAAATGTCCCGGCACGCTCACGCGCACCGGGACATCTGGCGACCGCGGTCGTCACATGCTCGAACCGAGCCGCCCGCAGGATCGCTGCACCGCGGCCATGTTCTCGTGGTTGCAGGTCTGCACGCCCTGGTTCATGGCCTGCATCAGTTCCTGCCCCGCGGCCATCACCTGCTGGCACGCCCTGCTGATCTCGGCGAACTGGCCGCCGGCCTGGTCGAGCCAGTCGGCCTGGGTCATGCCCGATGCCTGACCCCAGTTGTCGATCGACTGCTGAACGCCGTTGACGCAGCCGTTCATGTTCATCGAAAGGCCGTCCAGCGCACCGAACATCGCGAGTTTACGCATGGTTCAACTCCTTTCCGTCATCTCAGGAAGTGCGAAGCACCCCGGCGAACGCGTACGTCGAACCCGAGGACGAGCCGCCGTCGTCGTCGCAGTGCTCGCCTGCCTCGCCGCCGCCCTTGCCGGACGCGCCGCCACCACCGGAGTCGCCGGAGTCGCCGTCGCCGGAGTCTCCGCCGTCGCCGCCTCCGGAGTCACCGCCGCCGAGGTCACCGAGGCCACCGCCGAGGTCGCCGGCGAGGCCGAGGTCACCCCCGAGCGCACCGCCGAAGCCGCCACCGCCACCGAAGCCGCCGCCGAACCCGGTGTCGCCACCACCGAATCCGCCGCCGAACCCGAAGCCACCGCCGAACCCGGAGGCACCACCGCCCTGTGCGCCGTTGAAGCACGCGGCGCCCTGCTGGTCGGTGTTGATGTAGTCGTTCATGGCGAACTGGGTGTCGCCGCCCAGCTTCTCCAGCTTCTGCAGGAGGTTGCGGATCGCCATGTCCCACTTCTTGTGCGCGACGAGCAGCGCCTGTGACTGCTCCATGTTCCACTGCGCGGGGATGACGGTGTTGACCTCACCCTCGAGCTTGCTGCGGTGACCCTCGATCTCCTGCACCACCACAGCCGCCATCTGGACCACTCGCGCGAGTGTGTCCGTGTTGGCGTCCATCAGACCGCTACCGGTCACAGGATTCTCCTTCCATCCTTCCGGCTCGCGCCGGTTGAGCGTCCCCGCGAGCCGCCTCACGGATCGACGTCGAACGGCACACGGGCACGAGCGGACGCTAGCCCGGCAGCGGCACTCGCCAGTGGCGCGCGGCACGTTCCTGCCAGGTCAGCCCACCGGGTACCGGACCGCGGCGAGAATCGCCGACATCAGTGCTCGGCCGGGAAGGGGATCGTGATGGCCACCGTCGTGGTGCGCAGGCCGGTTCGCAGGCCAGCGCCGGAGCAACCGTCCGGGGAGCTGATCCTGGATCCTCCGCCCGAGATCCCACAGCCGGGCGGTCGACAGTGGACACAGGTGCTCATGGTGATCCCGATGATCGCCATGATGGCCGCGATGATGCTGCTGTTCTCCAGCGGCTTCGGTCAGGGTTCCGGCGTGCTGCGGCTCGTCGTCTTCGGCCTGTTCGGCGTGGGCATGCTGGGAATGCTCGTGGTCTCGCTGATCAACTCCTCGGGACCGGGCAAGCGGGAGATGGGCCAGGAACGCCGCGGTTACCTCCGGCACCTCGGCAGGCACCGCCTTCGGCTCATCCGCGCGATCCACAAGCAGCGCGACGCCATGGTGTACCTGCATCCGGAGCCGGCCGCGCTGCTCTCCCTCGTCGCGAGCCACCGGCTGTGGGAACGCCGTCCCCTCGACGCCGACTTCGGTGTCGCCCGCATCGGAACGGGGCCGCAGCGTCCGGCGATGACGCTCGTCCCGCCGGAGGCGAAGCCGCTGGAACAGCTGGAGCCGCTGTCCGCGCTGGCGCTGCGCCGGTTCCTCACCACGTACACGGCGATTCCCGGGCTGCCGCTCGCCATGGCGGTCAACGGGTTCAGCCGCGTCTACGTGCGCGGCGACCGCGACCGGTCGGCCGCGCTGGTGCGGGCCGTGCTCGTTCAGCTCGCGTCGTTGCAGTCGCCCGACGACCTGCGCATCGCCGCCTGTCCCATGCGCGAGACCCAGGGAGAATGGGAATGGCTCAAGTGGCTGCCGCACGCCCTGCACCCGGAGCGGACCGACGCCGTGGGGCCGCTGCGGCTCGTGGCGGGCTCGATCGTCTCGATCGAGGCGATGATCGACGACCTCCTGGGTGAGCGCCGCAGGTTCGACCCAGCCGTGGACCACCGGGACTCCCTGCCGCACGTCGTCGTAGTGCTGGACGGCGGCTCCACCGCCGGTTCGGACACGCTCATGGTGGACGGCGGGCTCGAGGGCGTCACCGTGATCGACCTCCGCACCCCGCCGCCGCGCGCGCTCGACCCCGCGACGATCGTGCTCGACGTCGGCCCGGACGGCGCGCTCACCAGCGAGACCATCGAGGGCGCGGTGGAGCTGGGCTGGGCCGACGAGCTGGACGTGCCCTCGGCGGAAGGCATCGCCAGGCAGCTCGCACCGCTGCGGGCGACCGCGGGCAGGCGCGGCGAGCAACCGCTGAGCACCGATCTCGACCTCGCCGAGCTACTGGAGATCGGCGACCCGCGCACGTTCGACCCCGCCGAGACCTGGGTGCAGCGGCCGACGAAGGACCGGCTGCGGATCCGGTTCGGGATGCGGACCGACGGCACGCCCGCCGAGCTGGACCTCAAGGAGTCCGCGCAGGACGGAATGGGCCCGCACGGACTGCTGATCGGCGCAACCGGGTCCGGCAAGAGCGAGCTGCTGCGGACCATCGTGCTGGCACTGGCCGTCTCCCACCCGCCGAGCTCGCTGAACTTCGCGCTCGTCGACTTCAAGGGTGGCGCCACGTTCGCCACCCTCGACAAGCTCCCGCACACCAGCGCCGTCATCACCAACCTCGCCGACGAGCTGCCTCTGGTGGACCGCATGACCGACGCGATCAACGGTGAACTGTTGCGCAGGCAGGAACTGCTGCGCGCGGCGGGCAACTTCGCGTCGCTGCGCGAGTACGACCGGGCGCGCGCGACCGGTGCCCCGCTGCCCGAGGTGCCCACGCTCCTGGTGATCTGCGACGAGTTCAGCGAGCTGCTCTCGGCCAAACCCGACTTCATCGACATGTTCGTGCAGATCGGCCGTGTCGGCAGGTCGCTGGGCGTGCACCTGCTGCTGGCGAGCCAGCGCCTGGAGGAGGGCAGGCTGCGCGGGCTGGAGACCCATCTGTCGTACCGCATCGGCCTGCGCACGTTCTCGGAGATGGAGAGCCGGACCGTGCTCGGCGTCGGCGACGCGTTCAAGCTACCGCGCGCGCCGGGCCACGGGTTCCTCAAGACCGACAACGAGTCCATGCTCCGGTTCCGGTCGGCCTACGTCTCCGGCACCTACCACCTGCCCGACGTGCGCGGGGCCGAGCAGAGCGGTGACGGCGCCGTGGAGCTGCTGGAGTACTCGACGCGGTACGAGGCGCCCGCCGTCGAGGAGGACGGGGCGGTCACGGAGAAACCCGCCGACGAGGACACGGTGGGGGAGAGCCTGCTGGACATCATCGTCGACCGGATGAAGGGCCGTGGCACCCCGGCCCATCAGGTGTGGCTGCCTCCGCTGGCGGAGTCGCCAACGCTCGACTCGCTGCTGCCCGGCCTCACCCGCGACGACGAGCGCGGGTACGGCTGCACGGACGAACGGCTCGCCGGGGCGTTGCGCGCCGTGATCGGCGTCCTCGACCGGCCGCTGGACCAGCGCCGTGACCCGCTCGTGCTGGACCTGTCCGGCGGGGCGGGCCACGTGCTCGTGATCGGCGGCCCGCGCTCGGGCAAGAGCACCGCGCTGCGGTCGATCATCACCAGCCTCGCCCTGACCCACACGCCGAGGGAGGCGCAGTTCTACTGCCTCGACTTCGGCGGTGGCGCGCTCAGCTCCCTCCGGGGGCTGCCGCACGTCGGCGGCGTCGCGGGTAGGCAGAACGTCGGCGCGGTGCGCCGGACCATCGCCGAGCTGCGCACCCTGATCGCCAAGCGGGAAAGGGCGTTCGCGGAGCAGGAGGTCGACAGCATGCAGTCATACCGGCGGTTGCGGCGCGAGCAGCCGGACGGCGACCCGTGGGGCGACGTGTTCCTCGTGATCGACGGCTGGAGCACCCTGCGCAACGAGTTCGAGGACCTGGAGACGGTGGTCGCCGACATCGCCGCGCGCGGGCTCGCCTACGGCGTGCACGTGGTCGCGTCCGCGTCCCGCATGTTCGACCTGCGCATGAACATCAGGGACCTCTTCGGCAGCAAGCTGGAGCTGCGCATCGGCGACCCGATCGACAGCATGGTCGACCGCGCGTCGGCGATCAAGGTGCCCGAGGGCGCACCGGGCCGCGGCGTGACGATGAGCAAGCACCAGCTGCTCATCGCGCTGCCCCGGATCGACGGTGTCGACGACCCGGCCGACCTCGGGCGCGGGGTGCGCGAGCTGGTGGAAACGGTGTCCTCGGCGTGGGAGGGACAGCCCGCGCCCGCCGTGCGGCTGCTGCCGGCGAAGCTGCCGTACGCACAGCTGGCGCGCGCGCACGACTCCGCGTCGCACAAGCTGGCGGTGGGCATCGCCGAGCAGGACTTCGGCCCCGTGCGCCTGGACTTCACCTCGGACGCCCACCTCGTGCTGCTCGGCGACACCGAGGCGGGCAAGACGACGTTCCTCCGCACGGTCGCGCGCGGCATCACCGACAGCTACGAACCCCGGCAAGCGCGGCTGATCATCATCGACCACCGGCGTGGCCTGCTCGGCGACGTCCGGTCGGAGCACCTCATCGGGTACGGCACCGACCGCGAATCGACGACCCGGCTGATGCGGCAGGTGGCCGAGGAGATGAGGGCGCGCCTGCCGGGTCCGGACGTGACACCGGAACAGCTCCGCGAGCGCAGCTGGTGGCGCGGGCCCGAGCTGTTCATCCTCATCGACGACTACGACCTCGTGGTGAGCCAGATGGACAACCCGTTCCTGCCGATCCTCGACTTCCTGCCGCAGGGGCGTGACATCGGCATGCACGTGGTGCTGGCACGCCGGACCGGAGGCGCGAGCAGGGCGCTGTTCGAACCGTTCATCTCGCGGCTGCGCGACATCGGCTCGCCCGGCCTGCTGATGTCCGGCGACAAGGACGAGGGCCCCCTGCTCGGCGGGCTGAAACCGGAGCTGCTGCCACCGGGCAGGGCGTGGCTGGTCGGCAGGCGCAACGCTCCCCGGCTCGTCCAGCTCGCGTGGCTGCCGAAGGACGACAACGCGTGAACGGAGAAGCCATGTGCGAGGCACGCCAGGAGATGCACGGTGACCCGGATGCGATGCGGCGCTTCGCCGAACGGCTGCACGCGCCCGGGGTGGACGTCGAAGTCGTCGACGTACCCGCCTGCCAGGGCGGCACGCAGGCGTGCGCGGCGTTCACGACCGCAGACGCACTGTCCACTGTGGCGCTCGCCGATTTCCTCCGCGACACCACGCAGGCCATCGCGACCCTGAAGGCGGTGGCCTTCACCGCGGCCGAGGACTACGAGGCGACCGACCGGGCGGGTGCGCAGGCCGTGACGGGCACGGTGCTCGGCATCGTGCTCAGGGAGGTGTGAGCGTGGAGTACGGGAACCTGCCCGGCATGGTGCAGTTCGCGGTCGCGGACGTGGAGGCGCACGCCCACCTGCCGAGGGTCGAGCAGGCCGGCCGGATGTGGCGCGCGGTCGCCGACGAGCTGCGGCAGCTGTCCGACACGTTGCACCACGAGCTGGACTGCCTACGTCCACAGTGGAAGGACGCGACCGGCGCCGATTTCCTCCGGGAGGCCACGCGCCTCAAGGCCGAGGTCGACGAGCTGCTCACGCGGATCACCGAGCACAGGCCGTGGCAGGCCCTCGACGACCTCGCCAGGCAGCTGCTGCTCACCCGCGCCAGGGTGACGGACACGGTGGAGCGGGCGACCGACGAGAGCCCGCGGGAGGCGGCGGTCCACCTCACCGAGCTCGACCGGTACTTCCACGCCGCCGCCGAGGCGGTGCTCCTCGCCGCGGGCGGTGACTCGTCACCGGCTGCGGCGGGGGACTGTTGTGCGGGAGAAGGCGCTCCCGTGCTGGCGGGCGGGCCTGCCCTGGCGTCGGCGCCCGTCGTGGGCGGCGGTTCGGCGTTGCCGCCCGGCAGCGTCTCGATCCCGGGTCTCGTCGCCGTGCCGCCCGGCGCCGGGTACGTCCCGGGCGGGTTGCAGTCGCGAGGATCGCGCTCGCCGGGCGGCCGCTCGCTCGACCCGAGCGACATCGCCGGTGGTTCCCCCGGCGACGGCGGCGCGCGCCCCGCCGGATCCCTTCCGGAGTCCGGTGGCCCGGACACACCGTCCCGGATCGAACAGGCCGCGAACCCCGTGCCCATGACGGAGGACCGCGGAGTCCCCCAGCCGCCGCAGCCACCGGAGTCGCCCCGTGGCGCGGGGCCGGCGTCGCAGGGCACGGCTGGGCGCATGGTCCCGCCCATGATGATGATGCCGCCGATGATGCCCGGCGCCGGCCGTTCGACGTCGGGCAGACGCTCGGCGCGGTCGCTCGACGACGGCGAACGGCGCACGCGGACCCCGCAGGCCACGCCCGGTGTCCCGCCCCGGCTACGTGGACGCTCGGCGCTCGGCGACCCGGCAGGCAGCGGGTTCCGTCCGGTCGCGATGTCCGGGCGGACGGCGGCCAGACCGGAGCCCTCGGTGCCCGAGGCGCTGGACCACGAGGTGTGGCAGGTGCCGGACCCGGGCGCGGCGTCGCCGTTGAAGCCGGAGCCGGTCGAGGAACCGAAGCGGGTGCGCCGCCCCCGGCTTTGACGGCGGGCGTTTGCGGTGTGTCCGAGCGGGAATCCGGTCATGGTCGTCGAAGGAGCCGACAATGAAGCACCGTCAGAACGACTACGAAGGTACTGCGGCCGGTGTGCCCGAGCCCGATCCGCCCGAGGGCGGCCCGAACAAGGACGAGAGCACCATCGACCCGGCAGACGTCGCACCGGGGCTGGGAGGCACCGGGAAAACCAGGCCGACGAGCACCGACGAGGAGGAGCCTGACCGCTGAGGTCCGGCGCGCTCGGGTGGCCGGCTGCCTGCGCGGCTGCGGTGTGCCGGTCGCGCAGGATCGTGTGCCCTTCGATCAGGTCACCGTCGGCTGGCGTGGGCGGCGCGCGTCCCGGTAGGCCAGGTCAGTCTCGTCGGCACGGTCGAACGGACCTCGCGGCCAGGCCACGGTCCCGTCGCCGGCTCCCGGCAGCTCCCGGCCCGCCTGAGCATGGCGGGCCATCGGTTCAGGCCGCCGGTTCGGGCTCCGGCAGCGCTTCGCCGGTCTCCAGCAGGGTCTTGAGGCTCGCCAGCAGCGCGGGCCAGCCTTCGCTGATGCTCTCCAGCAGTGTGCTGCCCTGGTCGAAACCGTCGTGCACGACCGTCAGCTTCACCAGCGAGCCCTGCTGTTCGAGCTCGAAGGTCACCTTCGATCGGCGTTCGGCCGCCAGCGCGGCGACTTTCCCCTCGGACATGCCGACCGCCCCGGCGAACTCGGGCGTGAAGGTGTGCCACGCGTAGGACAGTCGCTCGTATGGCTTCGCCTCCAGCACCACCTGGGCGGCGTCGTCGCTGCGCCAGCCGTTCTGCTCCCACGCCATGGTGGAGCCCTCGCGCCAGTCGGTCTCGAAGGTGACTCCCCAGTAGCGGCGGGTGAAGGCAGGCTCGGTCAGGGCCTGCCACAGGCGTTCCGGCGTGGTGTTGATGTAGGTCGTGTAGACGAATTCCGGTTTGCTCATGGGTTCCGACTCCAATGCGGTCTTGAGGTCCGCGAGGGCCTGCACGCGCTCGCGGTCGAACCGGTTGATCCAGCGGTCGGCGATGGCGTTGATCGGCGCGGCGTTGAGGTAGTGGCACTTCTCGCGGCCGCGCCAGACCGTGGTGATCAGGTTGGCCGCCTCAAGGACGGCCAGGTGCTTGCTGACGGACTGGCGCGCCATCTCCAGCCCCGCGCACAGCTCGCGCAGGGTCTGCCCGTTGCGGGCGTTCAGGCTGTCCAGTAGCAGGCGGCGGCTGGGGTCGGCCAGTGCCTTGAATACCTCGTCCATCGCCGTCCTCGAATATGCAGCCGTTTGGCTGCCTGAATATAGGCAGCCAAACGGCTGCATGTCAACCGGGTCCGTCAGCGGGCGCCGACGCGCGTGCGCCGCGTCTGCGCCCGTGGCCGGTTCGGTATGCACGGCGCACGGCCCGCGAGTCCCCCGCTCCGGCCCGCGAGTCCCCCGCTCCGGCCCGCGAGTTGCCCGCTCCGGTTCGCGAGTTGCCCGCTCCGGCCCGCGAGTTGCCCGCTCCGGCCTGCGAGTCGTGCGTTCCCGGCTCGGGTCAGCGGCAGCGTTCGCCCAGGGTGGCGAGTCCCCCGCTCCGGTCCGCGAGTCCCCCGCTCTGGTCCACGAGTTGCCCGTTCGCGCAGCGGCGAGTGCGCAACTCGCCGTCCGGAACGCGGAACTCGCGCGCCGGAGCGGGGGACTCGCGCGCCGGAAGGGGGGACTCGCGCGCCGGAAGGGGGGACTCGCGCGCCGGACGGGGGGACTCGCGCGCCGGACGGGGGGACTCGCGCGCCGGAGCGGGGGACTCGCGCGCGGGCCTGTCCGGGTGGAGGGGGCGGGTGCCCTCCACCCGGCCGGACACCGGTTCCGGGCGAGGGGTTTCCGCTCGCGACCCTTGGAGCGCCGTGACGCCGGTCATACCTTCGGCTCCAGTACGTGCCATCACGGAAAGGGTCAGCCAATGCAGGTCGACGAACTACTCAAGCCGTTTCCCCTCAAGGAGTTCCACCCGATCCCGCGCGCGCTGCTCGGCCCGGGCTCCCACGAGATGATCGGCCCCGAGGCACTGAAGATCGGCATGCGACGTCCGCTGGTGATGACCTCGGGGCTGCGGGGCACCGAGATCGTGCACAAGATCGTCGAGTCGCTGAAGTACCACGGCCTCGAGCCCACCGTGTACGACAAGGTGGAGTCCAATCCGAAGGACTACAACGTCATGGACTCCGTCGCGCTCTACCAGGAGTCGGGCTGCGACGGCTTCGTCTCGATCGGCGGCGGTTCCTCGCACGACGCCTGCAAGGGCGCCCGCATCTCGGTGGCCCACGACGGGCGCAACGTCAACGAGTTCGAGGGCTTCAACAAGTCGGAGAACCCGAAGAACCCGCCGCACATCGCGGTTTCCACCACGGCGGGCACGGGTTCGGAGACGTCGTGGGCCTACGTCATCACCGACACCACCACCGACCCCGCCAACCCGCACAAGTACGTCGCGTTCGACGACCACTCGGTGGTGACGCTCGCGATCGACGACCCGGTGCTGTACTACGACTGCCCCTCGCATTTCACCGCCCAGTGCGGGTTCGACGTGCTCGCGCACGCCTCCGAGCCGTATGTGTCCAGGTTGGACTTCACCCCTTCGCTCGGCAGCGCCCTGTACTCGGCGGAGCTGGTGGGCGAGCACCTGCGCACCGCGACGTGGCACGGCGACAACCTGCGCGCCCGCGAAGGCATGATGTACGCGCAGTACACGGCGGCGCAGGCGTTCAACTCCGGCGGGCTCGGAGTGATCCACTCGATCTCGCACGCCGTGAGCGCGTTCTACGACACCCATCACGGCCTCAACAACGCGATCGCGCTGCCACGCGTGTGGGCGTGGAACCTGCCCGTGGCCTACAAGCGCTACGCGAAGCTCGCCGAGGCGCTGGGCGTGGACACCACCGGCATGACCGAGGTGCGCGCCGCCGACGCCGCCGTGGCCGCGGCGATCCGGCTGCTCCGCGACGTGGGCATCCCGGAGCGGTTCGTCGACGTCACCCAGGACACGCACCCGAAGAACCGGCTCGGCACGGGACCCACCGAGTTCTACGCCAGGGCCAAGACCATCAAGGGCGACAAGGCCGATGTCGACCGCGTGTCGAACCACGTGCTCGGCGACGCCTGCACGCCGGGCAACCCCAAGGAGACGACGTTCGAAACGGTGCGGCCGGTGGTGGACCACTGCTTCAACGGCGACCTCGACGACCTCATCTCCTGATTTCCCCCAGCCCGTGGGTGTTCCGCGGCGGGTCCGGCCGCCGCGGAACACCCACGTCCCACGACCGAAGGGATTGCCGCGCGTGAGCTCTCGAAACGGGCACCGCCCCCAGTCGTTCGCCTCCGTGGAGGAGGTCACGTCCCGGCTCGGCGACGTCGGCTATCTCGCCGACCGCGCGCTGGCCACCACGGTCTTCCTGCAGGCCCGGCTGGGCAAGCCGCTGCTGCTGGAGGGGCCCGCGGGGGTCGGCAAGACCGAGCTCGCCAAGGCGCTCGCCGCCGCGACGGGCAGGCCGCTGCTGCGCCTGCAGTGCTACGAGGGCCAGGACGAGACCAAGGCCCTCTACGAGTGGGACTACGGCAAGCAGATGCTCTACACGCAGATCCTGCGGGAGAAGATCGCCCAGATCGTGGCCGACGCGGACGACCTCGCCGGTGCGGTTGAGGCGATCGGCGCGCACGATTCGGTGTTCTTCTCCGAGCGCTTCCTCGCCGAGCGACCGCTGCTGCGCGCCATCCGCTCGCCGGAGCCCGTGGTGCTGCTCGTGGACGAGGTGGACCGCGCCGACGAAGCGCTGGAGGCGGTGTTGCTGGAGATGCTCGCCGAGTACCAGGTGTCGGTGCCCGAGCTCGGGACGTTCACGGCCCGGCACGTGCCGCTGGTGGTGCTGACGTCCAACAACACCAGGGATCTCTCGGCCGCACTCAAACGCCGCTGCCTGCACCTGTTCCTCGGCTACCCGTCGGCGGAACGGGAACTGGAGATCATCCGCTCGAAGAGCACCGGGCTGCCCGAGGCCGTCGCCGGGCACCTCGTCGACGTGGTGCGTGGCCTGCGGGAGCAGGGGCTGCGCAAGCCTCCCGGCATCTCAGAGGCGATCGACTGGGCTCGCACGCTCGCGCTGCTCGGCGCCACCGAGCCCGACACCGCGCTGCTGGAGGACACGATCTCGGTGGTGGCCAAGTACGAGCGCGACGTGGAGCGCGCCCTGCGCGTGCTGCCCGCGCTCGTGGAGGGGGAGCGGCCGGTGCCCGTACCCGAAACCGGTGGTGCCGACGACCCCGGAACGGGCGCGGCGCTGCGGGCCGCGCGGGACACGCCCGGCAGGCACGGCTCCGGTTACTACGGCGAGCGCACCGGCACGCAGGCGGCGCCGCGCCGGGTGAGCGGCAGCCAGGGGGAGCGCTCGTTCGTCGCCAACCACGGCCGTCGCACGCGGTAGGGGCGGCGATGCTGAGGAGCCTGCACCGGTTCGCGCGGTTGCTGCGGCACGCCGGGCTGCGGGTGTCGTCGCCCGAGGTGGTCGACGCCGCCCGGTGTGTCGCGGCGAAGGGGATCGTCGCCGACCGCGAGCTGTTTCGCGAGGGCCTGCGCTGCTCACTCGTGAAGGACCACCGCGACGGCGGGCTCTTCGACGAGCTGTTCGCCGCCTTCTTCGCACTGGTGCGCTTCGACAACGAGCAGTGGGAGGACTCGGAGGCGAGCGGCCCCGGCGGGAAGTTGCTGGAGGACTTCACGCTCGCCGAGGAGGTGGGCCAGCGCCCGCCGAGGGCCGACATGGAGAGCCCCGACGCGGAGCTGGGCGAGGCGTTCGAGAAGGAAAACCTCGTCGAGCGCTACAGCCCGCACCCCGAGCTGAACCCGATCGTGCTCGACAACGAGACCGAGGACGAGGTGGTGTTCTCCCAGCAGGACGTGTCCACGATGGACGGTTCCAACGAGGTGCTGCTCGAGATCGACCGCAGCCACGGCGTCGCGCCGGGGCAGCTGGGCAAGGCGCGCGGAACCCCGGTCGACGCGTCGCTGAGCCTCGCCGAGCAGGACGCGCTGCTGAGCTGGCTGGAGGGCTCGGGCGAGGACGACGGCGACGCGGGGGACGAGCGGGACGCACTCGCACTGGGCGGGAAGCTCGACGAACGGCTGCTGGAACGGCTGCCCGAAGCGTTGCGCAAGCACCTCGAACACCTGCTGTGGCTGGAGAACTCGGTCGAGCAGGGCGAGTGGCGGGGCGACGAGGCGGGGCACGAGGAGCTGGAGGAGGCGCTGCACCGCATCGTGGCCACGCTGCGCGGAGCGGTGACCCACCGCAAGCGGCCTGCCCCTCGCGGGCGCATCGACTCGGCGAGGACCATGCGCCGCAACCTGCGCTACGACGGCGTGCCCTTCCGCCCCGTCACGATCAGCCAGACCGAGGACAAGCCGAGGCTCGTGGTGCTCGCGGACGTGAGCCTGTCGGTGCGGGCGACGGCCGGGTTCACGTTGCGGCTGCTGTACGGGCTGCACGACCTGTTCGCCAAGGTCCGTTCCTACGCGTTCGTCGCCGAGATCGCCGAGATCAGTGGCCTGTTCGCGGGGCAGCGGATCGAGGACGCGCTCGGTGCGCTCTTCCGTGGTGAGGTGATCGACGTCGACGCCAACTCCGACTACGGCGCCGCGTTCGGCACGTTCCTCGCCGAGCACGCGGGCGCCGTGAACCGCAGGACCACCGTGCTGGTGCTCGGCGACGGGCGCGGCAACGGCAACGACCCGAACCTCGGCGCGTTCGCCGAGATCGCGCGCAGGGCCCGGGACGTGCTGTGGCTGACGCCGGAGCCGAGGCACTCGTGGGGTCTCGGCGCGTGTGACCTGCCCGCCTACTCCGAGCACTGCGGCCGCGTGCGCGTGGTGCGTGACCTGGCCGGTCTGGAGCGGGCCGCGCGGGATCTGCCGTTGGGGGCGCGATGACGAGTGTGCTGCCGGTGCTCGACCCGCTGGCACCGGGCGAGCCGGGGGAGTACCGCGACGAGCGGGTGCGTGTGGTGCGGCTCGGCGGGGGTGCGCCGCGGACGTCGCTGGGCCCGGTGCTCGCGGGTACCCGGCATTTCCGGTTGCACAAGGGGGGCTCGCGCGTGGAGGTGAGCCATGTGCTGCGCCGTGCCGACCTGGGCAACGACCTCACCGAGCTGCTCGCCGGCGAGCTGTTCCGGCCGGGCCTGCTCGCCGGGTCCGAGCTGTTCGAACGGATCTTCGTCGGCGTGGTGCGCTCGACCGTCCCCGGCGCGTTGCCGGCGTGGCGGGCGTTCTACGGCAACACCCTCGCCCGGCTGCGCGCACGGCCGCGCGGGCGCTCGTGGACCGCCGACCTCGCACCTGTCTACGACCGAGCGGCTGCGCTCGTGCCCCCGGGACGTGTGCTCGATCTGGGCTCGTGCTTCGGGTTCTTCCCCCTGCTGCTGGCCCGTCGCGACGGCTACGAGGTGACCGCGTCGGACCTCGTTGCCGGGAGCATGCGGCTGTTGTCGGCGGTCGCCGCGAGCGAGGGCGTGCCGCTGCGCACGATCACGTGCGACGCCGCCGCCGTGCCGCTGCCCGACGGCGCGGCCGACACGGTGACCGTGCTGCACCTGCTGGAGCATCTCGCGCCCGCCGACGGCGCGCTGGTGCTCGCCGAGGCGTTGCGGCTCGCCGCGCGGCGGGTGGTGGTGGCGGTGCCGTTCGAGGACGAGCCGAGCACGTGTTACGGCCACGTCCGCCGGTTCGGTCTCGCGGAGCTCACCGCGCTGGGCGCGAGCACCGGGCTGCCGTTCACGGTGAGCGAGCACCACGGCGGCTGGCTCACCGTCCACACCGGCTAGATCAGCCCCATCTTGCTGGCCTCGTACACGGCCTCGGCGCGGGTAGCGGCGCCGAGCTTGCGCATGATGTTGCGGACGTGGAACTTCACCGTGGTCTCGGAGATGAACAGCCGCTCGCCCACGACGCGGTTGCTCAGGCCCGTCGCCAGCAACTCGAGCACGCCCTGCTCCCGTTCGGTGAGCGCGGGCTCCTCGGGCGCGGTGCGGATCGAGCGTGCCATCACCGACGCCGAGCGGGAGTCGAACGCGCTCTCGTCGCGCGCGACCGTGCGGATCGCCGACACGAGCGCGCTCGTGTCCACGTCCTTGATCACGTAGCCCTTCGCGCCGCGATGCACGGCCTCCAGCACGTAGGCGTCGTCGAGGAACGTCGTCAGCACGAGCACGCCGATCTCCGGATGGTTCGCCGTGATCTCCGAGCACAGCTCGAGGCCCTCGGTGTCGGATCCGGTGCCCAGCTTCAGGTCCAGCAGCACGATGTCGGGCCGTAGCCGGTCGAGCACCGCCCTCGCCTCGGTCGCCGTGGTGGCCTCGCCGACCACGCGCATGTCGTCCTCGCGGTCGAGGATGGACCGCAGGCCCTGCCGCACGATCGCGTGGTCGTCCACCAGCACGATGCTCAGCTGCCCCTGCTCCGCGCGGGGGCGCGTCGCCTGTCGGTTCATGGTGCCGCCTTTCCGTTCCGCCGCAAGGGAAGGGGGATGTCGAGCAGGAGCATGATCCCGCCCAGCTCGGAGCGCCGGATCGACATCGTGCCGCCCAGCTCCTTTGCCCTGGCCTGCATGTTCGCCAGCCCCCGGTGCACGCCTGCCAGATCGGTGGAGGCGGTGAGCTTGAGCGTCTTGCGCAGCTGGGCCGGGTCGCCGTCGCCGTCGTCGGAGATCGCGAGCACGATCCGCTCCGGCCGGTAGCGCAGCCGCACGAGCGCCTGCTCCGCGGTGGTGTGCATGACCGTGTTGAACAGTGCCTCCCCGGCCAGCCGCAGCAACGAGTGCTCGACCTCGCCCGGCAGCGGCACCGGCGTGCCGACGACACGCACCCGCACCTTGAGGTCGCTCGGCAGGTGCACCGACGAGAGCCGTTCCAGCAGCACCGGCAGCGAACCCGGCGGCTCCTCCGACCCGTTGTGCAGCGCGTAGATCGCGGCCCGCAGCCGCTCGACCGCGTGCCTGGTGAGGTCCTTCGCCGCCGTCAGCTGGCCAACCACCTGGTCGTGCCCGCCCTCGGCGGCCAGCTCGGCCCGGCACACCTCCACCGTCATGCCCGCCGAGAGCACGTCCTGCGTGACGCTGTCGTGCAGCTCGCGCGCGATGCGGTGCCGCTCGTCGTCGAGCGCCTGCCGCTGCATGGCCTCGATCAGCCGCTGCTGGGTCTCGGCCAGCTCCCTCGCCTGCCGCTGTGCGGCCTCGGAAAGCATCTCGGTCTTGCCGCGCAACTTCGTCGCCGCGTGCAGCAGGAACGAGTTGTGCAGCGCCACCGCGGCCTGGTTGGCGAGCACCCGCAGGATCGCCAGGTCGGTGTCGGCCACGTCCACGCCGAAGCCCGGCAGCCCGGCGATGCCGCCCACCGGCTCTCCGTCCAGCGTCATCGACACCCGCACGATCGGGCCGATCGGGCCGCCGCCCGCGTCCTCGGCCTCCCACGGCCGCGACCGCAGCACGTGCAGGTGGGGCAGGGCCTCTGCGGGCAGCAGCCGCTCGTCGTCGATCAGCTCGGCACCGCGCAGCAGCAGGAACCTCGGCCGCGCGGCCTGCAGCGCGCCGTCGGCGACTGCGACCAGCAGCCAGTCGGCGTGCAGGTGCTCGGCGGCGGCGTGCACCACGGCCTCGACGAGCCCGCGAGGGCCCTCGGCCGTGCGCACGAGCGCGCGCGAGATCCGGTCCAGCGCCCGCACGGCGTTCTCCAGCCGCTCCGCCGAGCGCACGTACTCCGGGTAGAACGAGCGCTTGCCGGAGCGCACGCCGGTGAGCGCACCGAGATCGGCCTCGTCGCGGCCGAAGCCGGTGTGCGGTGAGGATGTCATGGGTTCCTCACAGTGCCTGCCGGAACAGCGCGGTCACGTCCTCGGCGTCGACCTCGCGCGGGTTGGTGGCCAGGCAGGCGTCGTCGAGCGTGGTGCGCGCGAGCGTGGGAATGTCGGCCTCGGTGACGCCGAGGTCCGACAGGCCACTCGGCACGCCCACGTCGTCGGCGAGCGTGCGGATGAACGAGGCCAGCTCGTCGGCCACCTCGTCGGCGGGACGGCCCGTCACGTCGATGCCGACGGCCGCCGCGAGCGGCACGTAGCGGTTCGGGTCCGCGGCGGCGTTGAACCGGATCGCGTGCGGCAGCAGCACCCCGTTGAGCACGCCGTGCGGCGCGTCGAGCAGGCCGCCGACCTGGTGGCTCATCGCGTGCGTGATGCCGAGGATGGCGTTGGTAAAGGCCATCCCCGCCTCGAGCGCGCCCTGTGCCATGCCGATCCTCGGCTCGGCCCGTCTCGGCTGCACGGTCGTGCTGCGCAGATTGCTGGTGATGAGGTGGGCCGCGTGCAGCGCGTGGTGGTCGGTGAGCCGGTTGTGCGCGCGGGAGACGTAGGCCTCTACGGCGTGGGTCAGCGCGTCGAGCCCGGTGGCCGCGTTCAGCTCCTCCGGCATGGTGGTGAGCAGGCGGGGGTCGATCACGGAGATGTCGGGCACGAGCGTGCGGCTGATGATGGTGATCTTGGTGTGCCGCGTGGTGTCGGTGATGACGGCGAACTGGGAGACGTCGGCGCCCGTTCCCGACGTCGAGGGCGCCATGACCAGGGGCGGGATGGGCTGCACGACCTTGTCGACGCCGGCGAAGCCGAGGATGGTGCCGCCGTTGCCGGACAGGATCGCGACGCCCTTGGCCGCGTCGATGCACGAGCCGCCGCCGACGGCGAGGATCACGTCGCCGCCGCTCTCGGCGTAGTGCTCGTAGGCCGCCGTGATCTCGTGGTCCTTGGGGTTGGGCGTGAGGTCGGAGAACACCACGGGCCGCAGCCCGGCGAGCCGTAGGTGACCCACCGCCTCGGCGGTCCAGCCCGCCTCGACGATCCCGGGGTCGGTGACCAGGAAGGGCCTGCGCGCGCCCACGCGCAGCGCGCAGTGCCCCAGCTCGGCCAGCGCGTGCGGGCCGAACACGATCTCGGGGACGTGGAACTTCGCGAGCCGGCCCGCGGTGTTCGAAGGGGCGGGTGCCGCGCCGGGGCCTTCCAGCTCGGCGCCGGTGTTCGGTCCCGTGTCCGGCAGCGCCGCCGCCTGCTGTGGCAGCCGGGCCCACTGCCCGAGGTCGTCAGCCAGCTCCGGTGCGGGTCGGGTCAGGTGCACGTGAACGCCTCCTCGCATCCAGCCACGCTGCTGAACGCAGACCAGGTTAGTGCCGTTCAGAGGGCGGGCACACCCTCCGACCGCGGTAGGGGTACCTGCCCGATCGGACAGGTACCGCGGGAGGGAACCTCCCCGGGGCGAGGGGCGTCGTAACGGGCCGAGATCAACTCCAGAAAGGCTTCTCCGATGACGTACCCACCGCAACCGGGTCAGCCCTACGGTCAGCAGCCGGGTCCCTACGGGCAGGGCGGCTACCCGCAGCAACAGGGCTTCCCGCCGGGTGGAGGCTTCCCACCGCAGCAGCCGTTCCCGCCGCAGGGCCCTCGGCCGCCGAAGCGGAAGACCGGGCTGTGGGTGGGCCTTTCGGCCGCGGTGGTCGTGGCCGCCGCGTTCGTGATCACGGCGTTCGTGGCGCCGGGCTTCCTCGTCGGCGACGACGGCGAGGAGAGTGCCGGTGGCGGCGTCGACGCCGGTTCCAGCCCGGCCGCCAACCTGGTCGAGCAGATTGCGCAGGGCTTCCAGAACAAGGACGAGGACGCGCTCAACCAGCTCGTCTGCTCCGGTTCGGAGGCCGCGATCGAGGGCTACACCCGCGAGGCGTCGATGGTCACGCGGTTCGACCTCACGGGCGCCGTCCAGGAGTCGGGCTCCAGCGCCACCGCGAAGGCGCACGTGGTGCTGGAGCACCAGGGCGAGCGCGTGGAGGGCGATGTGTCGCTCGAAGTCGCGCAGGTGAGCGGGTCGTGGTGCTGGCGGGGCATCGAGGAGCTCTAGCTAGGCTCGGATTCGTGACCGACACCTGGGAGCCCGAGACCGCGGGTGTGCTGCGGCTGCCCTCCGGCAGGCTGGTGCGGGGCCGGGGACTGCGCAAGCCGCTGCCCGCCGGGCCCCGTCCCGAGTACGGCGTGTACCTGCTCGGCAAGCCTCCGCCCGACCTCACGTGGGAGAGCCGCTGGCTGCGCTGGCCCGACTTCCGGCTGCCCAGCGACCGGGCGGCGGCCCGCGAGGTGCTGCGGGACGCGTGGGAGCGTGCCGCCACGGAGCGCGTCGAGCTGGCGTGTGCGGGCGGCAAGGGCCGCACCGGCACCGCGCTGGCGTGCCTCGCGGTGCTCGACGGCGTACCGGCCGCCGAGGCCGTCGCCTACGTGCGGGCGCACTACGACTCGCACGCCGTCGAGACCCCGTGGCAGAAGCGCTACGTGGCCCGCTTCACCCCCTGACCCCGACTGCAGTGAAGGCCACCATCACTGCGTTCAACGCAGTGATGGTGGCCTTCACTGCGTGGGGGCTGCCGGCGATGACTTCTCCGGGCGCCTGTGGTCTACCCGGCTACGGATCCACCACCTCGGAGGTAGGCACATGGCCAAGCTTCTGTACTCGGTGTCGATGTCGCTCGACGGGTTCATCGCCGGGCCCAAGGGGGACATGTCGTGGCTGACCGGGCACCTCGGCCCGAACCCGGAGATCGACGCGCTCGTCGGCGACATCGGCGCGCTGCTCGTGGGCAACCGGACGTTCGGCGGCGACGACCCGCACCGGGGCGACGCCGAGAAGGAGGGCAAGGCGTTCGGCGGCGGCTGGGACGGCCCCCAGTTCGTGCTCACCCACAACCCGCCCGCCGCCCCGGTGCCGGGCGTGACGTTCGTCGGCGACCTCGACAGCGCCGTGTCCCAGGCGAAGGAGGCCGCGGGCGAGAAGTACGTGAACGTGCTCGGCGCCGACGTCGCCAGGCAGTGCCTCGACGCGGGCGTGCTCGACGAGATCCTCACGATCATCGTGCCGGTGCTGCTCGGCGACGGCGTGCGCCTGTTCGACCGGCCGGGCGGCGACAACGTGCGGCTGGAGCAGATCCACCTCAGCGAGGTGCCGCACGCGACGAACCTGTGGCTACGCGTAGTGCACTGAGCCACCCCTTCCGCGACCGACGCCGCGTCGGCCAACTGCCCCCAAGGCCACCTTTGTTGCGTTCAACGCACCAAAGGTGGCCTTGGGGAGCGTCGACTCAGCTGGCTTGGCCGTCGATCGCCCACTGGCCGTTCTGGTCGACGAGGGTGTAGGTGTGCCGCTCGGTCGTGGTGCCGCCGTCCGCGTAGGTGTAGGTGATCGTCGCGGTGACGGCGTTACCACCTGCCGGGCTCAGGTTCGTGGCCTGCACGGAGCTCATCTGGTTCCAGAACGACGCGTAGTCGGCGAAGCTCGGCGAGCGCGTGCTCTTGAACCGGTCCGAGAGGCGGGCGTAGGCGGCCTCCAGGTTGCCCGGCAGCAGCGCGTAGTAGTCGCGCACGGCGGCCATCCGCTGCTCGTCGGGGTTGCCCTGAGGGGTGGGCGTCGGCGTGGGGGAGCTGGTGCTCGGCGGGGGCGACGCGGGGGTGGTCGTGGCCTCGGCCGACGTCGTGGGTCCCCGAGGCGCGGACGACGCCGGGGCCGAGGGGTCCGGCTGCGGGGTGTCGCCGCCGGCCCGCTGGTCGTCACCGCCGCCGAGCAGTAACCAGAGTCCGGCACCGAGCACCGCGACCACGATCAGCGCGGCAAGGCCGACCACGGCGAGGCGTCGTCGCCCCGGCTCGGGAGCCGTCGCCGGGGTGGCCGGACTCGCCGTGGCGACCGCTGCCAGCGCCTGCCCGGCCTCGGTCATGCCGGGCCTGGCATCGGGGTCGGGGTCCAGCAGCCGCAGCAGCACCGGCGTGAGCGGGCCCGCGTGCCGGGGCGGGTCGATCTCGCCCTGGGACACCCGGTGCAGCAGCGCGATCGCGTTGTCGTGCCTGCCGAACGGCGGATTGCCCTCCACCGCGTGGTAGAGCGTGGAGCCGAGGGAGAACACGTCGGAGCGCTCGTCGGCGTCGCTGCCCCTGGCCACCTCGGGCGCGAAGTAGGCGGGCGTGCCCGCGACGAGACCGGTCGCCGTGAGCGTCACGTCCCCGGCCGCGCGCGAGATGCCGAAGTCGGAGATCTTGGCGACGCCGTTGTCGGCGAGCAGCACGTTCGCGGGCTTGACGTCGCGGTGGATGATCCCGGAGCGGTGCGCGGCCGCCAGCGCCTCCGCGACCTGCCTGCCGATCTCGGCGACCTCGGCGGGCGGGAGGCTGCCGCGCGCGGCGAGCAGGTCGGCGAGGCTGGTGGAGGGCAGGTACTCCATCACCAGCCACGGGTAGCCCTCCTCCTCGACCACGTCGAAGATCGCGATCGCGTTGGGGTGCATGAGCCGCGCGGCGATGCGGCCCTCGCGCATCGCGCGGGCCCGCAGGTCCCCGGCGCCCGCCGCGTCGAGCGCCGTGCGCAGATGCAGCTGTTTGAGCGCGACCGTGCGGTTCAGGCGTTCGTCCTCGCCCTTCCACACCTCACCCATCGCGCCCGCACCGAGGCGTTCCGCCAACCGGTAACGGCCTGCGACCAGTCTTCTGTCGTCGTCACTCAAGGGGCTGCTCCACGCCTGTCTTCACCGGAGGGGGACGAGACCGCCCATCGTATGGCGCTAGATCGTCCCCGCTCCCTGCGGCCCATTCAGCCCAGCACGACTCCTCCGTCCACGAACAGCGTGTGCCCGGTGACCATCTTCGCGGCCGGGGAGGCGAGGAACGCGACGCCGTCGGCGACCTCCCCGGGTTCGACCATCCGGCCGAACGGGATCGACGCGAGCTTGTCCGTCAGGTACTCCGCGTCCGCGCGGACGTCGGCGTTCATCGCGGTCGGCACGATCGTCGGGCCGACGGCGTTGACGCGGATGCCGTTCGCGGCCCACTCCAGCGCGAGGACGCGCGTGAGGTGCAGGATCCCGGCCTTGCTCACCGCGTAGCCCGCGCAGCCGGGCACGGCGACCTGCCCCGCGGTGGAGGTGAGATTCACGATGCACGGCGCCGGCGACGCCGTGAGCAGCGGGTAGGCCGCCTGGCACATCCGGAACGTGCCAGAGAGGTTGACGTCGATCGGATCGTTCCAATCCTGTTCGGACAGTTCCTCGGCGGCCCCGCGCCCGTTCACGCCCGCGTTGTTGACCAGCACGTCGAGCCCGCCGAGCTTCGCCTCGACCTCCCGCACAAGCGCGCGGCAGCTTTCGGCCGAGCGCACGTCCACGCGGTGCGTGCTCGGCGCAGTGCCCGACTCGACCGACTCGCCCGCGGCGGCGACCTGGTCGCGGGTGGTGGTCCACGCCGCCGGGTCGGCGAGGTCGGCCATCGCCACGGTCATCCCCGCGAAGGCCAGCCGCTCGGCGATCGCGGCGCCGATGCCCTGCGCGGCCCCGGTGACCAGGGCGATCCGGCCGGTACTCACGCGATCTCGATCGTCACGGGCGCGCCCTCGCGCAGGGCGTTGGAGTAGGGGCACAGGGTGTCGGCGGTGGCGACCACCGTGCGCAGCCCGGCGGGGTCGCAGTCGGGCGCGGAGACCTCCAGGCGCACCGCGATGGCGTACCGGCCGTCGGGCTGTTCGCCGAGCGTCACCGACCCGGTCACCGTGCACGCGCCGAGCCGTACGCGTTCGCGCCGGGCCGCGACGGTCACGGCGCTCGCGAAGCACGCCGCGTAGCCCGCGGCGAACAGCTCCTCGGGGTCGGTTCCCGCGCCGGTGCCGCGCTCGGCGGGCCGGGCGAGGGTCAGCTCCAATGAGCCGGTGTGCGAGCGGGCGGTGCCCGCGCGGCCGCCGGTCGCCTCGACCGTCGCGGTGTAGAGGGGCTTCAGTGATATCGAGGACATGGTTCTCCTTCAGCGGGACAGTGCGAGCAGGACGGGTTCCGGGTCGGGCTCGGCGGCCAGTACGGCACCGGCGACCCGGCCCTCGTAGACGGCTTCGAGCGCGGTGCGCGGCGCGTTGGCGTCGCCCGCCACGTGTACGCGGGCCACGTCGGCCAGCTCGTGCAGCAGCGCGTCGGCGGAGGTGGCCGCGCCCGCGTCGACGACGGCGCCGACGCCGGTGATCGGCTCGGTGCCACCCGAGACCGGGTCGGTCAGCAGCACCGTGTCGCTGTCCTTCGGGCTCACGGTGCGCAGGAGGTGCACGCGCACGCCGTGGTCGGTGAACCGCTTCGTCAGCGCCAGCCGGGAGTAGGTGGTCACCTGCGCGCTGTACGACGCCGAGGGCGACACCAGGTGCACCCGCGCGCCCCGCGCCGCGAACGCCTCGGCGAGTGAGGCGGCGGCCCAGCTGCCGCAGTCGTCGCGGATCACCACGACGTTCGGCACCGCCTCCTCGCCGCACACGGTCTCCACCGCCTGCCACGTGTCCAGCACCGGTGGCCCGCCGGGCAGCTCGCGGCGGACGGGCACCGAGCCGGTGGCGAGCACGACGTCGTCGGCGCACTCGGCCCGCACCAGCCCGGCGTCGGCGCGCACGCCGGTGCGCACGGTGATCCCGGCCGCGCGCACGTCCCGTTCCAGCTCCCGGGTGAGCAGCCCGAACCGCTCCCGGCCCGGCACCCGGGCGGCGAGCGCGACCTGTCCGCCAAGCCGGTCGGCGGCCTCGACGAGCGTCACGCGCTTGCCCCTGCGGTGCGCCGCGAGCGCCGCCTCCAGCCCGGCCGGACCACCGCCCACGACGAGGACACTGCCCGCTCGCCGTCTACTGTGGACGCCCGCCCACACGCGCTCGGCCCCGACCTCCGGGTTCACCACGCACGAGATCGGCAGGTTCTGCTCCACCCGCCCGATGCAGCCCTGGTTGCACGCCACGCACGAGCGCGTCTCGTGCTCGCGGCCCTCGGCGGCCTTGCGCACCAGGTGCGGGTCGGCGATGTGTGGGCGCGCGAGCCCCACGAGGTCGGCCTCGCCGGAGGCGATCAGCTCGGCCGCCTCGCCCACGCTGTCGAGGCGGCACACCGCGAGCACGGGCAGCCCCGGCAGCGCGCGGCGGAACATCCCGGCGTGGTGGCGGAACGGCGCGTGCCCGAAGCTCATGTCCGCCATCTGCGTGGCCAGCGACCAGCTGCCGTGGTAGGCGGAATGGCTCACGTGCACGTAGGCGAGCGGGAACTCCTCGCGCAACGTCGACACGATCTCGATGACGTCGCCGGGTTCGAGTCCGCCGGGCAGGAACTCGTCGGCGCTCACCCGCAGGCCCACGGGCAGCTCCGGCGCCGCCACCCGCACGGCTGTGAGCACCTCGCGCGTGAGCCGCAGGCGGTTGGCCCCGCTGCCGCCGTAGCCGTCGGTGCGGTGGTTGGTGACGGGGGAGAGGAACTGCTGGAGCAGATGCCCGTGCCCGGCGTGCACCTCCAGTCCGTCGTAGCCCGCGCGCGACATCCGCGCCGCCGCCGCGCCGAACGCCCGCACCACCGTGCCGATGTCGCGGGTGCTCATGGCGTGCGGGGTGTGCGCGCCGGTCGCCCACGGCAGCGCCGACGCCGACCACGCCGCCGTGCGCGTCGCGTCCCCGTTCGCCTGCCTGCCCGCGTGCATGATCTGCGCGAAGATGGCCGCGCCCTCGGCGTGCACGGCGTCGGCGATGGCCGCGTACGCCGGGATGCTCGCGTCGTCGAAGCAGCCGAGGCTGATGTGCCTGCCCGCGCTGGTCGGGTGCACGCGGATGGCCTCGGTGATGATGAGGCCGACACCGCCGCGGGCGCGTTCGGCGTGGTAGTCGGCGTGCCTCGCGGTGGGCCGGTTCTCGTGGCCGAAGTTGGTGGTGTGGCCCGGCACGAAGACCCGGTTGCGCAGCGGCACCCCGCCCAGTTCCACCGGGGAGAGTGCCGCGCGCAGCGGGCCGGTCACGAGTGCTCCGCCGCCACGGCCGGTGCCGCCGGCTCGTTCCTGCGCGGATCGGTGGACACGAACAGCAACAGCAGTGCGCTCACCGCCACCAGGCAGCTCATCAGCACGAAGCCACTGGTGAACGTGCCCGTGCGGTCGACGACGAAGCCCATGATCGACGGCGCGATGATGCCGGCGAGCGCGAACGCCGCATCCACGAAACCGGCCGCGCTCGCGGGCTGGTTGGGCGCCGCGTCGATCGAGGCAACGAACCAGATGCCACCGGTGATGAACCCGCAGCCCACGCCGAGCGAGATGAAGATCAGCGCGACGGTGAGGCTCGTCGTGAGGAACACCGGCACCAGCGCGGCACCGGCCAGCAGCAGCGCGCAGCCGATGATCGTGAGCCTGGTGCGGGCGTTGCCGGTGCGCCGGTAGAGCCGGTCCACCAGCACACCACCCACCAGCGCGCCCACCACACCGGCCGCCCACGGTGCGATGGAGAACGCGCCGACGCTCTCGATGCTCAGGCCGTGTGCGCGCTGCAGGTACTCGGGCAGCCAGTACATGAAGCCCCAGAACATGAAGCCCCACGAGAAGAAGCCGATCGCGACGAGCCACAGGTTGCGGTTGGTGAACAGCCCCCGCCAGTCGACGGCGGCCTTGCTCGCGGGTGCCTCGTCGGCTGCGGTGTGGCCCTGGGCGATGTAGGCCTTCTCGGCGTCGTTGGGGTACGGGCTCTCGTCCGGCGTGTTGCGCAGCAACCACAGCGCGAGCACGGCCCACACCACGCCGACACCGGCCATCACCCAGAACATGCCGCGCCAGCCCGTGAGCCCGATCAGCTGCGTCAGCAGCGGGCTCGCGATCAGCAGGCTGCCCGACACGGCGACGCCGCCGATGAGCGCGAGCGCGATGCCCTGTTCCTTCTGGGGCAGCCACCGGCTCACCACCCGCGTCGCACCGGGGAACGCCGGAGACTCACCCGCGCCGAGGATGATGCGCACGAGCAGCAGCCCGGCGAACCCGCCCGCCAGCGGGATCAGCGCCGTGGCGAGCGAGAAGATCACGATCGCCGTCAGCAGCACGCGGCGTGGACCGAACCGGTCGACCAGGAATCCCGACAGGAACGTGAACACCATGTACCCGATGGCGAACGCGCTGGAGATCGCGCCGTACTGGGTTGCCGTGATGCCGAACTCGTCCTGCAGCGGGCGTACGGCGAAGGACACCGCGCTGCGATCGATGTAGTTGATGACGATCAGCGATACGACCAGGCCGATCGTGATCCAGCGGAATCGGGTGGTTGTCATGGGCTCACCTCGTTGTGGTCAGGGTTCTTACGCGCTCACGAGCTGGCCGGTCAGCGCCGAGACGTCCGCCAGTCCGGCGAGGCCGTAGGTCAGCTCGGTGATCCGCCGCGCCCGGTCCTCGCTGACCGCGCGCGTGGCGTTGAGCCGGAACTTGGTCGCCAGCTCGTCGGCGGACAGCGGGTTGCCGTTGCCGCCCCGGTTCTCGTCCACCCGCTCCTCGATCTCGGCGCCGTCGTGCAGGCGAACCCGCAGGACGGCGGGGAACTGGTGCGGGAAGATCTCGTCGCAGCGGGCGTCGGGCACGCACGTGACCTTGGCCGCGAGCGCGAGCCGCTCCGGGTCGGCCGCCGCCGCGTCGGTGAAGTCCTCGTGGAACACGCCGAGCCCGCCGCCGCCGAGCAGCGCCGCCGCGACGGTGTAGGGGCCGGAGAACGCCGCGTGGTAGCCGGACTTGGGCAGGATCTTCTCCTCGCGCGGCTCACCGATCGTGCGCAGCACGGCGGTGGGCGCGCCCAGCTCGATGCTCTCGATCTCGCCGGGCGTCACGCCCCGTTCCCGCAGCCGCAGCGCGGCGTCGATGCCGGCGTGCGTGAAGTGGTTGCAGGGGTATGGCTTGAAGAAGATGCCGGGCAGTTCCCAGCGCTCGCCGAGCGAGTCGGTGAGCGCGTCGAGGTCCACCTGGTCGCCGCAGAACGCCTGCAGCAGCCCGAACCGGCCCTCCAACACGGTTGGCGGCCCGGTGATCCCGGTGCGCGCGAGGCCGGCGGCGGTGACGGCCGCGTGTGCTGCCCAGCCGCAGTGCACGCGCTTGACCGTGCCGCCGGTGCGGTTGGCCTCCAGTAGCCCGGAGCCCATGCTCGCGGCGATGCCGAGCGCGTCGGCGATTCCCTCGGCGTCCACATCGGACAGCATCGCGGCGGCGACCGCGCCGCCGACCGCGCCGCAGATGGCCGTGGCGTGCAGGCCGCGCTCGAAGAACACGGAGTTGCCCAGTTCCCGGTCGTAGCCTGCCATGCCCACGCGCACGGCGACCTCCACGCCGACGCCGATGGCGTCGAGCAGTGCGGCGCCGCTCTTGCCGCGGGACTCGGCGACCGCGAGCGCCGCGGGCACCACGGAGGCCGAGGGGTGCAGCACCGAGGGCAGGTGCGTGTCGTCGAAGTCGAGCGAGTGCGCGAGCGTTCCGTTCAGCAGCGCGGCGCTCGGCTCGGGGAGCCTGCCGCCGCCGATCGCGGTCGCGCGGCCCTGCCCGCCCCATTCGGCGACGAGCGCGCCGACCGCCTTCGCCGGCGGCTCGGCGGTGGCGGCGAGGCTGTTGCCGAGCACGTCGAGCACCCGGCGCGCGGCGTCGTCGCGCAGCTCGGCGGGAAGTCCCTTGGCACGCACCGAGTCCGCCAGCTCGGCGAGGCGCTGGACGAGCGTCGTCATGCGCTCACCGCCGCGAGCGGGCGGATGGGCGAGCCGGTGCCGCCGGTGATGCGCAGGGGAGCGAGCAGGAACGTGAACTCGCCGAGGCCCGCCTCCGCGACGGCCTCCAGGTCGAGGTGCTCCATGATGAAGATCCCGGACTCCACGAGCAGCACCCGGTGCACGGGCAGCACGGCGTGTCCGGCGCCCGCGGGGATCTGCTCGTACGCCGTCGTGTCGGCTCCGGTCGCGACGATCTTGCGTTCGGCCAGCCACTCCGCGGCCTCCACGGTCGCGCCGGGAACGCCGGACTCCTTGCCCATGTACGTGGCCGGGTCGCCGAAGTTGCGCGCCCAGCCGGTGCGGATCAGCGCGACGTCACCCTCGCCGGGCTCGGCGTCGGCGAGCTTCGCGGCGGCCGCCAGGTCGTCGGCCGTCACGCCGTAGCCGGCGGGCAGCGTCGGCACGGCGTGCACGGCGGCGACGTCGAGCAGCACACCGCGCCGCAGCAGGCCGGGCAGGTTCTCGGCGCCGTGCGTGGTGAACACGCCGCCCCGCTGCGCCTCGGCGGCGTCGACCCCGCCGTGCAGCTCACCGCAGTGGCTCACGTGCGACAGCGCGTCGATGTGGGTGCCCACATGCCCGCCGGTGACGATGATCTCGTTGGCGGCCGAGCCGCCGTCGGGACGCTCCATGTCGCCGTGGCGGCGGATGAGCGTCATCCGGAACCCGGGGTGGTTCGGGGAGCACGGCATGCCGGTGAAGAACGGCTGGCCGAGCTCGATCAGCCGGACCCCGCCGGAGACGGCGGCGAGCAGCGGATCCTGGGTGCGTGTCATGACGGGTGGCCTTCCTTGACGTGCTGGTTCTCCCCCGCGATCGCGAGCAGCCACAGCGCCCGCTCCACGATCGCCTTGTCGACAAAGCGTCCGGACGCATCGATCCAGGCCGCCTCGTCGTTCTCGCTCACCGCGTCCACAAGGGACCGTGCCCACGCGACGTCCTCGGCGTCGGGGGCACAGGCCTCATGGACAACGGGAATCTGTGCCGGATGGATCACGGAGCGCCCGAAGAAGCCCGCGCGCCGCCCCTGCTCGGTGTCGGCGCGCAGGCCGTCGAGGTCGCGCACCGCCGTCCACACGCTCTGCACCGGGCTCGGCAGCCCGGCGGCGCGCGCGGCGACCACGACCCGCGAGCGTGGCCACGCGAGCCCTTCGCCGCCGGTCACCCGCAGGTCCGCGGCGAGGTCGGCCTCGCCGAGCGAGATCCCGGCGACGAGCGGGTGCGCCGTGGCCAGCGCGAAGGCGTTCTCGACGCCGAGTGCCGACTCCAGCACCGGGTAGACGGGCACGCCCAGCGTGTCGGCGACGCGACGCAGCTCGCCAGGGTCCTCACACTTGGGCAGTCGCACCCCGGCGAGGGCACCCGGCTCGGCGGCGAGCGCGGCGAGATCGGCCGTCCCGTGTGGACTGTTCGTGGCGTTCACCCGGACGTAGGCGCGCCGCCCCTCGGCGAGTGTCGCGACGACGGTGCGCCGTGCCTCGGCCTTCGCGGCAGGCGCGACAGCGTCCTCGAGGTCGAGGATCACGGCGTCGGCGTCGGACGCGAGCGCCTTGGCGATGCGCTCCGGCCGGTCGCCCGGCACGTAGAGCCAGCTCCTGGCGGGGGCCGTCACCGGATCACACCCTTCTGGCGCAGCTCGGCCAGCTGCTCGCCGGTGACGTCGTAGCGGCCGAGCACCTCTTCGGTGTGCGCGCCCAGCTTGGCGCCGGTGGAGGTGATGCGGCCGGGGGTCTCGGAAAGCCGGAACAGCACGTTCTGCATCTTCACCGGGCCCAGCTCGTCGTCCATCAGCGTCGCGATCGTGCCGAGCGCGTCGAACTGAGGGTCGACCATGATGTCGGCGGCCGTGTAGATCGGCGCGACGGCGGCCTGCGCCTCCTCGAACGCCTTGATCACCTCGTCGCGGTCGCGCTCGGCGATCCACGAGCCCACGGCCTCGTCGAGCACGTCGGCGTGCCGCGCGCGCTCGGCGCCGGTGGCGAACCACGGCTCCTCGATCAGCTCGGGCCGTCCGACCAGGCGCATCACGCGTTCGGCGATCGATTGCGCGCTCGTGGAGATCGCGACCCAGCCGCCGTCGCGCGTGCGGTAGGTGTTGCGCGGAGCGTTGTTGGTCGAGCGGTTGCCGGTGCGCTCCTGAAGCTCGCCCAGCTGGTCGTAGGCGATGATCTGCGGCCCGAGCAGCGTGAGGATCGGCTCGATGATGGCGAGGTCCACCACCTGGCCGTGGCCGGTGTGCTCCCTGGCGCGCAGTGCCGTCATCACGGCGAACGCCGTGGTCAGCGCCGCGATGCCGTCGGCGAGGCCGAACGGCGGCAGCGTCGGCGGCCCGTCCGGCTCTCCGGTGATGGCCGCGAAACCGCTCATCGCCTCGGCCAGCGTGCCGAAGCCGGGACGCTTCGAGTACGGGCCGATCTGCCCGAAGCCGGTGACCCGCGCGAGGACGATTCCGGGGTTGATCTTCCGCAGTTCGTCGTAGCCGAGCCCCCAGCGTTCCAGCGTGCCTGGCCGGAAGTTCTCGATCACCACGTCGGCGTCGGCGACCATCCTGCGGAAGATCTCCTGGCCCTCGGGCGAGCCGAGGTAGAGCGTGATCGCCTTCTTGCCCCGGCCGAGCATCTTCCACCAGAGGCCGACGCCGTCGCGTTGCGCGCCGTGGCTGCGTACCGGATCGCCCTTCGGGTGCTCGATCTTGATCACGTCGGCGCCGTAGTCGGCGAGCAGCGTCGCGGCGAGCGGACCGGCGAACAGCGTCGCGGTGTCGAGTACCCGGATCCCGGACAGCGCGTCCGTCATGGGGCGTACCTCCCGTTCCTGGTGTTTCTTCTAGGGGAACGACATTACCGTCGTGTTTCGCCCCTTCGCGCTGGCGCTGGTGTATCAAGTTCGCACTGCTCCCTGCCTCACGTCAAGAGAGCAGGGTCGTTGACTCCTCTGGGTACCGGATGCCACGATGGCCGCAAGCTTTCCGCTCGTTCCTGTGGGAGGAACGGAATTCAGAGAGGAAGTTCGCGGGGTATGAGCGAGGCGGTCGATCTGGTCGTCGCGGGTGCGGGCGGCGGGCTCGCCGGTGCGCTGCGCGCCGCCGGGCACGGACTGAGCGTGCTCGTGGTGGAGGCCAGCGAGCACTTCCGCCGGGGCAACAACACCTCGATGTCCACGGCGATGTTCCCCGGCGCGGGCTCCCGCTGGCAGGCCGAGGCCGGGGTCGAGGACTCCCCGGAACGGTTCGTCGCCGACATCATGGCCAAGACCCGCGGGCAGGCCGACGCGCGGCTCGCACGCACGCTCGCCGACGTGAGCGCTCCGCTCGTGGAGTGGCTGGCCGACTCCGTGGAGCTGCCGCTCACGCTCGTCACCGACTTCACCTATCCCGGTCACGCCGTGCCGCGCTGCCATTCCGTACCGGGACGGCACGGCTCGCTCGTCGTCGACCACCTGGCACGCCGGGTCACCGAGCACCCGGACATCGAGCTGCTCGCGCCCGCCCGGCTCGTCGAGGTGCCGACCGACGACGAAGGGCACGTCCGCGCCGCCGTCGTGCGCTACCCCGACGGCGCCGAGGAGGAGATCCCCACGCGCGCGGTGCTGCTCGCCACCAACGGCTTCGGGGCCGACCCGGAGCTCGTGCGCACGTACCTGCCGGAGATCGCCGACGCGCTGTACCAGGGCAGCGACCGGTCACTCGGCGACGCGCTGCGGATCGGCGAGAAGCTCGGCGCCGCAACGGGTTTCCTCGACGCCTACCAGGGCCACGGCGCGGTCGCCGCCGGTGCGGGCACGCTCGTCGGCTGGGCCACGATCGTGCACGGCGGGATCCTCGTCGACCTCGGCGGCCGCCGGTTCGGCAACGAGACGCGCGGCTACTCCGAGTACGCCGCCGAGCTGGCCGCGCGCCCCGGCGGCACCGGCTGGATCGTGCTCGACGAGGTGATCTTCGCCCAGTGCGAGCCCTTCCAGGACTTCCGCGACACCGTCGACTCGGGTGTGGTCGTGTGGGCCGACGACGCGCCCGCGCTCGCCCGCGCGACCGGACTGCCCGAGCGGGAACTGGCCGAGGAGCTGGCGAACGCCGCCGCGATCGCGCGGGGCGATTGGGCCGACGAGTTCGGCCGCACGAGCTGGGAGCGCCCCCTGACCCCGAGATACGCGGCCGTGCGCGTGGTGCCCGCGCTGTTCCACACACAGGGCGGGCTGCTCGTCGACGAGCACGCCGCCGTGGTGGACCACGCCGGCCGGCCCATCCCCGGGCTCTACGCGGCCGGCGGAGCGGCGGCCGGCATCTCCGGCCACGGCGCCGCGGGTTACCTTGCGGGCAACGGCCTGCTGCCCGCCTTCGGACTGTCCTACCTGGCCGCGGACGACGTGGCCCGCCGGCTGAAGAACACGCAGTGAGGAGCACGCATGGCGACGACTGAACTACTGGTCACCGACGTCCGGGTGGTGCGCCCGGACGACCCCGACAACGCGCGGCCCGAGCTCACCGACATCGCGGTGAACGACGGCAGGATCGTGCGCCTCGCACCGGGTCTGCCGCGCGACGACGCGGCCAGTGTCGTCGACGGTCGCGGGCTTCTTGCCTTCCCCGGTGTGGTGGACGCCCACCAGCACTGGGGCATCTACAACGAGCTCGCCACCGACACCGGTACGGAGAGCAGGGCGAGCGCACAGGGCGGCGTCACCACCGCGCTGACCTACATGCGCACCGGGCAGTACTACCTGAACAAGGGCGGCAGCTACCGCGAGTTCTTTCCCGAGGTGCTCTCCGCCGCCGAGGGCAACGCCTACATCGACTACGCGTTCCACCTCGCGCCCATGATGGCCCAGCACATCGAGGAGATCCCGTACCTCGTCGAGGAGCACGGGGTCACGTCGTTCAAGATCTTCATGTTCTACGGCAGCCACGGCCTGCACGGCCGCTCGGCGAGCCAGAGCGACTTCCTGATGATCCCGCCGGACGAGCGCTACGACCTCGCGCACTTCGAGTTCGTCATGCGCGGCGTGCAGAAGGCACGCGAGGTGCTCACCGAGTACGCGCCGTACCTCTCTCTGTCGCTGCATTGCGAGACCGCGGAGATCATGACCGCGTACACGAAGCTCGTGGAGCAGGACGGTTCACTCTCCGGCCTGCGCGCCTACAGCGCGTCGCGGCCACCGCACTCCGAGGGGCTCGCGGTGACCATCGCGTCGTACCTCGCGCACGAGACCGGGCTGCCGAACATCAACCTGCTGCACCTGTCGTCGGAGAAGGCGCTCGACGCGGCACTGCGCATGGCGAAGACGTTCCCGCACGTGGACTTCCGGCGCGAGGTCACCGTCGGGCACCTGCTGGCCGATGTGGACACCGCGAGCGGCATCGGCGGCAAGGTCAACCCGCCGCTGCGCGAGCGCGAGGACGTCGAGGCGCTGTGGCGGCACGTGCTCGCGGGCGAGGTCGACTGGATCGTCAGCGACCACGCGTGCTGCCGCGACGAGCTGAAGTTCGGCTCCGACCGCGACGACGTGTTCCTCGCCAAGTCCGGCTTCGGCGGCGCGGAGTACCTGCTGCCCGGCCTGGTCGGTGAGGGCGTGAAGCGGGGCCTGTCGCTGCAGAAGATCGCCAAGCTCACGTCGTGGAACCCCGCGCAGCGCTACGGCCTGCTGGGCAAGGGCACGATCGCGGAGGGCTACGACGCCGACTTCGCGCTCGTCGACCCGGACGCGTCGTGGACGGTGCGCGCGGCCGACTCGGAGTCCACTCAGGAGTACACGCCGTTCGAGGGCTTCGCGATGTCGGCGAAGGTCACCGACACCTTCGTGCGCGGCAACCACGTGTACGCCGACGGCAAGGTCCAGGGCGACCCGGTGGGCAAGTACCTCCACAGGGGCCGTTAGCCGGGTCCGCCCCATGCAGTGAAGGCCACCATGCCTGCGTTGAACGCAGTGAAGGTGGCCTTCACTGCGTGTGGGGGCGCGGGCCCTCAGCGGGTGGCTTCGGCGGCTTGCGGGCCTGCCCAGTTGCGGGCGATCTCCTCGGTAGCGTCGTGCACGAGGCGGCGGTAACGCTCGATCTTCTCGGGCGTGAACCGGTACTCCGGGCCGCAGATGCTGATCGCGCCGTGGACCTCGCCGTCGGGGCCGATGAGCGGGGCCGCGACCGAACCCGCGCCCGCCTGCCGCTCGCCGAGGGACACGGCGACGCCCTCGGCGGCGATCGTGGTCAGCTCGTCGCGCAGCGTGGCCACGTCGGTGATGGTCCGCTCGGTGAGCGCGGCCAGCTCGCCCGCGAGCACGGCGTCCCGCCGCCACGTCGGCAGGTTCGCGAGCATCGCCTTGCCCGACGACCCGGCGTGCAGCGGGAACCGCTTCCCGATGTCGACGGTCATCTTGATCTCGGCGCGGCTCTCGAACTGCTCCAGGTACACACGCTCGTCGCCGACCAGGCCGGAGAGCGTGGTGGTCTCGCCGGTCTCGTCGCGCAGGCGCCGCAGTACGGGAGCGGCGGCGGTCCTGGCGTCGAACCGGCGCAGCGCGCTCGCGCCCAGCGCGACCGCCGCGGGACCGAGCCGGTAGCCGACCACGCCGGGGTCGGTCGCGAGCACCTCGCGTGAGACGAGCGACTGGAGGATGCGGTACACGACGGCCTTGGAGAGCCCGAGTTCACGGCTGATGGTGCTGACGCCGAGGTACTCTGGCCCGCCAGTGAAGAGCAGGAGCACGTCGGCGACCCGCGCGGCCGCCTCGGTTCCGGTGCTGGCCGGCAGTGCGGTGGTCTTGTTCGGCACGGTAGGCGTTTCTGTCAAGGGAATGGGTACCGTCAGTGTTTCAGCTCGTGAGAAAGCCGGTCAAGCTGGCTCACCGGGCTTCCCGGGCACAATGTTCCTCTCGTCGGTACGAGGCCGGTGATTTTTTCCCGCCGGCGTGTAGTGGCGTACCTTGCCGGAGGCGCTCCGCGCCGCTGTGCTGATTCCACTGCAGTGAAGGCCACCATGCCTGCGCCCACCCGTCTCCCGCCGCCACCCAAACGGAGGCGCTCGGCGCCGCTGTGCTGACTCCACGCAGTGAAGGTGGCCTTCACCGCGTGGGCGCGGCTGTGAGGATCCGGCCGGTCCCGGAGCGTGCCGACGCTAGGGTCGCCCGTATGACCGAGTCCTCCCACCTCGACCGGACCAGGGCCTTCTACGACGCCCTCGCGGTGGACTACGCCGCGATGTTCAAGGAGGAGCTGGCGGCGAAGCCCTTCCTCAGGGCGATGCTCGGCGCGTTCGCCGAACTGGTGCTCGCCGGTGGTGGGGGACGGGTCGCCGACGTCGGCTGCGGGCCCGGTCGCAGCACCGCGCACCTGCACGGGCTCGGGCTCGACGTGTTCGGCCTCGACCTATCCCCGGAGATGATCGCCGTGGCCCGTGCGGAGAATCCGGGGCTGCGCTACGAGGTCGGCTCGATGACCGAACTGGACCTCGCCGACGGCTCGCTCGCCGGTGTCGTCGCCATGTACTCGCTCATCCACACGCCGCTGGAGCGGCTGCCCTCGGTCTTCGCCGAGTTCCACCGCGTGCTCGCGCCGCGAGGGCAGCTGCTGCTGGCGTTCCAGGTCGGCGACGACGTCCGGCTGCTGGAGCGCCCGTTCGGCCGGCCCGTGTCGCTGGGCTTCCAGCGCCTGCGCCCCGAACAGATCGCCGAGCTGCTCGGCGAGGCCGGGTTCGAGGTGCGCGCGCGTTTCCTGCGGGAGCCGGACGACGACGAGAAGAGTCCGCACGCCCACCTCCTCGCCCGTCGCGCCTGAGGCAGAGGCCGCGCGGCCTCGGCACGCGCCGGGCACCGGCTCGCGGCCAGGCTCACCGAGCTGCTCGCCGCGCCCGAGCTCGTCCGTCGCGGGTGAGGCGGCGCGGCCCCTGACCGGGCAGGGTTCGGTCACGGGCGGTGGCGAGGAGGCGAGCGGCGATGCGCGATGCTCGGCGGCCGTCCTGGAGGAGGCGGATCGCGGCGGCGGTCGCCCTGCTCGCCCTCGTCGCCGTCGTGGTGCTCCCGGTCGTCGCGCTGCTGGACCAGCCGTGGCAGCTCGTGGCCGCGGTCGCCCTGTTCGCGCTCACCGTCATGGCCGCCTGGGCCGCGCTCGTGCGCAGGGGAGTGGGCCGGGTGCTGGCCGCCTGCGTAGCCGTGCTCGCGCTGGTCGCCGCGGTGCTATTGCCGGACGCGTGGTCGTTCGTGCTGCTGGTGGTCGTCGCCGGGCTCGCGGTGCTCTCGACGGCCGCCGCGCGGGTCGCGATCGAGCCCGCCGGCGTGCGCGGCCTGCTCGTGCCCCCGGCCCGGCACGGGGTGCTGCTGATGAACCCGTGGTCCGGGGGCGGCAAAGTCGCGCGGTTCGCCCTCGAAGCCGAGGCGCGGCGACGCGGGGTCGTGCCCGTGCTCCTGCGGCGCAGCGACGACCTGAGGGAACTCGCCGAGCAGGCGGTTCGTGACGGCGCCGACGTGCTCGGCATGGCGGGTGGCGACGGGTCGCAGGCCCTCGTCGCCGACGTCGCGCGGCGGCACGGCCTGCCGTTCGTGTGCGTCCCCGCGGGCACCCGCAACCATTTCGCGCTCGACCTCGGGCTCGACCGCGACGACGTGGCGGGTGCGCTCGACGCCTTCGGCGCCGCCGTCGAGCGGCGGATCGATCTGGCGCTGATCGGCGACCGCGTGTTCGTCAACAACGCCTCGCTCGGCGTGTACGCGGCCGTGGTGCGCTCCGGTGAGTACCGCTCCGCCAAGCTCGGCACCGCGGCGCGGTTGTTGCCCGACCTGCTGGGACCCGGAAAGGAGCCGCCCGACCTGCGGTTCACGATGCCGGACGGGCGGCGGGCCCCGGCCGCGGACGTCGTGCTGGTGTCCAACGGTGCCTACCGCCTCGACCGGCTGGACGGCTTCGGCACCAGGGTCGGGCTCGACGGGGGCGTGCTCGGCGTCGTGACGCTGTCCGTCGACCGCGCGCGTGACCTTCCGGCGCTGTTCGCGGCCGAGGCCGCGGGGCGCCTCGGCGGCTTCCGCGGCTACCGGGCGTGGACGGTGCCCCGGTTCGACGTCGGCTCCGCTGAGCCGCTCGTCGACGTCGGCATCGACGGCGAGGCGGTGCGCCTGGCCCCGCCGCTGGTGTTCCGTTCGCTGCCGGGGGCACTGCGCGTCCGGGTTCCGCGCACCGCACACGGGACCGCCTCCGCGTCGTTGCCGGAGGGCTGGGGCTTCGTCACCGTGCTGGCGCGGATCCTGCTGGCCCGCTGAGCGGCTCTCACGTGCTCGCCGGTGCGGCCCTCTTGGCCCTGCCGCGAGCCGGTTTGTGCTCGGGCTCGGGGGAGGTGGACCACTTGAGCTCCACCTCCAGCTCCACCTCGTCGCCGTCGACCTCCACCTCCATCTCGCAGCGGATCTCGTCGGGGACGTGGATCTTGAGCTTGCTCACGCCGAGCGCAAGCTCGACGTGGCCGCCGCCGTTCTCCATCGCCTCAGCCAGCGCGGCGAGCCTGCGCGCGGCTTCCTGGCGCGTGAGCGATTCGGTGCGCTTGACTTCGACGTCCGACACTGGAGGCTCCGTTCGCCGGTGACTCGATCCGCCCAGTCTCGCCGTGCCCGCGCCGCGGCGCACCGCCCGCGAAGGGTGAGGCGTGCGCGCTCGCCAGGGGCGACCATGCCGGGATGACGACCACGACCACTTCCGCGCCGCAGGCGCCCACCCGGGCCGACCGGGCCGCCGAGGGCAAGGCCGCCCGCGCCGCGGCGCCGAGGTCGAGCCACGCCGAGTTCACCCGCGACCCGGTGCGCGTCGACCCGCTCGCCCTGCTGGCGCGCCAGGACGCCACGCGGGTGCCCGAGCTGGTGCCGATCCGGTACGGGCGCATGGCCGTGTCGCCGTTCACCTACTTCCGGGGGGCCGCGCTGCCGATGGCCGCCGACCTCGCCACGACCCCGCGCACCGGGCTGACCGTGCAGGCGTGCGGTGACGCGCACCTGCTCAACTTCGGCATGTTCGCCTCGCCGGAGCGGCGCATGGTGTTCGACATCAACGACTTCGACGAGACGCTGCCGGGGCCGTGGGAGTGGGACGTCAAACGCCTCGCCGCGAGCCTGGAGATCGCCGCGCGCGACAACGGTCACCCGCCGCGCAACCGCCGCGCCGTCGTGCTCGCCTGCGTCGCCGAGTACCGGCGGGCGACGCGCGAGTTCGCCGCGTCGACCGCCCTCGACGTCTGGTACGCCCACGCCGACGTCGAGTCCGTGCGCGCGGCGTACGCGGGCCGGCTCGGTGCCGCGCGTCGCCGCAAGCTCGCCCACAACGTCGCCAAGGCGCGCACAAGGACCAACCTCGGTGCGCTGCGGCGGTTCGCCGAAGCGCGGGACGGCGGGCTGCGTATCGTCCCGGACCCGCCGCTGATCGTCCCGATCGACGACGTGGCGGGCGAAGGGCAGCACCGCGAGGAGGTGCGCGGGCGGCTCGCCAGCGTGGTCAAGGCGTACCGGGCCACGCTCGAACCGGAACGGCGCGCCCTGCTCGACCGCTACCGCATGGTCGACATCGCCCGCAAGGTCGTCGGCGTCGGCAGCGTCGGCACCCGGTGCTGGATGGTGCTGCTGCTCGGCAACGACGAGCACGACCCGCTGTTCCTCCAGGCGAAGGAGGCGGGTGCGTCGGTGCTCGCGGAGTTCACCGCGCCGAGCAGGTTCGGCAACGAGGGACGCAGGGTCGTGGTCGGGCAACGCCTGATGCAGACCGTGAGCGACATCTTCCTCGGCTGGGTCAGGGTCGAGGGTTTCGACGGCAGGACGCGGGATTTCTACCTCCGGCAGCTGCGGGACTGGAAGGGCTCGGCCGAGACGGAGTCGATGAATCCCGCCGTGCTGCGGGTCTACGGCAGGCTGTGCGCGTGGACGCTGGCGAGGGCGCACGCGCGCACCGGCGACGCCATCGCCATCGGCGCCTACCTCGGTTCGGGTGCCACGTTCGACGAGGCCGTCGCCGACTTCGCCGCCGCCTACGCCGACCAGAACGAGCGGGATCACGCGGCGCTCGTGGCCGCGATCGCCAAAGGGAGGGTGGACGCCGTCGCCGGGCAGTGACCTCATCCCGCGCGGGTGGTGCGCCGCACGCGCGCGGCGCGCATGCTGGAGGGCGTGACCACGCGCGACACCGGCAGGGCCCACGAGCCGGGTCGCATCGTGCCGCGACAGCGCAGGCGCCGCCGGCCGTTGCACGCCGCCGATCTGCGCATCGAGGCATGGGCCCCGACGATGCACGCCTGTTTCGCGGGAGCCGTGGGCGCGCTGGCGGAGAGCGTCCTCGGCCCCGGCCGTCGCGCGGTGTCGGCGAGGGTTCGGTTCGACGTGCGCGGCGACAATCCGAGTGTGCTGCTCGACCTCGTGCTGCAGCGGGTCATCTCGTTCCTTCCCAAGTACAACGCGATCGCCACGACAGCCGACGTGGCGCGCACCGACACCGGGCTGCGCGTGCGCTGCGAGCTGGTCGACGCCGGGGCCGTGGTGCTGCCCGGTCCGATCCCGAAGGGCGTGACCCGGGGCAGCGTGCTCTGCGAGCGGACCGAGCACGGCTGGTGGTGCGCGGCGGGGATCGACATCTGAGGCGGGGTAACGGAAAACCGGTTGCCGTCGGTGTTTGGATGGTCGGATGGATATCTCGTTGCTGCTGGCCTTCGTCGCGGCCGCCGCGGTGGTCAGTCTGGTCCCCGGCCCGGACATGATGTTCATCGTCGCCCACGGGGTGGCGCGAGGGCCGCGTGCGGGCGTGGTGGCGGCGCTCGGGATGTCCACGGGGCTCGCGGTGCACACCGTGGCCGCGGCGGCGGGGCTGGGCGCGCTCCTGCAGGCGGCGCCCGCCGTCCTCGACGCCGTGCGCCTCGTGGGCGCGGCGTTCCTGCTGTACCTGGCGTGGTCGGCGATCCGCTCGTCCAGGCAGCCGCTGACCGAGACGACCGACGCGGTGGCCAACGGCCGCCCGCTGCGCAAGACCTACGTGATGGCGGTGCTGACCAACCTCGCCAACCCCAAGGTGATCCTGTTCTACCTCGCGTTCTTCCCGCAGTTCGTGGTGGCGGACGGCGGGTGGCCGGTGTGGGCGCAGTTCCTCGTGCTGGGCGCGGTGTTCATCGTCGTCGGGTTCGCCATCGACGGGTCCGTGGGGCTGGCGACGGGTACGCTCTCGGCGCTGCTGCTGCGGCGCCCCGCCGTGCGCCGATGGCTGGACCGGCTCTCGGCGGCCATTTTCGGCGGGCTCGCGGTGCGCCTGGTCACCGATCAGAGTCGCTAGCCGAGCAGGACCCGGAGGCCGACCGCGACCATCACCACGGCGATGAACGCGTCGAGGAATCGCCACGCCGTCGGCCGGGAGAACACCGGTGCGAGCAGGCGGGCGCCGAAGCCGAGCGCGAGGAACCACAGGACGCTGCCGAGCGCCGCGCCCACGCCGAACCACCAGGGGTAAGCGGACTGGGTGTTGGCGACAGAGCCGAGCAGGATCACGGTGTCCAGGTAGACGCCCGGGTTGAGCCACGTGAACGCGAGGCACGTGCTCACGACGGCGGTGCGGGACGCCGGTGGCGCGTCGGGACCGGCGCGCAGTGCGTTCGGCCGCATCGCGCGCAGCGCGGCGAGCAGGCCGTAGCCGAACAGGAACGCGGCTCCGCCGATGCGCACGAGCTGGATGAGCCAAGCGCGGTCCTCCAGCAGGAAGCCCGCGCCTGCCACCCCGGCACCGATGAGCAGGACGTCGGAAAGGGCGCAGATCAACACGACCGTGAGCACGTGTTCGCGGCGAAGGCCCTGCTGGAGGACGAAGGTGTTCTGCGCCCCGATCACGACGATCAGGGACAAACTGAAGACGAGGCCCGTGACGGCGGTGGTCACGGAGGCGGAGACGAGCACACCTCGAAGCTAGGTCGCCCGCGAGCTGTCTTCCAGCTAATGATTCTTCAGTAGCATTAGAATTGCTGATGATGCATCTGGATACCGCCCAGCTGAGGGCACTCGCGGCGGCCGTTTCGGAGGGCACGTTCGACGCGGCGGCCCGCACGCTGCACGTCACGCCGTCCGCGGTGAGCCAGCGCGTGAAGGCGCTGGAGACCGCGGTGGGCCGCGTGCTGCTCACCCGCACGAAGCCGGTGCGGCCCACGCCCTCGGGGGAGACGCTGCTGCGCCTGGCCCGCCAGATCCAGGCGGTGACCGACGACGTCGCGCGCGAACTCGGTGACGACGACGTGCCGTCGGGGCCGCAGGTGATCCCGCTGGCGGTGAACGCCGACAGCATGGCGACGTGGTTCCTGCCCGCGCTCGCCTCGCTCGGTGGGTCGCTGGTCTTCGACCTGCACCGCAGCGACCAGGACCGTACGGCGGATCTGTTGCGGCAGGGTGCGGTGATGGCGGCCGTCACGGCGTCGGCGGAGCCGGTGCCGGGGTGCGTGATCGAGCGGCTGGGCAGCATGCGCTACCGGCCGATGGCCTCGCCCGCGTTCGCGCGGCGGTGGTTTCCCGGCGGCACGACGCCGGCCGAGCTGGCACACGCACCCGTGGTGGTCTTCGACCGCGACGACGACCTGCAGCACGAGTACCTGCGCCGCCGCACGCGCAGGCGGCTCGACCCGCCGAGGCATTTCGTGCCCGGCTCCACCGACTTCTACGAGGCGGTGCGGCTCGGCCTTGGCTGGGGCATGCTGCCGGACCTGCAGACCGCGCACGCGGCCGATGGCGAGTTCACCGACCTGGACCCGCGTGGCCACATCGACGTCCGTCTCTACTGGCAGCAGTGGCGGCTCCGTTCGGCGAGCCTCGACGCGGTCACCGACGCCATTCGCGCCGCCGCGGCGACCGCCCTGCGCTGACTGCCCCCCCCAAGGCCACCTTCGGTGCGCCCACCGTTCTCCCGCCACCACCCGAACGGAGGCGCTGACGAGCTGCCGCGTTGAATCCACGCAACAAAGGTGGCCTTGGGGGCAGGCGAGCGACCGCGAGTGCGGTGGTGACGGGGCTGCCGAGTTCTAACTGGTCCGCAGTGGACGGTCGCCAGGCCGGGTGGCCGACGCCGCAAGGCGCGCCGGCGACCCGACTGACGGGGCCCCGGCTGCCAGGCCCGCGAACGTCACCCGCGATACCCCTGTCGGGGAGCCCGAGCCCTGGCCGCGAACGCGGTGTCAGCTGAGGCTGCCTCAGTGGCCGGAAAAGCCGTTGGGGTGGCGATGGTCGCGCGTGGACCCGACGTCGTGGTAGGCGCCCGTCCCGGCCGAACAACGGCCGACTGGTTACCTCGGGAACGAGGTGACTTCACCCGCCGGGTGAGAAAACGTCCCCGATACCGGAAACACTACGCGCTCCGCTTCGAAAGCGCTGCCGGTTCCGGCAAGTATTTTCCCAACACGATCACGAGCGGTCTCGACGAGGGCCACGTGCCGCCGTCGCCGGTCGCCTGCGACCGTTGTCGCGGTGGCGGTCAGGCCGCCGAGGCGGGCTCGCAGGGCGCGCCGGCTCGTCGTCCTGCTCGCTGCGCGCGCTCACCGGCGGGGCGCGGAAGAGGGAGCGCCGTTCGCCGTCCCCGTTCGGCCTGACGGGCGTGAGCTCGGGGTAGTCGACGGGCCGCTCCTGCGGCGTGTGGCTGAACACCACGGGATGGATGGGGTTTCCGTGCGGCAGCGATGCTGAGCTCACGGGAAGCCTCCTCAGGGTCTGGTCGCGGCACGCAGTGGCGCCCCGACGGCATGGAGATGCCGGAGTACATCGGCGTAGGAGCCGATGACGCTGGTCTGGCTGTAGGGAAGGCCGCGCTGTGCGCAGAACCGCTGCACCAGGGGTTGTGCGTGGCGCAGGTTGGCGCGCGGCATTCCGGGAAAGAGGTGGTGCTCGATCTGGTAGTTCAGCCCACCGAGAGCGAAGTCGACGATGCGCCCGCCGCGGACGTTGCGGGAAGTGAGGACCTGCTTGCGCAGGTGGTCCAGCCGCTCGCCCTCCGGCAGCAGCGGCATGCCCTTGTGGTTGGGGGCGAAGGAACAGCCGAGGTAGACGCCCCACAAACCCTGGTGGACGGCGAGGAAAGCCAGTGCCTGCAAGGGAGAGAGAACCAGGAACACCGCGGTCAGGTAGCCCACGACGTGTGCTGCGAGCAGTACCGCTTCCAGCCGGTGGGCCTTGACCTCGCGGCGCAGAACCGCTTGCACGCTCGACACGTGCAGGCTCATTCCCTCCAAAGTGAGCAAAGGGAGGAACAGGAAGGCCTGGTACTTGGTGGTCCAGCGCGTGAGGCCACGTTTGGCCTGCGCCTGCGTGCTGGAGAAGGAGAGCAGCGGGATGTCGAGGTCGGGGTCGTCGTCCTCGTGGTTGGGATTGGCGTGATGCCGGTTGTGCTTGCTGACCCACCACGCGAAGCTGAGTCCCACCAGTGCGCCGTGCACGTGGCCGACGACGTTGTTGGCGCGCCGGCTCCGGAAGATCTGCCGGTGGCCCGCGTCGTGGCCGACGAAGGAGAGCTGGGCGAACACGACGGCGAGGAACACCGCGGTCAGCAACTGCCACCAGGACGAACCCAGCAGGGCGAACGCGGTCCAGCCGCCGGCCAGTAGCAGTGCGTTGACCACGAACCTCACCACGTACCGGTGGGAGCGCCGCGTCAGCAACCCGCGCTGCTTGATGATCTCGGAAAGCTCTGCGAAGTCGCTGGGTGCACGCGCGGATCGCGGTGCCGTTTCGGCGAATGTCATCTGAACCAGCGGTTTCTGTCGTCGTGGTGGCCGCGGTTCTCGCCACGGGGGGCGAAGCCCGCCGCCGGGAAGCAACCCGGCGGCGGGCTCGCTACAGGTGCGCTCAGAGCGCGCGAACGCCGGTGGCCTGCGGGCCCTTGGCGCCCTGACCGACCTCGAAGGCCACGCGCTGGCCTTCCTGGAGCTCGCGGAAGCCGCGGCCGTCGATCTCGGAGTAGTGCACGAAGACGTCAGCGCCTCCGCCGTCCACCGCGATGAAGCCGAAGCCCTTTTCGCCGTTGAACCACTTCACGGTTCCCTCTGCCATGGGGTGTCTCCTTCCAGGAGCTGTTACACCCGGCGCTCGCACCGTGCGAGGCCGGAAGCCGCAGGCGGTAGACGGCCACCGCTCTAGCTCATGGCAAGACACGCGACACGCCCGCACCGAAATTCCGCGGAGCGTGGGAAAACACGAACAACGCAAAACTCGCGACTATGTAGTCAACACCGAACCCGGCCGAAATGTTCCGGACGGTGTCGACGTCGTTGCCAACTCTACGCTATCCGAAGTGTTCCGGGTAGACGGCCCGGCTTGGACCTGGCGCGCGCCCTGCTCGCAGGCCGTAGGCTGGTCTCGAGCCGCGTTCCGGTATCGCTGTCCGGCGCGCACGACGACCGATGGAGGCACACCCGCATGAACCAGCCGAGATCGGGAGGGCGCAGGGTGCCCGGCGAGTTCGACCGCGCACGGGCCGCCGCGGCCCACGCGGACATCGAGTCGCAGGTCCAGGCCGCACGCACGGTGGCGGGGCACGCGGTCGACGTCGAGGACTGCCGGGAGCTGCTCGCCATGCTGGGCCTGCGGGATCTCGACGGTGTCCGGCCTCGCCGGCCGGCCGTCGCTCAGACCGCTGCCGACGGCGCGACCGCACTCGGGAGCGGACTCGCGGGCTATCTCGGCGCGGTGGCGCGGGCGCTCGGCGTGTCGGCGGGAGACGCTTCGTTCGAGGTCAGCGACACGGCCACCGCCCACCTGGCGCTCGCGCGCAAGAGCGCCCGCGGGCCGGACCGGGACCTGATGCTGCTCTGGAGCGAGCAGCGCGGGTGGAGCGTCTCCATCGCGGCGCGCCCCGCGGACCCCGCTGTGCTCGCCCGTCTCGGCGGCGACCTCGTGCCCGCCCCGCACATGGTGGCGAGCTTCGTCCGTGCCGTGCTGGCCGGGCACGGCGCTCCGACCGTACGGACCATCGTGCCGATGCCGAGGGACCGGCACGAGCTGGCCGCCCGCATGCGTGCGCACGTCGCCGACTGAACCGCTCACTCAGCCCGTCGTCGCAGGAGGACCGTCGTAGCGGCGCATCATGGCCGCGAGCGCCTCGCCGCCCGGCGCGGTCTCGCTGACGTCGGCCCGCACGCGTTGCCGCACGTCGGCCGGCATGTCCTGGCTCAGCTTGAACACGCTGCGCGCCGTCCTCACCCGCACCCGGAAGGCCACGACGTGCTCGACGAGCGAGGCGAACTTCTCCCGCGACGACGTCAGGTCCCAGCTCGGGTCGCGCTGCGACTCCAGCGCCAGCACCGTCTGCTCCACCACGTCCAGCGTCCCTGCGGGGCCATCGACCAGCTCCACCGTGCCCGTGAGGTGCACGGCCGCGTAGTTCCACGTCGGCACCGCCGGGGTGTAGCCGTATGCGGTGGGGGAGACGTAGCCGTCCGGGCCCGAGAACACGAGCAGCACCTCCCGCCCGGCGAGGTCCCGCCACTGCGGGTTCGCCCTCGCCAGGTGGCCGAGCAGCGTTGCACCCTCCCAGCTTCCGGGCAGGGGCTGCCCCTGCGGGAAGACCACCGGCAGGTGCGTGGCGACCGGTGCCCCGGCAGTGGGGGCGCTCACCAGCAGCGCGAAGGGATGCCGCCGCACCAGCTCGATCTCGTCCGCAGTGGACGGTGCGGCGTACCGCGCGAACTCGTGCACGTCAGCCTCCATCGCCGTGGCAGTGACTCTCACAGTGGGAGCCGCCCGGCGCGGGCACGTCGAGCGTCGGGTTGCGGTCGAAGAACCCCGCGGGCCTGAGCGTGAAGCCGCAGCGGTCCACCGGCATCACCGGCCAGTCCTCCAGCCTCGGGAAGTGCGTCAGGCCGAACGTGTGCCACACCACCAGGTCGGCGCCGTCGAGGTCGCGATCGTCCTTCGTGTACTCGGGCAGGCCGAGGCCCGCCGGGCTCTGGTTCACGAGGTCGCCCGCGGGAAAGCGCTCGGCCTCGTCGTAGCGGGTCACCCACAGGTGCTTGGTCGCGAACGCCGCCCTGCCGTGGATCGCCGAGTCCTCCGCGGCCAGCAGCGTCGGCAGGCCCTGCGGGGTGAGCACGTAGCCGGTCTCCCCGCCGAGCCGGTTGCGGCGCCGCGGGTTCACGATGTGCCACACGCGCCCGCGCTCCGGCGCCGCCATGCGCTGTGCCTCCCGTTCGCTGGTGAGCCTGCGCGCGGAGCGGGTGAACGCGTTGCCGAACGGGTTGCCCTCGCCCATCGGCACCCGCGCGACCTCCACCTCCTCGACGGCGTTGACGTCGCCGTCGACGGACATGTCGAGCCGGACGTTGAACAGGTGCTGGTGGTACGGCGCCGCGAGACCGGGCGCGACCTGCGAGGCGTACGGCGCGATCCGCTCGTCGTAGTGGGCGGTGAATACGATGCCGGTGGCCTTGCACTCCAGCTCGATCGTGCCGTCGAGGTAGAGGTACCAGTAGAAGCCGTAGTCGTAGTTGCCGACGGTGACGAAGAACGACACCACGAGCCTGCGCTGGCGGCGGGTCTGCCTGCTGCCGTTGGACGGGTCGGTGTGCTTCCACAGCACGCCGGCGTCCTCCTCGTGGATACAGATCGCGTTGGTCATGGTCGTCGGCTCGCCACCGCCGTCGGCCACCACGGCGTCGACGTAGGTGATCTCGCCGAGGCAGTCGCAGCCCAGCTCCAGCGAGTTGGCGAGCCTGCCGAGCTGGTACTCGCCGGTGTCGAAGTAGTTCTGCCAGAACCGGATCGGGCCGGGGTCGGCGTAGGGCACCACCATCTCGGCCACCGAGGCGCGGTAGACGATGGGCCGCAGCTCGCCGCCGTCGGTGAAGCCGAGCTGGTGCAGCACGAGGCCCTCGCGCATGTCGTAGCCGAGCCGCACGGACCAGTTCTCCCAGCGCAGCACGCCGTCCTCCAGCGTGAAGCTCGGGCCCTCCGGCTGCGTGATCTCGATGGGACGCTGGGTGGTCCTCGGCGGTCCGGCCACGGCGGGGTCGTCGTAGTCGCCGGACTCCTCCGGGATCGGCACCGCCCCGGTGTCGACGATCTCCACCACCTCCCGTGCGATCAGGTCCACGTAGGCGACGAGCCCGTCGACGGGGTGTGCCCAGACCATTGTGGACGGATCGGGCCGCCAGTGGGCGAGCACCCGGACGAGCCGCCTGCCCTGGTCAGGAATGGACTCGAAGCGGCCCGCGGAGAGCGCGGCGAGGTATACGTGCGAAGGGTCCTCGATGCCGCGCTTGCGCAGCGCGGCATGCCAGCCCTCGTCGGCGGCCATGATCTCGCGGACCACGTCGTGCTCCTCGGCGAGCACCGGCACCTGGCCGTGCTCACCGCGGATGGGCGTGCGGGCCCGTACGGTGCGGTCGGTCAGGCACACGCGCACGTCCTCGGCCGCGCCGTCGGCGACGTCCAGCAGTAACACCCTGGCAACACGCTCGACTTCCGCGCCGTCGCGTTCGTACCGGGCGACGGCGGCCTTGGCGGGCTCGGCGAGTCCGACGTAGGAGAACCGCGTCGTCTCCCGCAGCACGTCGCCTGCTTCGAGGATCTTGCGCACGTCCGTGATCTCGTCCGCGGTCAACGGCGCGAGCGGGTGTGGTTCCGTCACGTGACTCTCCTGGGATCTCAGCGAGTGCCGGAACGTTCCGGCATCGGATCGGAAGGCTAGCCGCCGCAGTCCCGCCGGTCAATGATCGGCAAACAGGGGTTGACGGGGAAGGGCTACCGCCGTTTAATCTCTGCCCATGTCGGAACGTTCCGGCATCCACAGGGCGGCACTGTACCGCGATCACGCCACGTCACCGCCGGAAAGCAGAGGTCCAATGCGGATCCCCCGAATCTTGTGCGCCGTCGCGGCGACCGCCGTGCTCGCGAGCTGTTCAGCGGCGCCTGTCAGCGACAACGCCCCGACGTCCGAAGTGCCCGGCTACCTCGCGGTCGCCGACGAGGCCGTCACCTCGGGTGGCACGCTCGACCTGCAGATGACCGTCGACAACGGCGCCCCGACCGGGCTCGACCCGCAGCTCGCGGACGTCGCGACGTCGTGGCAGCTGATGTCACTCGTCTACGAGACGCTCGTGACGGTCGGCCCCGACTTCTCCATCGAGCCAGCGCTCGCGGAGAGCTGGGACAACCCGAGCCCCACCGAGTACGTCTTCAACCTGCGCGAGGGCGTCACGTTCTCCAACGGCAGGGCGATGACCGCCGACGACGTCGTTGGCAGCTTCGAGCGCCTGCTCGCCGGCCAGGGCGTATGGAAGACGCAGATCGGTCCCGTGGAGAAGGTGTCCAAAGTCGACGACCGCACCGTCTCGGTGACACTGTCGAGCCCGTATCAGCCGTTCCTCGCGTCGCTCGCGAACGTCCCCGCCGCCGTGCTGCCCATGCAGGAGATCGAGGACGGCTCCGTGGACATCACCAAGGAGATGCTCGGCACCGGGCCGTTCGTGGTGAAGTCCCACCGGCAGGACGTCTCGTGGCAGTTCACGCGCCGCGACGGCTACTGGGCGGAGGGCAAGCCGTCGGCCGACACCGTCAACATCACCATCGCCGGGCAGGAACAGGCCAGGATGGCCGCACTGCAGAACGGCAGCGCCGACCTGGTGATGCTCGGCAACGTCGACGCGCCAGAACTGCTGAACGGCGTGCGCGGCACGGCCGTGGGCACCCAGGCCACCACCGACTTCTACTACCTGATGCTCAACAGCAACGCGCCCGGCGGGAAGTTCGACGACCCCCGCGTGCGCCAGGCGATCAACATCGCCATGGACCGCGACGCGATCGCCGACTCCGCGCTCGGCGGGCTCGGGAAACCCACCGGCGTCACGCCTGCCGGACTGCCCGGCTCGTGCGACCCCGCGCTGCTGCCCTCTGCGCGGGCCGACCTGGACCGCGCGCGGCAGCTGCTCAAGGAGGCCGGGGCCGAGAACCTCACCTTCGAGCTGGCGGCCTACTCCACCGCACCCGCGCCGGCGGTCGCGCAGGTGATCCAGCAGAACCTGCAGCGCATCGGCATCACTGTGAACATCGAGCAGCTCGACGAGGGCAGCTGGTCGGGCAAGGTATACGGCGAGGTGCCCGCGACGTTCGACGCCGCGCTGTCGTGGTTCGCCGGATACGCCGACGCCGCCATGGTCGGCAAGTGGTGGAACCCCGAGCAGGCGGGGTTCAACCTCGGCTTCATGGAGCCGAACGCGGAGCTCAACACCGCGATCGACAAAGCCATCGCGACGCCTGCCGGGCCGGAACGCGACACCGCGCTGCAACAGCTGTGCGACGCCGTGGACACGGACGCCCAGATGATTCCTCTGGTGACCAGGCCCGCGCTGATCGGCTACCGGTCCGACGCGCTGAGTCCCACGCTGTACGCCACCGAGGGCTACGGCAACGTCTTCCGTGGCATCGCCGACTTCCGGCTGCTCACCAAGTAGCGGGGGAGGGCAAGGGCCGTGCGACTGTTCTCGTGGTGGCTGCGCCGGGCACTGAGTGCGGTCGTCACCCTGTTCCTCGTCTCGATCCTGATCTTCGCCGCGTCCCGGCTGATGCCCGGCGGGTTCGCCGAGGTGGTGCTGGGGCCGTTCGCGACCCCCGAGCAGAAGGCCGAGGTGGCGGCGAAGTACGGGCTGGACGAGAGCATCGTCGTCCAGTACTGGTTGTGGCTCACCACGGCGCTCACCGGTGACTTCGGGATCTCGATGATCAGCGGCGAGCCGGTGACCACGGAGTTCGGCCTGCGGTTGCCGGTCACCGCCGAACTGGCCCTGTTCGGCGTGGCGGCGGCGCTCCTGATCGGCGTCCCGCTGGGCGTCTGGACCGCGGTGCGCGCGGGCGGGCGCCGGGGCAGGGCGGCGCTGGGCAGGCTCGCCAGCGGGCTCGGGGTGAGCGTGCCCGAGTTCGTGCTCGGCAGCATCGTGGTGTTCCTGTTCTCGCGCTACGCGCTCGGGCTCACCGTCGGCGGCTACGTGCCGGTCGGCGAGGACCCCGTGGGGAACCTCCAGTCCATGCTGTTGCCCGCCGCGGTGCTTTCGGTGTTCGTGATCGCGGTGACCGCGCGGACCACACGGGACGCGGTGCTGGGTGTGCTGGTGGAGCCCTACATCACGGCGGCGATCGCGCGCGGCGAGAGCCCCGGGTTCATCGTCGTGCGGCACGTCCTGCGCAACGCCTCGATCCCCGTCGTCACGGTGCTCACCACGGTGACCGCCTACCTGCTGGGTGGCGCGGTGATCATCGAGTACCTGTTCAACCTGCCCGGCGTGGGCACCTACATCGTGCAGGCGGTCGGCAGGCGCGACTACGCGGTGGTGCAGGCGGGCGTGCTGCTGGCGGCCGTGGTGTTCATCGTGATGAACACGCTGACCGACGCCGCGGCCGGTGTGCTCGACCCGAGGTTCGGCTCGGCGGCGAAGGGGCGGAAACGATGACCTGGTGGCGGGAATCCGACTGGCTGACGCGCTCGGGCCTGGTGTGCCTGGCCGTGCTGGTGCTCGTCACGGTCGTGGGCACCGTCTTCGGCATCGGCGGCGACCCCGGCGCGATGGTGGGGCCCCGGCTCGCCCCGCCCGGTGGTGAGTACCTGCTCGGGACGGACCAACTCGGCCGCTCGATGCTGCCGAGACTGTTCGAGGGCATCGGCACCACCCTGCTGTTGTCGACCCTCGCCGTGCTGGTGACCGCCGTGCTGGCGACGCTGCTCGGCATCGCGGCCGGTTATTACGGCGGCTGGCTCGGCGAGGTGGTGATGCGCCTGGTGGAGGTGCTGTACTCGTTTCCGACGATCGTGCTGGCGATCCTCGTCGCCGCCGTGGTCGGGCCGGGCCAGGCGGCCACGATGTGCAGCATCATCCTCATCACCATCCCGCTGATGACGCGGGTCGTGCGGGCGTCGGCCGTGACCGTGGCCGAGCGCGACTACGTGACCTCGGCCGTGATCAGCGGGGCGGGCTGGCCGCGCATCCTGATGCGGCACCTGGTGCCCAACCTCTCCGGCACCATCGCCGTGCAGGGCACCTACGCGCTCTCGGTGGGGATTCTCGTGGAGGGCGGGCTCAGCTTCCTCGGCTTCGGCGTGCAGCCGCCGCAGTCGTCGCTGGGCGCGCTGATCCAGCAGGGCAGCACGTACCTGCTCACGGCGCCGTGGCTGGTCATCGTTCCCGGGATCGTGCTCATCGTGGCGATCCTGGCCATCAACGTGTTCGGCGACGGTCTGCGGGACGGTCTCGAACCGAGGGAGGCTCGGTCGCTGGTATGACACACCTTCTGCAGATCGACGACCTCGTCGTCGACTACGCCTCCGGTGGGCGCACCGTGCGTGCGCTCGACGGCGCGGCGCTCACCGTGGAGGCGGGCGAGACCGTCGGCATCGTCGGCGAGTCGGGTTCGGGCAAGTCCACACTGGGCTCGGCGATCGGCGGCCTGCTGCCCGGCGCGGCGAAGGTCGTGAACGGTGCCGTGCGGGTGGACGGCGACGACGTGAACGCGTTGGGGCCGAAGCGGTTGCGGGCGCTGCGCCGCGAGCGGCTCGGTTACGTCTTCCAGGAACCCATCGGCTCGCTCGACCCCACCATGCGGGTCGGCAAACAGGTCGAGCTCGCGCTGCGCGGCCGCGGCACCAAGGCCGACGTGCTGCCCCACCTCGACCGCGTGCGGCTCAAGGACCCCGAGCGGGTGGCGAGGTCCTACCCGCACCAGCTCTCGGGCGGCATGGCGCAGCGCGTCGCCATCGCGATGGCTATGGCGGGCGGGCCGGAGATCCTGATCGCCGACGAGCCGACGGCCGCGCTGGACAGCCAGATCCGCGAGGAGGTGCTGGGGGTCATCTTCTCGCTCGCGGCCGAGTCCGGGACCACGATCCTGTGGCTCAGTCACGACCTGCCGGCCGTGGCCAAGCGCTGCTCGAGGGTCGTGGTGATGTACGGCGGTCGGGTGGTGGAGTCGGGGTCGGCGAGCGAGGTGCTCGCCGCACCCCGGCACCCCTACACCGCCGCGCTCGTGCGGGCCGTGCCCGGCGAGCTCGCCGAGGGCGAGCGGTTGGTGCCGATCCCAGGCCAGCCGCCGGTGCTCGACGGCCCCTCACGGGGCTGCGCGTTCGCGCCCCGTTGTCCGGACACCCACGAGGCGTGCTCGGCGGACAGGCCACCGCTGGTGTCGGTGGCCGAGCGCGACGTACTGTGCCATCTGGCGGAGGAAACGGTGGGTGCGGGGCGATGATCCTGGAACTCGAAGACGTGGGCGTCACGTTCACCTCGGGGCCGCCCTGGGCTCGCAGGCGGGTGCACGCGATGAAGGGCGTGGCACTGAGCCTGGCCGAGGGCGAGATCCTCGGCCTGGTGGGCGAGTCCGGGTCAGGCAAGACCACCACGAGCATGGTCGCGCTCGGACTGCGCAAGCCCACGTCCGGCACGGCGCTGTTCGAGGGCAAGCCGTTTCCCAAGCGGCGCAAGGCGCTCGCGGGCCGGATGCAGGCCGTGCTGCAGCATCCACAGTGGTCGCTCAACCCGCGCATGCGCGTCGGGCAGTGCGTGGCCGAGCCGCTGGTGGTGCTCGGCGGCGCGACGAAGGACGAGGTCACCGAACGGGTTCTGGAGACCCTCGGCCAGGTGGGCCTCGACGAGTCGTTCGCGCGCCGCTACCCGCACCAGCTCTCCGGAGGGCAGCGTCAGCGCGTGTCGATCGCGCGGGCGCTGGTCACGCGGCCGCCGTTCGTCGTCTTCGACGAGGCGGTGAGCGCGCTGGACGTGTCGGTGCAGGCCCAGATCCTCAACCTCATCAAGGACCTGCGCGCGGAGTTCGCCTTCGCCGCGCTGTTCATCAGTCATGACGTCGGCGCGGTGCGCTACGTCGCCGACCGGGTCGCGGTGATGCGCTACGGCGAGGTGGTGGAGACCGCGCCCGCCGCCGTCTTCTTCGGCACCCCCGAACACGAGTATTCGAGGCAACTAGTGGAGGCTTTGTGAGCACGACCAACGGCGTCGCCAACCGGCTGGCCAAGCCGTCGGCGTACGCGGCGGGCGCGGTGACCAACGACGACCTGGCGCTGACCCCGCAGCCGAGCCCCGGCAGCGCGACGGTGTCGTTCGACCTGCCGGGCGTGTTCGTCGGCACCGCCGAGTACGCGGAGGGGCCAACGGGCTGCACGGTGATCCACGTGCCCCGGGGCGCACGCACCGCCGTCGACGCGCGCGGCGGCGCGGTCGGCATGTCCGGCGGGTACGACTTCCACCACGCGATCGTGCTCGCGGGAGGATCGGTGTACGGGCTGGAGGCCGCGGCGGGCGTGAGCACGGAGTTGCTGCATCGCGCGGAGAACCGCACGCACTGGGCCGCACTTCAGCACGTCTCCGGTGCCGTGATCTACGACTTCTCGACACGCGACACGGCGATCGCGCCCGACACCGCACTGGGCCGGGCCGCGCTGAACAACGCCGTGGAAGGCGAGTTCCCGGTCGGGCGCTGCGGCGCGGGGCGGTCCGCCTCCGTCGGCAAGATCGACTTCTCGCGGGCCGAGTTCGCGGGTCAGGGCGCGGCGTTCGGGCAGTACGGCGAGGCGAAGGTGCTCGTGGCGACAGTGGTCAACGCGGTGGGCGTGGTGGTCGACCGCGACGGCACCGTGGTGCGCGGCAACTACCACCCCGAGACCGGCGAACGCCACGTGCCCGCGGTCGACTACGCGGCCGCGACGGAGGGCGTTGGCGAGGCCCGCACGGCCTCGGGCAACACGACGTTGACCGTGGTGGTCACCAATGCCAAGCTCACCGACGTGGCGCTGAAGCAGTTCGCGACCCAGGTGCACAGCTCGATGCACCGGGCCATCCACCCGTTCCACACCGAGCTCGACGGCGACACCCTCTTCGCGCTCACCACCGACGAGGTGGAGCTGCGGGGCGTCAACCCGACCGGGTTCGGCGCGCTGGCCTCCGAGGTCGCGTGGGACGCCGTCCTGTCGAGCGTCCGATGAGCAAACCGCTCCCGCTGGTTCCGCACCACGTCAGCACCGAGACCGGTGCCCGCGCACGCGGCCGCGCACTCGGCGAGGCGTGCCGCGACGGGATCCACGAGACCTTCGCCGGGTACGCGAGCCTGTTCGCCGCGCACGGTCTGCACCCGCACCACGTCCGCGACCACGGTCGCAAGGCGCTCGCCGAGGTCGGCGCCTGGGCGCCGTACCTCGCCGACGAGATCGCGGGCATCGCGGAGGGCAGCGGCCTTTCGGCGTGGAAGGTCGGCGCGCTCAACGCCCGCACCGAGATCCTCGCCGCCGCCGACGTCACCGGCGAGGGCGAGTGCTCCACGTCGGTTGTGCTGCCCGGCGACGGCACGCCGCCACGCACGGTGCAGACGTGGGACTGGCACGACGTCCTGCGCGACGCGATGCTCGCGTGGACGCTCGAACCCGCGCCGGGGCGCAGGGTCGCGACGTTCACGGAGCACGGCGTGGTCGGCAAGATCGGCGTCAACGACGCGGGGCTGGGGGTGCACTTCAACGTGCTGCGCCACCGGTCCGACAGCGCCGACATCGGCGTTCCGGTGCACGCCGTGGCCAGGCGGGTGCTCGACGAGGGGACCACGGTGGCCGACGCGGTGCGCATCGCGCGCTCGGCCAGGCTGTCGGCGTCGACCGTGCTCACCGTGGTCACGCACGACGACGCGCGCTGCCTCGAACTGTCCCCGGCCGGCGTCGCCGAGGTCTACCCGGAGGACGGTTTCCTCACGCACGCCAACCATTTCCTCGACCCCGAGCTGGCCAGGGGAGAGCGCACGACGGCGGACGTGTCGAGCACGTTCGAGCGCGGCACGTGGCTGCGCGAACGCGCTGCCGCGCTGCGGGCCGACGACCTCACGGAGCGTGCGCACGCGTTGCGCGCCCACGGTGAGGACGGCGCGCCGGTGTGCGCGCACGCCGAGGAGACGTTGCCCGCGCATCAGCGCTGGGAGAGCCTGGCGACGATCAGCATCGACGTCACCGACCGGCGCCTGCACGTCCACCGCGGCGGGCCGTGCCAGGTCGGCGAGGAGTCGTGGCTCACCTGCTCCGCCGGGTTGACCGCCGTTCGTTGAGCTCGATGGGCTGCGCGCGCACCGTGCCGCGCGGCGCCTCACCGGTGAGGATGTCGAACAGCAGCCGCGCGCACGCCGCGCCGGCCTCGCGCGGGCGCAGGTCGATCGCCGTGATCGGCGGGTCGGTGTGGTTGAGCGCGGCACTGTCCACACAGGACGCCAGGAGCAGGTCGTCGCCGATGCGGCGGCCCGCGGCGCGGAGCACCGGCAGCACCGCCGACGCCGCGCCGTCGGGCGCGCACACCAGCGCGTCCACGGCCTCCTCGGCGTTGAGCAGCGCGCGCACGTTCTCCTGCATCACGGCGGTGGGCGACCCGAACGCCATCTCCCGCAGCCGTGCGCGCAGGCCGGCCCGCTCGCACCAGGCCAGGTATGCCCGTTGCAGGGTCCGGCCCCAGTCGGTGACCGTGCTCGACGCGAGGAACGCGATGTCGCGCGCGCCCTGCGCGTGGAGGTGGTCGAGCAGCTCGTCGAGCATCGTGGCGTGGTCGGAGAGCACCACTCCGGCCGGTTCCGCGTCGCCGGTGAACCGCTCGCACGTGACGACGGGAACCGAAGAATCGAGCAGCCCGCGCACCACCGTGTCGGTTTCCAGGGGGTCGCCGAGCACGACGCCGTCGACACGGTGGAACCGGCGGGACGGCAGGTGCTGTGCGGTGAGCAGCGTGACGTCGTAGTCCATCCGCGCGGCCTGGTCGACCACGCCGAAGACGAAGGACATGTAGTACTCGGAGCGCGTCAGCACCTCCGGCAGGTGCAGACCGATCGTGCCGGTGCTCGCCATGCGCAGCGAGCGGGCGACCGGGTTGGGCGAGTAGCCGAGCCGGTTGGCGACGGCGACCACGTGCTCGCGCGTCTTCTCCGAGACCCGGCCGGAGTTGCGCAACGCGTCCGATGCCGTCGTCTTCGACACGCCTGCGGCCTTCGCCACCGCGATGAGGTTCACCGGCTCCTGCTCGCGCACACTGGGAACGATAGCCGCTGAACGGCCTTCCAGCCTGGTCGGGGCGCGGATTCCGAACCCCCGTCCACAGTGGAAGCTCCACTCGCGCACCCCTGACGCCCCCCAAGGCCACCTTTGTTGCGTTCAACGCAACAAAGGTGGCCTTGGGGGGCCTCTCTCCCACCCACTCATAGAACGCCGATAAGCTACATTATGTTAAGTAGCTGAGTTGAGGGCTGCCCCGCTCCGCGCTCCGGTAGCGTTTCCAGGTAGTGAAGCTTCCCGCAGTCGTTGCCGCTCTCCGCGCCGCCGGATGTGTGTTCGCAGAGGACGAGGCCGAACTGCTCACGGCGGCCGCGCGGACGCCCGCGGAGCTCGCCGCGCTGGTTCGCAGGCGCAGTCATGGCGAACCGCTGGAGATCCTCGTCGGCTGGGCCGAGTTCTGCGGTCTGCGCATCGCGCTCGAGCCCGGCGTGTTCGTGCCCCGCAGGCGCACCGAGTTCCTCGCCAGGCAGGCGGCCGCCCACGCTCGCCCCGGCTCGGTCGTCGTGGACCTCTGCTGTGGTTCCGGCGCGGTCGGTGCTGCCATCGCCGCGGCTGCCGGGCCGATCTCGCTCACGGCCGCCGACGTCGACCCGGTCGCCGTCCGCTGTGCGCGTCGCAACGTTCCCGCAGGCGCACAGGTGCACGAGGGCGACCTCTACGAGGCATTGCCCACTCCCCTGCGCCGCAGTGTGGACGTCCTCGTCGCCAACGTCCCGTACGTGCCGACCGCGGCGGTGGCCCTGCTGCCACCCGAGGCGAGGTTGCACGAGCCGAGGGGCGCGCTCGACGGCGGCGCCGACGGCCTCGATGTCCTGCGCCGAGTCACCGCAGGTGCTCCCCCGTGGCTGGCACCCGGTGGTCACCTCCTGATCGAGACGAGTGTGCGGCAGGCGCCCGCGGCCGTCGAGGCGTTCGCGGCCGCGGGCCTGGCCCCGCGAGTGGTCACCTCCGACGGCACCGCCGTCGTGCTCGGCAGATGCGGCCGGCCGGGCTGAGGCCGTTGCGTCACCTTCGCCAGAACAGGTGGTGGGTGACGCCGCTCGGGCTGGGCACGACCTCGAGGTGGAACCGGTCAAGCAGCTCATCGGGTGACTCCCAGAGCCGGACTCCGGATCCGAGCTCCACCTGCGAGACCGCCACGTGCATGGTGTCGACGAGGTCTGCGTCGAGAAACCGCCGGATGGTGGTGGGCCCGCCGCCGAGCCGGACGTCCTTGCCCCCGCCGCCTCCCGTGCCAGATCGAGGACCGTGGCCGGATCGCCGTCGACGAAGTGGAATGTCGTGTCGGAGAGGGTGAACGAAGGACGCGTGTGGTGGGTCAGCACGAACACGGGGGTCCGGAACGGGGGCTCGTTGCCCCACCAGCCGCGCCATTCGTGATCGCGCCAGGGGCCGCGTTGCGGGCCGAACTTGTTGCGGCCCATGATCTCGGCGCCGATGTTGCGGGCGAAGTCTCGCGTGAAGTAGTCGTCGAGGCCGCGGCTGCCGCCGGGATCGGCGCGCATGGGCCAACTCGCCGTGGCACCGGCCCAGGCGAACATGTCGCCAGGGTCGGCGTGGCCGAACGGCTGCTCGAGGCTCTGGTGTTCACCGGCGCCGTATCCGTCCCGCGAGACGTTGAAGTTCTGGACTCTCAGCAGTTGATTCACGTGGCTCCTCCTGTGCTGTGTGCTGATGGGGAGACTTCGCGGGCCGGACAGACTCATCGGCAGAACTGACCGGTCAGCGAGACGCCGCTCACGCCAAGAGGGGCCGCGCCAGCCCTGCCCTGGCCGCGCGAACGGGCGCTACTCTGGTGAGTAAATACTCACCCACCTAGGAGCGGCGATGAAGCTGACGATCTTCGGCGCGACCGGCGGCACGGGAAAGCAGCTCGTGCGGCAGGCGCTCGACGCGGGCCACGCGGTCACGGCAGTGGTTCGCGATCCGGCCCGGCTGCCGATCAGCCACGCCTCACTGGAGGTCGTGACCGCGGACGTGACCGACGCCGGCGCGCTGCGGCCGCTGGTGGAGGGCCGCGACGCGGTGCTGTCCTCGCTCGGCGCCGGCAGTCGCAGCGGCGCCGGGATCGCCACGGCGGGGACCACCGCGATCCTCACCGCGATGGCGGAGTCGGGCGTCCGGCGGTTCGTGGCCGTGAGCGCGATGCCGGTGGGGCCCGTTCCACCCGGAGAAAGCCTCTTCTTCCGCGGTGTCCGGCGCGTGCTGCTGACGGCGCTGAAGGACGTCTACGCGGACCTCGCCCGCATGGAGGCCGAGATCGCCCGCAGCGACACCGACTGGACCGTGTTGTGGCCGCCGCAGCTCACCGACGGCCCCCTCACCGGCGCCTACGCTCGCGAGATCGGCGCCAACGTGGCGAAGAGGCACAAGATCTCGCGCGCCGACCTCGCCCACGCCATGCTGGCCGCCCTCGACGATCCGGCCACCGTCCGCAGGTCGGTCGGCGTCGGCAGCTGACGTGACTTGGGACACCAACAGGGCGCGGCGATCTCTTGGCGTGACGACAATGAGCGGATCCACTCGTCCCCGGGAGGACTCGTGCAAGATCCGTTGTTCGCCTCGGTCGACGAGGTCGTCGAGCGCCTGGCCGGGGCCGGCTACCTGGCTTCGACGGCTGTGGCCACCACCGTGTTCCTGGCCGACCGGCTCGGCAAGCCCCTGCTGGTCGAGGGGCCCGCGGGTGTCGGCAAGACCGAGCTGGCCCGCGCGCTCGCCACTGCCACGGGCAGCGAGCTGGTCCGGCTCCAGTGCTACGAGGGCATCGACGAGTCGAGGGCGCTGTACGAGTGGAACCACGCCAAGCAGCTGCTGCGCATCACCGCGGCGCGGGACGAAGGCTGGCAGGAGACCCGCGACCACGTGTTCAGCGAGGAGTTCCTCCTCCCCCGGCCCCTGCTCACGGCGATCCGCAACCCAGATCCGACGGTGCTGCTGATCGACGAGACCGACAAGGCCGACGTCGAGATGGAAGGCTTGCTGCTGGAGGTGCTCGGCGACTTCCAGGTCACGGTGCCGGAGCTGGGCACGATCACCGCGGCGCGCAGGCCGTTCGTGCTGCTGACGTCAAACGCCACCCGCGAGCTTTCGGAGGCGCTCAAGCGGCGCTGCCTGTTCCTGCACCTGGACTTCCCCACGCCGGAGCTCGAGCGGGACATCGTGACCATGCAGGTGCCCGGTCTCGACGCGACGCTCGCCGAGTCGCTCGTACGCGTCGTGGGCGCGTTGCGGGACATGGACCTGCGTAAGGCGCCGTCGATCGCGGAGTCCGTGGACTGGGCCCGGACGCTGCTCGCGCTCGGCGCCGACAGCCTCGACGAGCAGATCGTCGAGAGCAGCCTCGGCGTGATCCTCAAGTACCAGTCCGACCATCGCAAGGCGGCCGCCGAGCTGCGGCTCGACCAGTTGCTGGACCCGGCCTCGCCATGACCACCGAGGTGCTGCCGGCGCGGCTGGTCGACTTCGTCGGTGCGCTGCGCGAGCGTGGGGTCGAGGTGGGGCCCGGTGAGACCGTCGACGCGGCGGCCGCGGTGGGCGTGCTCGGGCTCGCCGACCGGGCGCGGCTGCGGGAGGCGCTTGCCTCGACGGTGCTGCGGCGGTCCGGGCAGCGGGGCGTGTTCGACGCGGTGTTCGACCTCTACTTCCCCGTGGCCGTCGGGTCCGCGGAGTCGGCCGCCGACCGACCGTCCGATGTGTACGAGCTGCGGGACGCCCTCGTCGCCGCGCTCGCGGAGGGAGACGAGGCGCGGCTGCGGGCGCTCGCGGCGGCCGGGGTGGAGGCCTTCGGACAGTACGGCGACGTGGGCAGCGGCGGTGAGGGAGCCAACGGCACCGGCTCGAAGCGGCTCAGCGGCTGGTCGGCCTACCAGACGCTCGGCGAGGTGCGACCGGAGGCGCTGCTCAGCCGGGTACTGGCGGCGATGCGGGCGGCCCGGCCCGGCGACGGAGACGCGGGGCTCGGTGCGGCGCTCGCCGAGCGCGAGGCCCGCTCGCGTCTCACGGCGTTCCGTGAGCACGTACAGGCGGAGGCTCGCCGCCGGACGGCCGAGCTGCGCGGCCGGGAGCGCATCGCGCGGCACGCCGTGGCGTCGCAGACCGATCTGGTGACGTTCACGAGCGCGACCAAGGACCAGCTCGCGGCGATGCGGCGCACGATCCAGCCGTTGTCGCGCAAGCTCGCGACGCGGCTCGCGGCACGCAGGCGGCGGGCCCGCCGAGGGCAGATCGACCTGCGCCGGACGCTACGGCGGTCGCTGGCGACGGGCGGGGTGCCGATGCGGCCGGTGCTGCGCGAGCGGCGGCCCGGCAGGCCCGAGCTGGTGGTGCTCTGCGACATGTCCGGGTCGGTGGCCGGGTTCGCGCAGTTCACGCTCTTGCTCACGCAGGCGCTGGCCGACCAGTTCAGCAAGATCCGCAGCTTCGCGTTCGTGGGCCTCACCGACGAGATCACCGATCTGGTGAGCGCGGGCCGCGACGAGCCGGAGGGGCTGGCCACGCGGATCCTGTCGCAGGCCAGGGTCACCAGGTGGGGCATGAGCAGCGACTACGGCGAGTCGCTCGGCAGCTTCGTCGAAAGGTTCGCCGACGCGCTCGGCCCGCGCACGAGCGTGCTGATCCTCGGTGACGGCCGCACCAACTACGGCGATCCCAACCTCGGCGCGCTGCGCCTGATCGCCGAGCGCGCGCGGCACGTGTACTGGCTCAACCCCGAGGGCGAGACGTTCTGGGGCACCGGGGACTCGGCCGCGCTGCGCTACGCGAAGGTGGTGCCGATGTACGAGTGCCGCAACATCCGCCAGCTGTCGCGGCTGGTGACGGAGCTGCTGCCCGGGTGAGCGCCCAGCCCCCGGTGCGCTCGCAGGCGAGGTGACCGCGGCGAGCTCGCGTGGTGTGCCGAACGCGAGCGCGCCGCGGTCATGGCCAGGATCTTCAACTGGCACGCCGCCCTCCACCAAAACAAGTGGCAGGCCCTCTCCACGCGGCCAAGAAGACCACGTCGCGCAGCGGACCTGCTCAGCGCGGAGGTGTTCCAGCGCGAGCCGGGCGGTCCCGCACGTGTTCAGCCCCGTGCCCTGACGACCTCCCACAGGCTCGTCCAGTTGTCGTTGCCGTGCCCGGCGGCGATGGCACGGTCGTAGTGCGACCTGATCGCCTCCGGCAGCGCGACGTCGACGCCGGCCTCCTTGCTCGCCGCGACGATGTGGTCGGCGGTCGCGCCCATCATGGTCGCCGTGCTGAGGTGACCCGGGTAGCTGCGCTTCTCCAGCTCCTCCACGGTCTCGGCCAGGAATGGGGAGATCGTGTCGAAGTTGTCCACCGCATAGCGCAGGAACTCCCGCGGTGGCACGCCTTCCGCCTCCATCAGCGCGGCGGCCTGCAGGTACGCCGACAGCGACGTGAGGAAGATCGTCAGCTGTGCCTGGTAGTAGAGCTGCGCGAGGATCGGGTCCTCGCCGAGGTAGTCGGGCCTGCCCAGCAGCCGCAGCACCGGCTCGTGGGTGGTGAAGACCTCTTTCGGGCCGCTGTAGAACACGTAGGCGTTCTCGGTGCCCACCAGCGGCGCGGGCACCATCACGCCACCGGCGATCAGGGCGGCGCCGTGCCCGGCCAGCCACGCCGATGCCTCCCGCGTCCTGGCCGGAGTGTCGGAGCTGAGGTTCACCACCACTCGCCCGGCGAGCGCGTCGGTCGCGGAGCCGAGGATGTCGTACATGGCCCGGTAGTCGGTCAGGCTCAGCACCACCAGTTCGCTCGCCGCGAGCGCCGCTGCCGGGCTGTCCGCGCGGACCGCTCCGGCGGCGACCACGTCGTCGGCCCGGTTCGCCGTGCGGTTCCAGACCGTCACGGAGTGGCCGTGCCGGAGGAAGGTGTGGACCATCGCCTGGCCCATCGGTCCCAGGCCGATCAGGGTCACGTCGGTTGTCGTGGTCATGCGGGGTTTCCTTTCCTGAGCAGTTCGATGACTCCGGTGATGTCCTCGCGCGCGTGGCCGGCCTCGGCGCGCCGCCGCAGGAGCGAGCCGAACGGGGCGAGCAGTTCGGGGCTGAGGCCCTGTTCTTCGGCGGTGCGGATCAGGTTGGCGAAGCCCGCCGCCTGCATGCCGAGGTTGGACACGACGCCGGCGGTGTAGTCGCCACTGTCGATCTGCCCTGCCGCGGCGTGCGCCCAGCCCCCCATCGCGCTCAGCCAGCGCGTGAGCAGTGGGGCGAACTCCGCTGCGGGCGTGCCCTCCGCGCGGACGACGGCGAACGCGTGGACGATTCCGGCGAACATGCCGTACATGCCGCTGAGCAGGGCGATGTCGTGCAGCGCGGCCAGTCCCGCCGCCTCACCGAGGTAGTGCGGCTCGCCGAGAACGGCGAGTGTGCCGCGGTGGGTGTCGAACGCCGCCCTGGATCCGCTGTAGAGCAGGAACGCTTCCGGGGTGGCGATCTGCGGTGGGACCGCCATGATGCCGCCGTCGAGGTAGTCGGCGCCGTGGCAGGCTGCCCACTCGGCGAACCTCCGCGCCTGCGCCGGGGTTCCGTTGGTGAGGTTGGCGAGCACGCGGCCGCGTAGCGCGTCACCGTGTTCGTCGAGAACCTCGTGCACGGAGGCGTAGTCGAGCAGGCAGGTGAGCACGAGCGAGCTGGCCGCGATCGCCTCGCCGGGGGTCGCCGCACGGGCCGCGCCGCGCTCCACGAGCGGGTCCGCCCTTGTCGCGGTTCGGTTCCACACCGTCACCGGGTGGCCCTCCGCCAGCAGCGCCTCGGCGAGCGCCGTGCCCATCGCGCCGAGCCCGAGCACGGTCACCGCCGGTCTGTCGGTTTCGGTCATGCTCCGACGGTGCCGGTCCCCGCGCACGATCGGCTGCGGGTTCGCGCACGGCCCGGTTTCGTCGGTGGCCTTGGCTAGTGTCGGTTTCGTGCGATTCGGCGTGCTGGGGCCGCTTGCGGTCTGGACCGACGACGGCACGGCCGTCCGCGTGCCCGAGGTGAAGGTCAGGGCGCTGCTGGCGAACCTGCTCGTGCACGAGGGGCGGCCCGTCTCGGTCGACCGGCTGGCCGACGACCTCTGGGGCGATCGGCTTCCCGGCAATCCGGGCAACACACTGCAGACCAAGGTGTCGCAGCTGCGCCGCGCACTGGAGGCGGCGGAGCCGGGCGCGAAGGCGCTGGTGGTCCGCCACGACGCCGGATATCGGCTCCGGCTCGACGGCGACCTGCTGGACGTTCAGCGGTTCCGCGCGCTGACCGGGCAGGCACGCCGGAGCGCCGACCCCAAGCAGAAGGCGTCCCTGCTCGCCGACGCGCTCGCGCTGTGGCGGGGTCCCGCGCTCGCCGAGTTCGCCGACGAGCCGTTCGCGGCTCCGGTGATCCAGCGCCTCGAACAGGAGCGGCTGGCGGCGCTGGAGGACCACGCCGACGCGCGGCTGGCCCTCGGCGAGCACGCGGCGCTGGCGGGCGAGCTGGGCGACGTGGTCGCGAGGCACCCGCTGCGCGAGCGGCTCAGGGCGCTGCACCTGCGTGCGCTCTACGGCGCTGGGCGGCAGAGCGAGGCACTGGAGAGCTACGCGGAGCTGCGGCGGCGCCTTGCCGGGGAGCTGGGCCTGGAACCGGGCCCCGAGCTGGTCGCGTTGCACCAGGCGATCCTGAATCAGGACCCCACGCTGCACCTCCCGCCGCCCGCCGTGCCGAGGGCCGCGTTGCCGGTGCCGCTGACCGAGCTGCTGGGCCGGGAGAACGCGGTACGTGACGTGCGGGCGGCGCTGGGCTCCGCGCGCCTGGTCACCCTCACCGGACCCGGCGGGGTCGGCAAGACCCGGCTCGCCCTCGAGACGGCCACCAGGATCGCGGAGTCCACTTCGGACGACGTCAGGTTCGTCGAGCTGGCCGGTCTGGACCGCCACCCCTGCCAGGGCGCGGGTGGCGGCGAGTGGGTGCCCGAGGCGGTCGCGGCGGTGCTCGGCGTCCGGCAGGACTCCGGCCCGGGCCCCGACCTCACCGGGAGGATCGCCGACGCGGTGCGGGACCGGGACGTCCTGCTCGTGCTCGACAACTGCGAGCTGCTCGTCGAGCCCGTCGCGGAGCTGGCGGCGCGCCTGCTGCGGGCCGCGCCCCGGCTGCGGATCCTCGCGACCAGCCAGCAGGCGCTCGGGGTGGGCGGTGAGGTGCTGTGGGCGGTTCCGCCACTCGGCATCCCCGCGAAGGGGCACCTCGACCCGGCTCGTCCTGCCGAGGAGGTGCTCCCGTCGGTGCGCGAGTTCAGCGCCGTGCGGCTGTTCGTCGACCGGGCCGCGGCCGGAGCACCCGGGTTCGCGCTCACCCCGGCGAACGTGCACGCGGTCGCCACCATCTGCCGCAGGCTCGACGGCCTGCCGCTCGCGCTGGAACTGGCCGCCACGCGCGTGCGCGCGCTTGGCGTGGACGAGCTGCTGGCAAGGCTCGACGACCGGTTCCGGCTCCTGTCCGGCGGCCCTCGCGACGCACCGGCCAGGCAGCGAACGCTGCGCGCGATGATCGACTGGAGCTGGGAGCTGCTCACCGAGCCGGAGCGGGTGGTGTTGCGCAGGCTCGCGGTGCACGCCGAAAGCTGCGGGCTCGACGCGGCCGAGGCGGTGTGCGCGGGCGACGGGGTGGAGCCGGGTTCGGTGCTCGACCTGCTGGCGAAGCTCGTCGAGAAGTCACTGGTGGTCGCCGAACAGGGCGTGGTGGGCCCCCGCTACCGGCTGCTCGAATCGGTGCTGGCGTACTGCCTCGACCGGCTGGACGACGCGGGCGAGGCCGACCGGGTACGGCTGCGGCACGCGCGGTTCCACGCCGCGCTGGCCGCGCGCGCCGATCCCCTGCTGCGGGGTCGTGACCAGCAGCGGTGGCTGCACCGGCTAGACGCCGAGTCGGCCAACCTCCGGGCCGCGCTCGACACGTTCGTCCGGCTCGGCGAGGCCGAGGCCGCGCTGCGGCTGGTGAACGCGATGACGTGGTACTGGTTCCTGCGCGGACGCATCGGCGAGGCGCGGCGGTCGCTGCGCATGACGCTGGCCCTGGCGGGCGGGGCCGATCACTCGTCGCGCGGCGGCGCGGCGGCCTGGGCGGCGGGACTGGCTGTGCTCGCGGGTGAGCGTGCGGACCAGGCGGCGTTCGCGGCGGCCGAGGCGATTCCCGACGCCGCGGTGCGGGCGCGGGCGCTCTGGTTCCTCGGCTATGTGCTGGGCACGGTGGGCGATCTGCACGCGGGCAGGCGTGGCAACCGAGCCGCTCTCGCGGGGTTTCGCGCGCTCGGGGACCGCTGGGGCACGGCGGCGGCGCTGGCCGACAGCGCGGGGCACCTGCTCTCGCTCGGCCACCTGGACGAGTCGGAGCGGGCTGCCCGGGAGTCCGCGGAGCTGTTCGGTGAGCTGGGCGAGCGCTGGGGCCGGTTGCAGGCGTCGTTCGCGCTCGGCGCGCTTGCGCAGATCCGCGGCGACTACGACGCGGCGCGGAGCCGGTTCCGCGAGAGCCTGCGCGACGCCGAGGAGCTCGGGCTGTGGCCCGAGTTGTCGTACCAGCTGTCGTGGCTGGGCCGGACGGCGCTGCTGACCGGGGACCTGCGGGAGGCCCGTGAGCTGCACGAGCGGGCAATGCGGCTGGCGGCGGAGCAGGGCTTCGCGCCGGGCGAGATGTACGCCAGGACCGGGCTCGCCCTCGGCGCCAGGAAGGCGGGCGATCTCGACGAGGCCGACCGGCACCTGCACGTCCTGCTGGACTGGCACCGGCTGGTGGAGTTCGAGCCCGGCAGCACGCTCGTGCTCGCGGAGCTGGGTTTCGTCGCCGAGCAGCGCGGTGACGTCGCGCTGGCCGGGTCGCGACACCGGGCCGCGCTGACGGTGGCCCGGCGGGTGGGCGATCCCCGAGCCATGGCGCTGGCGCTGGAGGGGCTGGCCGGTGCCGCCGTCCTCGGCGGGGAGCCCGCGCGCGCGGCGTCGCTGCTCGGCATGGCCGAGGCCGCGCGCACCTCGGTGGGCGCACCCCTGCCCGTTGCGGAGCGTCACGACGTCGACCGGATCAGGGCCTCGGCCACCGCCGCGCTCGGCGCGGAAGGGTTCGCCCGCAAGCACCGGCAGGGCGCTGAGCTGGGCTTGAGCGGAGTGGACGAGGTGCTGGACAGCGACGGGCCGAATATGTAGTTGCAGCACACAAGTTTTCTGAGTTACCCTCGAGAGAACCCCGAAGTCTCTCGACAAGGAGCTCACTACGTCCGCGCCCGCACACACCCCGGCCACCGAGCCGATGACACACCGGCAGATCCTGGAAGCCTTCACCGGTCTGCTGCTCGCCCTGCTGGTGGCGATCCTCTCCTCCACGATCGTCTCCAACGCGCTGCCGACGATCCTCGCCGATCTCGACGGCACCCAGAACCAGTACACGTGGGTCGTCACCGCGATGCTGCTGACCTCCACGGCCACCACGCCGATCTGGGGCAAGCTCTCCGACCTGTTCAGCAAGAAGCTGCTGTACCAGCTCGCCATCGTGATCTTCACCGTCGGTTCCGTGCTCGGCGGGTTCGCGCAGTCGATGCCCGAGCTGATCGCCTACCGCGCGCTGCAGGGCGTCGGCATGGGTGGCTTGCAGGCGCTCATCCAGGCCGTCATGGCCGCGATGATCGCGCCCCGTGACCGCGGCAAGTACTCCGGCTACATCGGCGGGGTGTTCGCGGTCGCCACCGTGTCGGGCCCACTGCTCGGCGGCGTGATCGTCGACTCTGCGCTCGGCTGGCGCTGGTGCTTCTGGGTGTGCGTGCCGATCGCGATCCTCGCGTTCATCGTCCTGGGCAGGACACTGCACCTGCCCGTCATCAAGCGCGACGTCAAGATCGACTGGCTGGGCGCGACCCTGATCGTCGGTGGCGTGGCACTGCTGCTGATCTGGGTGTCACTGGCGGGCAAGAACTTCGCGTGGTGGTCGCCGGAGACGCTGTGGTTCATCGGCGGCGCGGCGGTGGCGCTGGCGCTGGCCCTCGTCGTCGAGACGAAGGTCCGCGAGCCGGTGGTGCCCCTGCGGCTGTTCCGCGACAGCACCTTCTCGCTGTCGGTGCTGGGCACGCTCGCCGTGGGCACAGCGATGTTCGGCGGTGCGGTCTTCCTCGCGCAGTACTACCAGATCGCCCGCGGCTACTCCCCCACACACGCCGGCCTCATGACGTTGCCGATGGTGCTCGGGCTGTTCCTCTCCTCGACGATCAGCGGCCAGATCGTGTCCCGCATCGGACGGACCAAGCCGTTCCTGATCGGCGGCTCGGTGCTGCTCGTGACCGCCCTGTTCCTGCTGAGCACCATCGACCACACCACCAACCTCACCCTCATGGGCTGCTACCTCGCGCTGATGGGCATCGGCGTGGGCGCGCTCATGCAGAACCTCGTGCTCGTCGCGCAGAACACCGTGGGCATGCGCGACATGGGCTCCTCGACAGCGGTCGTGACGTTCTTCCGGACGCTGGGCGGCTCGGCCGGCGTGTCGGCGCTCGGAGCGGTGCTCGCCAACGAGGTCAGCGGCGGTAACGGCGGGGCAGGCGGAGGTTCGCTCGACCTCGCTTCCCTGCCTCCCGCGGCCAGGGAAGCGCTCCGTGCGGCCTACGGCGACGGCACCGGCACGATCTTCCTCATCTCCGCGATCGTCGCCGTGGTGACGCTGCTCGCGGTGCTGTTCCTCAAGGAGACCCCGCTGCGCAGCACCCTCGACACCGGCGCGGAACCCTCGCCGGAAGCGGAACCGGAAGCGGAAGCAGGGCGCGAACCTGCGCCGAGGTCCACCGTGCTCGCCGAGCGCGCGCCGCTCGCCATGTACGGCGTGGTCACCGCGGGCGGCGAGCCCGTCGACGGCGTGTCGCTCACGCTGACCGACGGCAGCGGCGCCCAGGTCGACCTCCAGCGCAGCGACCCCACCGGCAGCTACCTGGTCACCGCGCCAGCGCCGGGCCGCTACGTCCTCATCGCCGCCGCCGAGCACCTCCAGCCCGTGGCCCACACCGTCGAGCTGACCGGATCACCGGCGCGCCGGGACCTCGCCCTGTCCGGGGCCGGTGCCGTGAGCGGCCGGATCCGCGGTGCGGGTCACCGCGCGGTCGGAGGGGCGACCGTCGTGCTCACCGACGCACGCGGCGACGTTCTCAGCTCCGGGCTCAGCGGCGGCGACGGCTGGTACCAGTTCCCGGACGTCATCGGCGGCAGCTACACCCTCGCCGTCACCGCGCGGGGCTACCGGCCGCAGGCCGTGCCGGTCTCCCTCGTCGACGGCGATCAGCTCTCCCGTGACGTCGAGCTGGCCCCGGCGGGCCAGGTGCTCGGCACGGTCCGCTCCGGGCTGAGCGGGCAGGCCGTGGCCGAGGCGCAGGTGACCCTGCTCGACGTGGACGGCCAGGTGGTGGGCGTGACGCTCACCGACGCCGAGGGCGGCTACCGATTCGGTGACCTCGACGTCGGCGCGTACACGATCATCGCCACCGGCTACGCCCCCGCCACGGCGCAGCTGACCGTCGCGGGCGAGGGCAGTGAGCGGCACGACGTCGAACTCGGCTACACCACCGACTTCGACCGCCACGACACCGGACGCTAGTGCCCTCCGCCGGGAGTCTGTTGCTTGAGTCGGTGGATCCGGGTTTCCGCTGGCAAGGCGCCGGTTCGTCCTCGTACTGGGCTGTACTTGGGCGGAC
>NZ_QEQT01000040.1:0-1008 GCF_003311655.1 Prauserella sp. PE36 | reverse complement strand
CTATGCTCGGGTTTGTGATGAGCGAAGAGCTGGGCCTTGCTCGCTACGAACAGGTAGCCGAGTCCATCCGTCGAGCCATCCGCAGCGGCAAGCTCAAGCCGGGGGAGCAGCTTCCTTCGAGCCGCGAGCTGGCCAAGGAACACGACGTCGCCATGAATACTGCGCAGCGAGCCGTGACCACCCTTCGCGATGAGGGCTGGTTGATCGTTCGGCCGACCGTCGGTGCCTTCGTCAGCGGCGCCATTCCGGACGCGCCGCAGAACATCCGCGAGACTGTCGCCCACCTGCAAGACGCCGTCACGGAGTTGCAGCGTCGGCTTGCTGACGTTGAAGCCGCCATCGGAACTAGAACGCCTGCCGAAGGAAACTCACGATCCCTGTGATGACACCCTCGCCAAACTTCCAGAGTTCCTGCACCCAGTTGGCCGCATCGCTCGGGAACTTCACCACGATTACCAAGAGCGCAACCGCAATCGCGATACCAACCAGCTTCTTGAGGGTGCCACCACCGTTGCCAACCAGCGCCTGCAGCGGGTCCTTTTTTCCCATCGGTCTCTCCTCGTCTGATCCGTTGTCCGGCGTTGTCGCCGTTGAGATCAAGAGTCACCCGAATCGCGCGCCGCAGGTAGATGAGTGGGGGGTGAGCCGGTCGCGCACTCACCGGCTCACCCCCGGCTGAACAGGCAAAACGGGGGATCCAGTGGGGGACGTACAGCAGCAGACCAAGCTCAAGAGGGCTCGGGTTGCCGAGGGCTGGTCGCAAGCCGAGGTGTGCAGGCGACTTGCCCGCGCCCGTCAGGACACTGGTCAGAGACCTCCGAAGCCTGCAAGTCTGCGACGCCAGCTCGTCTGGTGGGAACAGGGCAAGGTGAAGCCCACCGACTGGGTGGACGAGCTGTGCAAAGTCTTCAACAAGTCACCGGAAGTGCTCGGCATCGCCGACGAGGTTCCGCCTTCGCGATTGGTCGTAGCAAAGTCGATTCCCGTCAGCACTGATTACGGCGACGC
>NZ_QEQT01000039.1:0-42887 GCF_003311655.1 Prauserella sp. PE36 | reverse complement strand
CCCTCCCACATCTAGTGCGAAGTTCGCAACAGGATACGGCTAGCGTAACGAGTTGCGGCTGGAGTGCTGATGGGGCTGAGCGAACCGGAGGTGTTGTTCCCCTGCGGACGCGCGAATGCGATGGGTCGGCGCGCAAATAGAAAGGCACCGCCCAGGGGGCGGTGCCTTTCGAGGTCGTAACCGCAGCGGTGTGGCCCACCCTCGAGGAGGGTCACCAGGGACCGTTCAGCGGTCTTCGCTGAATAGGATAGCCGACGTGTCTGGGGGCCATCAAATGAGCGCGGCGGTGCTGGGCGTGATGAGCCCTCCGCGCATGGCGAATTATCTCGCATGGTGTGGCGGAGACCGGTCGCGCGCACTGGAGCTGTACGGGTGGAACTCTCTGGCCAGCGCTGCGTATTGGGAGACTCTCGGGCACGCGGAGGTGGCCCTGCGCAACGCCCTCGCTGCCCGTCTCAAGGCTCGTCATCAAAGCCTGGGGCGCCGGGGCTCATGGCTCGACGACCCGCACCGCGAGCTCGCGCCACAAGCAGCCAAGGACATCGCGCAGGCTCGGCGGCGCGTCCAGCAGAAACGCAAACCCGCCAGCGATGGGCAAACGATCTCTGAGCTGTCCTTCGGGTTCTGGCGCTTCCTTCTGGCCAAGCAGTACAACACCACCCTTTGGCCCGACATCGCCTCCGGCTTCCCGAACGCGCCGAACCGTGCTCGAGTCACCGTCGAGCGGCCCGTCGTGCGCCTGCACGACTTCCGCAACCGGCTGGCGCACCACGAGCCCATCTGGAATAAGGAACTCGCGGCCCGGCAGCAGGACATCTACGACCTGCTGGCGTATCTCGACCCCCACCTGCACAGCTGGGTCACCAAGCGGTGCCGCATCTCGTCTGTGCTCGTGGCGTGTCCGGTTGCGCGACCGCACCCGTGACGACTCGTGGTGGGCCGTGTGGAAGCCGGGCGCCCCGGACCGGTGCGACCCCGTGCCGTGGCGCCTCGCGCGCGTGGTCAGGTCAGTCGGCAGACGCCGGCGAGGCCGGGGGCGGGCGTCGGTAAAGGCAGGATTCGCTGAGCACTAGGGGAAATGCTGCTCGATGACGTCGGTGATGTCCGGGCTGATTCCTTTCGGCTGTGGCGTCAGGAGTTGAGGCTGGCGTCGTAGGCGTCGAACACCGCCCAGGGGGCCAACCCCGCGAGCGGGCTGCACTCGTCGAGGTGGGCTTGATGCCACGCGAGGCTGATGCTCCCCAGCGTGTCGGCATCACGAAAGAACTTCCGCACCACCTGACGGTCGGCGTCAGACAGATCTCCCCAGTCGGGCACACGAGTGATGTGGCTGCGGGCAACATCGTTCGGGGGTCCGGTCTCGGGCATGGCCGGTAGCTCCTATCGGTAGATCTCGCGGCGGTGCCCGACGTCGATGACGGTCACGAGCAGCACCTGGTCGTGGATCTCGTAGACGATGCGGTAGTCCTTGGCGGCGCGGACGCGCCAGGCGTTGTCGGCGCCGGCGAGTTTCTTGCAGCCCGGTGGGCGGGGCTCGTCGGCGAGGGCTTCGATGGCGGCGAGGACGCGCCGCCGCACGGGCTTGTCGAGGCTGGTGACGACCTTGGCCGCGCGGCGGGCGATCTCCACCTTGTACGTCATGCGCGGCCCTCGGCTTCGGCGACGAGCCGGTCGAGGGAGATCACCTCGTCCTCTCCCTTCTCGATGCGCTCGTGGGCTTCGCGGGCGCGGGCGGACCAGTACTCGTCCTCGCGGCGTTCGGCGTCCTCGGCGACGTCGGCGGGTACGAGGGCGCCGACGCGCTTGCCGCCGCGCAGTAGGTAGATCGTTTCGCCGTCGTCGACGGCATCGAGCAGCTGGGACCACTTGTTACGGGCGTCCGAGACGTTGATCTCGTACGGCTGCTCGTGATTGCGCTGTCCGGGTAGTTCGTGTGCTTCTGCTGACATAAGAGCATCGTACAAGTCGTGCGACTATGCGCAAGAGGCCAACTCCGCTTGCCGCCACTCCCCTGGTCCCGATAAGTTCTCTTATAGGTACCGAATCGGCGGACGCGCGACGACGCCGATTCGCCAGGAATCCACACTGGGGGAACCGCAATTGGTTGACTCTTCACTGACCGTTCCGTACGAGTCAGCACCTACGAACAACACCGACCAGTTGCCCGCACCGGCTTGGTGGGACGAGCTGATCGACCTGACCGTCCGTTGGCTCGTCGGCGGCTACCGCTCCGACAACACCCGCACCACCTACGCCACGACCCTCGGCGTTCCGCGCGAACGCCAGATCTGGCGCACCGCCCAGCCGCGCCACCCGCGGCCGCCACTCGCGCACGCCTTCCTCGTCTGGGCGGCCCGCTACGACATCGACCCCATCGATGGCATGGACCTCGACATGATCCGCGCCTGGATCACCTACGCCCGCGCCCACGGCGACAGCCCCAAGACGCTCGGCACCCGCGTCGGCGCGGTGTGCTCCTGGTACCGCGAGCTCCGCAAGCGCGAGCGCACCAGCTTCAACCCTGGTGACCTGCTCGACCGGCAGGAGCGCTCGAACCTCGCCATCTCCAACCCCGCCCCGGCGTCGCCGACCGTGCCGCTCACGATGGCTCAGGTCCGCGCGTTGCGGGTCGCGGCTGAGCTGGACGCCGGCACCCTGCGGCTGCGAAACATCGCTGTCGTCGCGGTGCTCGCGGCGACCGGCATCCGCGCCGAGGAGCTGTGCGCGCTCACCCGCGCGGACGTGCACCGCAGCGGCCCGGACGGCAGACCCGCGCTCTGGATCGACGGCAAGGGAGCGAAGCGCAGGTGGGTCCGGCTACCGCGCGCCGAACTGGAGGCCATCGATGCCTACCTCGCGGCTCGTGACGCCGTCGACGTCGGCACCGAGCTCACCGTCGCCGGACAGGTCAGCAGCCGACAGCGCGGCAGTGAGCGGGTGTTCCTGTCCAGCGCGGGAGGCCCGCTCACGCCGCATGTGGTGACCCAGCTGCTTCAGTACCTGTGCCGGAGCCTGCGGCGCGACCGCTCGACCTCGTCCACGGTGCGCTCGGCGGCCGCGGAACTCCGGCCGCTGGTCGACACCATCCACCCCCACCAGTTCCGGCACTTCTACGCCGTCGAGGCCGTCCGGCACGGTGTTAGCGTCAAGCAGGTGCAGACCGACCTCGGCCACGCCACCCTGCACACCACCCAGCGCTACCTCGAATCGCTCGGCGCGCTGTCCAACTCCGGCGCGGTGGTCGTGTCGGACCTGATGCACGCCGGCGAGCACCTGACACTGCTCCCATCACCCAAGGAGGAGCCATGAGCCAGGGCTGGCGCGCCGAGCACAAGCGGCGCGAGGCGCTCGCCGACGCCGAGCACCGCAAGCTCGACGAGCGCTTCGCCGTCTCCCAGGCGGAAAACGTCGTCGCCGCGGCCCGCTCGGCCGAGCTGCTGGACCAGCAGAAGACGGCCCGCCGCCGCGTCTCCGCCGCGCGAGGCAGGCTGACCAAGGCGAAGAAGGACGGCGGCGCCGAGAAGATCCGGGCGGCGAGGCAGCAGCTGGAGCAGGCCGAACGCGACTTCGACCAGGCGTCCGACACGGCGATCCGCGAGACGCTGAAAATCAGCCAGGCACGAAACGCCGAGCTAGACGGCCACTTCCGGCAGATGAAGCGGGCGTGGAGCGCCAGTGACGCGGTGATCGAGAACCTGCGTGCCCCACGCGATGACTGACTGCCCGCTCCGGACCGGGATTCTGCCGTGTAACGCGTCGGAGCCAAGCTACGATTGAGAGTGCATGTTCCCCGCTTCTGCGGGGTTGACCCGCAGGCAACGCTCACGAACGGCGTTCGGTGGGTGTTTTCCCCGCTTCAGCGGGGCAGAAGACAGGCCCCGCTCCCAGCGACCCCCAATCTGGGAGCGGGGCCTGTTTCGTTAGGGCGTGCAGGTCAGCCGCGCCGTTCCCCTCCGACTCACCGTGCACGGATGCCCGCTGGTGGACGGCGAGCGCTCTACCGTGGTGGTTCTGTCCCTCTGTACCGCTAGAGGGCTAGCGTCGAGGAGCGCCCTTGATACCTGATCTTCCGGCCAATCCGCTGTCGGTCGAGCTGACGTTGCGCCATCGGCGGCTGTGGTGGCACACGGAGGACCAGGACGAGGACCCCGAGTGCTGGGATGTGTCCGCGGACGTCTGGCGGCTCGACGTCTGCCCGGACGACCAGCGGCACGTGGGTGACATCGCGTTCATGGCCGCCGACCTGTTCCGGGATAGGGATCTGCTGGAGGCCGCCGCGCTGGGGCAGTGGGTGCAGGACTTCCACGTCCAGGCGGTGTCACCGGAGGAGCAGCGCTTGCACCCGGAGCTGGCCGAGCGGATCGGGCCGGGGCCCGAGCGGTTCGTGATCGTCCAGCGGGTGGAGATCTCCGAGGACTGGCGGGGACACGGCATGGGTGCGGCGTTGCTGGCCGGCGCGCTGCGTTCGATGGCGCGTTCCGCCCGGCTGGCCGTGTGCCGTCCTGCGCCCTCGGACTTCGCCGACAAGGGCGGGGACGCGCTGGCCGCCGAGCTCGACACCGCGCGCGCGAACGCGGCGCTCGCCCGTATCGGTTTCTGGTGGTGGCGTGACGTGCAGGTTGTCGACCTCAGGGCCCGGGCTTTGCTCGACGCGCGCAAGGATCTGACGCGCTGGTGGCCCGAGGACGGCCCCGACGCGAGGGCGTGAGCATGGTTCGACCACAACGCCGGCGTGGCTTCAAAGGTCACATCGGGACATCAATGACGCGGACCCCGCAGCGCCGCTCGGGGAAGCGGGCGGAGTTCAACGACCAGGTGTGCCCACGCTGCTACTCGGTTCCGAAGCAACCGTGTCGTGCGGTCAAGTCGAAGCCAGGAGCCTCCGTGCTGAAGCTGGGCGGGATTCTGCCGGAGATGCACCCTGAACGCGTGCAGAGATCGGCGGCGTCGTAGTCGTAGTCGATGCCGAACAACGACATCGTCTGGTCGTTCTCGCGCAGCCCGCCAACCCCTTCTCAAGAAGCAGCGCGCTGCTTCCGGCCTAGCACCGACAGCGCGGCTGCGACGTCGCGATACGGGGCGCCGGAGCCGCCGGGACAGACGTGCATGCCGATCTCGTGCGCGACGCGGGGAAGATCACGCCCTCGGTCGCGGGTGATGGACACGGAGCCTTTCCCCGCCACGGTGTCGAGAAGGCCGATCACCTCGCCGGCGTTGACGCCGCACTCGACTGCGACCTGCATGATCCGCTCGGCGGCCTGCTGCGGGTCGGCGCTGCGCTCGACTGCCATCTCTGCCTGCTCTCCTCGCTCAGCCCTCCGATTCTGTCTCGGGACACCGACAAAACCCGGTGTCCAGCACGTTGACCTGCGGTGGTGTCCACCACTCAGCCCGGCGTGGGGCGTGCTCGCGCGTCAGACGTCGGGTCGCGCGTTGTCGGTCTCCGTGTTCACGCTGGCCTTCCTGCCTGCTCGAATGGCACATCGATTTCGTTTCGCGCCGAGCCCGCGTACATTCGGAAAGTGGCCCTGCTCCCGGTAACCCCCAGGCCGGTCGAGCGGGGCCGCTTTCGCGCCGCTGCGGACTGTTCCCGCTACGCGACCAGCCTGATGTCGGGGCGTGAGGAACATCGGAACGGAAACTGGCGCTAAGCCTCCAATGCCCCGATCCGCTCGTTGACGGCCTTGATCGTTTTGCTGAAGCTTCGCTGCGGTTCCGCCGCAGTGGGTGGATGTAGATCTGAAAGGCCAGTGAGTTGCCAGTTGAGTTCCTGTCCGATGAGCAGGCTGCGGCCTACGGCCGGTTGCCCGAGGTGTTGTCGCGGGCAGAGTTGGAGCGGTTCTTTTTCCTCGACGACGTCGACCGGGGCCTGGTGGAGGCCAAGCGGCGCGATTACAACAAGCTCGGGTTCGCGCTCCAGCTCGTGACGGTGCGCAACGTCGGGGCGTTCCTCGATGACCCGCTGGACGTGCCGGTCGAGCTGGTCGACTATCTCGCCGAGCAGCTCGGAATCGTGGACTCGTCGTGCGTGAAGTCCTACGGCGAGCGGGAGAAGACCCGCTTCGAGCACGTCTGGGAGCTGCGCCAGGCCGGTGGCTGGCACGAGTTTTCGGTGGTGGAGAACGAGCTCGGCGAGTGGATCGAGGCCCGCGCCTGGACCACCGGAGACGGGCCGAAGGCGCTGTTCGACGTCGCGGTCTCATGGCTGCGAGAGCGCAAGGTGCTGCTGCCAGGCGTGACCCGGCTGGTCCGGCTGGTCGCCGCCCGGCGAGAGGCGGCGAACCGGCGGTTGTGGGAGACGCTGTGTGATCTGCTTGACGACGAGCAGCGCGCCGCGCTGGATGGGTTGTTGGAGGTGCCGGAGGGGCACCGGAATTCGCGGTTGGACACGCTGCGGCGGCCGCCGGTGCGGGTGTCGGGTCCGGCGATGGTCGATGCCCTTCAGCGCGCGTCGGAGATCCTCGGGTTGGGGTTCGTCGAGGTGGACACTGAGGTGGTGCCGCCGCGCCGGTTGGCGGAGTTGTCGCGGTATGGGGTGCAGGGCAAGGCCAGTTTGCTGCGTCGTCACGGTGATTCCCGGCGGGCGGCGACGCTGTTGGCCACGGTGGTCTACCTGCAAACTCGGGCAGTCGATGACGCCCTGGATCTGCTGGATGTGCTGATCGCCTCGAAGCTGCTGGCGCGGGCGGAGCGGGAATCGGCCAAGGAGAAGCTGCGCACCCTGCCCAAGCTGGGCAAGGCGTCGGCGAAGCTTGCGGCCGCGCTGGGGGTGTTGCTGGAGGTGACCGGCGCGCACGATGGCCTGGCCGAGCAGGCCGCCGACGACGGCGACACCATCGAGCCGGTCAGTTTGGCGCAGGTGTGGGCCGAGATCGAGGCCGTGGTGCCCCGCGCCGAGCTGGCCGAGGCTCTGGTCGCGGTGGTGGAGCTCGCGGGGCCGCTGGACTCGGATGCGGATGAGGCGTGGCGGGCGGAGTTGGTGAAGCGGTTCGTCACGGTGCGGCCGTTCCTGCCGTTGTTGTGTGAGGTGATCCGCTTCGGCGCCGCGCCCGAAGGGCGTCAGGTGCTGGCGGCGTTGCGGGGTCTGCCTCGGTTGTGGGGCGGCGGCCGCAACAAGGTCGCCCGCTCCGAGATCGACGAGCAGCTGCTGATCGGCTCGTGGCGCAGGTTGGTGCTGCACGCCCCGGAGCTGGAGCCAGGGACGATCGATTGGCGGGCTTACACCTTCTGTGTGCTGGAGCAGTTCCACCGCTGTTTGCGGCGTCGGGACATCTTCGCGGTCAACTCCAGTAAGTGGGGCGACCCGCGCGCCAAGCTCCTCGCCGGCAGTGCGTGGACCACCGCGAAGCCGGTGGTGCTGTCCAGTCTCGGACTGCCACCCGACCCGAACGAGCACCTCGACGAGTGCGCCGAGCTGTTGGACGCCACCTTCCGCGAAGTCACAGCGGGACTGCCGGAGAACACCGCGGTGCGCTTCGACGAGGACGGCCGCCTGCACCTCTCAGCGCTGCCAGCGGAGGCGGAGCCGCCGAGCCTGGCCAACCTGCGGGCGCTGACCAACCGGATGCTGCCCCGCGTCGACCTTCCGGAGGTGTTGCTGGAGGTCTTCTCCTGGACCGGCGCCGACCAGGCGTTCACCTCGATCACCGGCGGCGAAGCCCGCCTGGCCGACCTGCACATCACCATCGCCGCGCTACTGGTGTCCGAGTCCTGCAACATCGGCTGGACTCCAGTGATCAAGCACAGCGTGCCGGCGTTGACGCGGGATCGTCTGGCGCACGTGGACGCGACCTACCTGCGGATGGACACCCTCAAAGCCGCCAACACCTTCCTGATCGAGCACCAGGCCCGCATCGGCCTTGCTCAGGTGTGGGGCGGCGGGCACGTGGCCAGTGTCGACGGGATGCGGTTCGTCGTGCCGGTGCAGACCATCAATGCCCGCCACAACCCGCACTACTGGGGCCAGAAACGGGGCGCGACCTGGCTGAACATGGTCAACGATCAGGCCGCCGGGCTCGCCGGGAAGGTCGTGGCGGGCACCCCACGCGACTCCCTGCACGTGCTGGACGTGCTGTATGACCGCGACGGCGGGCAGAAACCGCAGATGATCGTCACTGACACCGCCTCCTACTCCGACATCGTCTTCGGGCTGCTCACTCTCGCCGGGTACACCTACGCCCCGCAGTTGGCCGACCTGCCCGATCAGAAGCTGTGGCGCATCGACACCCGCGCCGACTACGGGCCCTTCACCACAGCGGCTCGCGGCCGCATTGATCTCGACCGGATCCGGCGGCACTGGGAGGACATCCTGCGCGTGGTCGCCTCGATCCACACCGGTGCCGTCCGCGCTCACGACGTGATCCGGATGCTGTCCCGCGACGGCCACCCCACCCCGTTGGGTGAGGCGATCGCGCACTACGGCCGGATCCACAAGACGCTGCACGTGCTGCGGATGGTCGACGACACCGGCTACCGCCGCGACATCAAAGCCCAGGCCAACCTCCAGGAAGGCCGCCACGCCTTGGCCCGGCGGATCTTCCACGGCCAGCGCGGCGAACTACGCCAGCGCTACTACGAAGGCATGGAAGACCAACTCGGCGCCCTGGGCCTCGTCCTCAACGCGATCGTGCTGTTCACCACCCGCTACCTGGATGCCGCCATCACCGAACTCCGTGCCGGCGGCTACGAAGTCCACGACGAAGACGCGGCCCGGCTCTCGCCGTTCGTACGCCACCACATCAACATGCTCGGCCGGTATTCGTTCCTGCTCCCCGCCGATCTGGCCCAGGGCCTGCGGCCGCTGCGTGATCCGTCCGAGCCCGACGAGGACAACGAACGGTGACACCCCGCTCGGGGTGGCTTAGGGCCGGTAGGTGGCCACCCCGAGCACGTACCGGCCGCGGCGGCGGGTCAGGTACTGCTGGTCGACGACGAGATGGTGGCGTGCCAGCTCGGAGAGGAATTCCTCGGCGGTGAAGCGGTTCTCGGCCGGGTGGTCGAACAGCAGCCGGTAGGTAGGGGTGGCCAGGGCCAGGGCGGTGACTTCGTCGAAGTAGAACCGCCCGCCCGGGGTGAGGACGCGGGCGATCTCGGCCAGGGCGTCGGGCCAATGGGGGATGTGGTGGATGATCGCGAAGTCGAACACCGCGTCGTAGCGGGAGAGGGGCTCGCCCAGCGTGGTGTGCAGGTCGGTGGCGCTGCCCTGGGCGAGGCGGACCCGCTGGCCGTAGCGGCGGGTCAGGCGCCGCCGGGCCCGGGTGATCATCGCGGGGTCCAGGTCGATCGCGTCGACGTGGCCGGCGCCGAAACGGTCCAGGATCAGCTGGGTGCCGTAGCCCGGCCCGCAGCCCAGCTCCAGCACCCGCGCCCCGGGTGGCAGCGGCCCGCCGAGCCGGCGCATCCACGGCACCTCGTAGTAGCGCTGCAACCACCGCCGGGGCGGGGAGTTGACCAGCGCGGTCTCGACCCGGTTCATCAACATCACAACACCTCGATTGCATCGTCCCATATTGCTATTATCGGGTTATGACGATGAATAGCATGGAGGGGTGCCTGGCGTCGAGCCCGCCGGGCGCGAACCTGGATCCGGCTGTGGCGTTGTTTCACAGCCTGTCGGACGCCACGCGGTTGGCGATCGTGCAGCGCCTGGCCGGCGGGGAGGCCCGGGTCGCCGATCTGATCGCCGAGCTGGGGCTGGCGCAGTCGACGGTGTCGGCGCACGTGGCGTGCCTGCGGGACTGCGGGCTGGTCGTGGGGCGCCCGCAGGGGCGGCAGGTGTTCTACAGCCTGGCCCGCCCGGAGCTGATGGACCTGCTGGCCTCGGCTGAGACGCTGCTGGCCGCGACCGGCAACGCGGTGGCGCTGTGCCCGACCTACGGCACCGACACCACCGGTGATACCGAGAACGGGGAGGTCGTGCGGTGAGCGACGCCTGCGGCTGCGGCAGCGACGAGCCCCGCACCGGCGAGGAAGAAGAGCGCGAGCCGGAACGGCTCTGGCAGGTCAGCGAACTGCGCTTCGCCGCGATCGCCGGGGTGCTGCTGCTGGCCGGATACGCGGTGGAGTGGGCCGGGGCGGGCTCCACACTGGCGCTGGCCCTGAAGGCGCTGGCCTTGGTCGCCGGGGCCTACACCTTCGTGCCCTCCACGCTGAAGCGACTGGCCCAGGGCAAGATCGGGGTCGGCACCCTGATGACCATCGCCGCGGTCGGCGCGGTGATCCTGGGTGAGGTCGGCGAGGCCGCGATGCTGGCCTTCCTCTACTCCATCAGCGAGGGCCTGGAGGAATACTCCCTGGCCCGCACCCGCCGCGGGCTGCGGGCGCTGCTGTCCCTGGTCCCCGAGGAAACCACGGTGCTGCGCAACGGCAGCGAGACCGTGGTGGCCCCGTCCGAGTTGCGGGTCGGGGACCGGATGCTGGTCAAGCCCGGGGAGCGCATCGCCACCGACGGCGTGATCCGCACCGGCCGCACCGCGCTGGACGTCTCCGCGATCACCGGCGAGTCCGTGCCGGTCGAAGCGGGCCCCGGCAGTGAGGTGTTCGCCGGGTCGATCAACGGCACCGGGGTGCTGGAGGTCGAGGTCACCACGACCTCCGAGGACAACTCACTAGCGCGGATCGTGCGGATCGTGGAGGCCGAGCAGTCCCGCAAGGGCGCCAGCCAGCGCCTGGCCGACCGCATCGCCAAACCCCTGGTGCCCGGCGTCATGATCGCCGCCGCGCTCATCGCCGGAATCGGCAGCCTCCTCGGCGACCCGACCACCTGGATCGAACGCGCCCTGGTCGTGCTCGTGGCCGCCTCACCCTGCGCGCTGGCGATCTCCATCCCCGTCACCGTCGTCGCCGCCATCGGTGCCGCGAGCAAGCACGGTGTGCTGGTCAAGGGCGGCGCCGCGCTGGAGGCCCTCGGCCGCGTGCGGGGGGTGGCGCTGGACAAGACCGGCACCCTGACCCGCAACCAGCCCGCCGTGGTCGACGTCGCCACCACCGACGGGACCCCGCGCGAGCGGGTGCTCGAGCTGGCCGCGGCGTTGGAGGCCCGCAGCGAACACCCCCTGGCCCGCGCGATCCTCGCCGCCGTCGACGGCGAGACGATCACCCCCGCGGCCGACGTGGAGGCGGTCACCGGCGCCGGGCTGACCGGCCAGCTCGACGGCCGCCCGGTGCGGCTGGGCCGCCCCGGCTGGCTGGAAGCCGGGCCGCTGGCCGCCGAGGTGCAGCGCATGCAGCAGGCCGGGTCCACCGCCGTGCTCGTCGAGGACGACGGCCGCGTGATCGGCGCGATCGCCGTGCGCGACGAACTGCGCCCCGAAGCCGCCGAGGTCATCACCCGGCTGTGCTCCGGCGGCTACCACGTCGCCATGCTCACCGGCGACAACCACGCCACCGCCACCGCCCTGGCCGCCGAAGCCGGTATCGACACCGTGCACGCCGAACTCCGCCCGGAGGACAAGGCCCGCATCATCAGCGAACTGGGCGACCGGCGATCGATGGCGATGGTCGGTGACGGTGTCAACGACGCCCCCGCCCTGGCCACCGCCGACCTGGGCATCGCCATGGGCGCCATGGGCACCGACGTCGCGATCGAAACCGCCGACGTCGCCCTCATGGGCGAAGACCTGCGGCACCTGCCCCACACCCTCGACCACGCCCGCCGCGCCCGACGGATCATGCTGCAAAACGTCGGACTCTCCCTCGGGTTGATCATCGCTTTGATGCCGCTGGCGCTGTTCGGCGTCCTCGGCCTGGCCGCGGTGGTGCTGGTGCACGAGGTGGCCGAGGTCGTGGTCATCGCCAACGGGGTGCGCGCCGGCCGCGCCAAGCCGCTGCCCACACTGCCCGGCGGCAAGCCTGTGGCGGAGCGGCCCGCGACAGTGGGGGCCTCGGCGTAACCCGCAGCGAAACCCCGACGGTAGGGGCGGCCCGGCGGCCCCTACCGTCGGCTGTCGCCGGGCGCCAACAGGCTGGTGATCTCGGCGAGCGCCTGGTCGGAGGGTTTGAAGTACCGGCGCAGGTTCTCCGGCTTCCTATGCCGGGACTTCGCCATCAGCAGCAACAGGCTCGCTCCGGCCTCGCCGAGGTGCGTCAACGCGGAGTGGCGGAGCTCGTGCAGGTCCCAGCCCGTTCCTGGTCCCTGGAGTGCGGTGTGGGCATCCAGCAGAGCACGGGCCTGCCCGTAGGACAGCCGGGCCAGCCCGCTGTCCGGACACACATCACGGGGGCTGAGGACCTTGCACGGGCCGGGGTGGCGGTGAGTGACAAACACCGGGCCCCGGCTGCGGCCCTTGAGCAGGCGCGGCAACAACCGGGCGGTGCCGGCATCCCAGTAGACGGTCTCTAACATGAAATCCGCGCGCCCCTGGCCCCGCCGACGGGCCCGGGCCGCACCCTTGGCCTTGACCGGGCAGCGGCGCCCGGCCAGGTCGAGATCCTCGATGTTGATGCCGAGGATCTCCTCGGCGCGCGCGGCGCTCTCGTAGAGCATCCGGTACAGCGTCTTCTCCCGCAGGCCCACCTCCCGGTGTGCGATCAGCCGGTCGATCGCCAGGCGAGACCGGACTGGGGTTTGCGAGTCCGGCACCGTCATCCGCTTGGTCCACCCCGGAACGCTCGGAGCATCGTGGCCACGTTCCCGGCACCAAGCCAACCACGACAACACCGCGGCGCGGCGGGCGTTCCACGTGTTGACCGCCGCGCCGCCCCACAGCAGTTCCAGCGCCTCACCGACCTCGTCATCGGCCACCGCCGCCAGCGGCCGGCGCTCGCCCAACCGGTCGGCGGTCTTGCCCACCCCGGCCCCGTAGGCACGGAACGTGTTCGGGTTGCCCAGCGAGTCGAGGAACAGCTCGGCCGCCCGACCGATGGTCAGCGCCGAGGGGTTCGTCGGCAGCGCGACGACGGTGGACACCCGCGTTCTCCCTTGCCGCAGATAACAGGGCCGCCTCACGCGCCGCCGCGGGGATGTTCCCGCAGGACATGATCAGCGATGCCGCAGATAATAGGCCGTTATCTGCGGCATGAGTTCACGAACCTGCCGAAGCCGGCGTCGCGTTGATCAGCGACCAGGGACGACGAGGGCTTAGCGCCAGTTTCCGTTCCGATGTTCCTCAAACCCCGGTCTGCCAGGCAGCGCAGCCCACGCCTTCACGTTCCACCCTCAGCACGACGAAGGGCACGTCATGACACCTGAACAGTGGCGGACGCTCGTCCTCGAAGCCCAGCACGGCGACCGTGCCGCGCTGGACAAGCTGGCCACCCAGCTCCAGCCGCAGATCGCGCGCTACTGCCAGCCACACGACCGGCTGCTGCGACGGGCCGCCGGCACCAGCGCCGAGGACCTGACCCAGGACGTGTGGGTGGGCGTGCTGGACGCACTCCCTCGCTACCGCCCCGTGCCGGGCCGGCCGTTCCTGGCCTGGGTCCATGCCATCGCGACCCGCCGGATCGCCGACGCCTTCCGCCAGAGCGCCCGGCGCCAGGCGCTGGTGTCCCTCGATGACCTGCCCGGTGAACCCGCGGCACTGTCCACTGGGGACCCCAGCCGGATCCTGGAGCATCGGGAACAGGTCAGCGTTGTGGCCACGGCGGTGCGAGCCCTGGCACCGCGCCGCCGGGACGCGCTGCTGCAGCACCTGCTCGGTGAACGCGACAGCCGCATCGCCGCCCGTTGGGGAGCGTCGGTGAGCGCGGTCCGGGTCGCCCGCCACAAGGCGATGACCCTGCTGCGCACGAGCGTCACCGACTGGGCCGGGGTGGGATGAAGATGCCCTGGCTGATCCCCATCGCGGCCGCCGGCTGGTTCCTCGCCGTGCTCGGCTTCGCACTGCTCCTGCACATCCAGGGCGCCGAGCGGCGCTCCCGTGTCCCGCGCAGCAGGGTGATTCCCCCACGGCAGCTAGCCCTGGAACAAGCCCAGTACCGAGGCGATCCGCTCGAAGAATGGCCCACCCAAGAGCTCCCCCCGATCACCGACTGAGCCGACAACCCCACTCTCAAGGAGGTCACCGCATGATGGCTCGCAAGCCAACCCGCCGGGGAATCCGCCGCCGCGCCACCCGCCACCGCCGCGGCGGCACCGTCTACCAGACCGACACCGTGCTCGACCGCGTCGCCGGCGACGTCCTGGATGACGTGCCCACCCGCGAGAGCGTGCCCAGCCAGCCGGATGCCCCAGAAGACGCCGTCCGGATGAGCAAGACCCCGAAGACCGACGCCGCCAAGGCCAAGTTCGAGCAGGCCGCCGACGACTTCAAAAAGCACGGCGGCACCGACCGCTTCAGCAAGGCATTCGAAGCCTCACGAGAGCTCGCCCGCGCCCAGCTCGCCGAAGGCACGACGCCCACCTTCCGTCGGCCGCCGACCTGGCCAACCGATCTGCGCTGACCAGCATCCGACCGACCCGTCGATGGGCGGGCCTCCCAGCACGGAGGCCCGCCCATCGCTGTGTGTGCCCCAGGACGCCCGACCGGAAGGAGTTCCTTGCTCGCCCACCTCGACCCCACCGCCCGCGTCGTCGTCATCCTCGCCGGCCTGCTGGCCCTCTACGTGCTGTCCGGGTTCATCTGGCCCTACACCGCCTGCCCGGCTTGCAACGGCGGCAAGCACCACTCGCCCACCGGCAAGAACTGGCGCAGCTGCGGGAAATGCGGCGGCTCCGGCAAGAAGGTCCGCCTGATCTCCCGCATCCTCGGCCGCGGCGACTGACCGTCCCGGCCCATCACCACCCCACCAACCAGCATCACGAGAACGGGTTTCTTCATGCGCACCAACGACTTCACCACCACCGGCAACATCGACGACGCGGCGGCCGCCACCCCGGCCCCGCCGACCGGGAAGCCGGGCTGGCCAGCCTGGGCGACGACGGCGCTGGACCAGTTGACCAAGACCCGCAAGCGGGTCTGGCGCTTCGTCACCACCGACCCGGACGGGGCCGCGACGCTGGTCGGCACCGCCCTCGGCGGCGTGCTGACCGCCGTACTCACGTTCAGCGCCCTAGCCAAGATCGTGCAGTGGCTGGTCCACGGGAACCCGGTCCACGACGTCGCCGAGCAGCTGCCCGCGCTGCGCATCGCCACCGACCCGATCGGGCACTGGCTGGCCACGCACACCGCCGGGCTGCCGCTGACCCTGCCGACCGCAGCCTGGATCTGGGGCCTGACCGGGTTCGTGCTGTTCTACGCCGCCTGCCACCGCCACCTCGGCGCACAGCTGCTGTGGCCGGCCTACGGCGCCGCCACCGCGGCGATGGCCTGGTTCGGCACCGACACCACCGCGCACCGGCCCGTGGCCGTCGGCCTGCTCGCCGCCGCCTGGAGCGTGCTGTCGCTGCTGGCCCTGCGCGGCCGCCGACGCGCCCGAGCCACCCAGCTCGCACAGCCGCTGATCAAGCGGCGCTGAGACGGATCCGGTCGTACTTCCAGCACCCGGCCCGCAGGCCAGGACGGTCCGGGTGCTGGCGGAGCCGACCGGCTCGAACCACCTGCATTCGCCACTTGCCTTGAAGGACAACACCCATGACCACACCCGCGACCGCGCACGCCGAGATCCGCTCGTTCGGCTACCTCCACAGCCCGCCCCCGCCGGCCACCATCACTGTCGACCTGCGCGAGTGTCTACGTGACCCGCACGTCGACCCCGCGCTGCGCGAATTCACTGGCCACGAAACGCCCGTGCGCTACGCCGTGCTCAACACGGGGTGCCGGTAAGGAAGCTGTCATCAGCCGCAAACGAGTAGATCGCCGCTGATCAGGGCGCTGCCTGCTGATCGTCGTGTTCGCCGAGGTTGCGGTAGAGGGTGGCGCGGGAGACGCCGAAGGCCGCTGCGACCTGGTCGACGGCCTGGCCGGCGTCGAGCGCGGCTCGGGCCGCGGCGAGCTGGTTGGTGTCGAGCTTGCGGGGTCGGCCGGGCAGCTTGCCCTTGGCCTGGGCGACCTCACGCGCGTGGGCAGCGCGTTCGCGCATGAACACCCGTTCCATGTGCGCGAACAGTGCCAGCAGCGCGACGGCGAGTTCGGCCATCGGCGAGTCGTCGGTGGTGTCGATCGGGATCGGGTCCTTCAGGGTCTTGATCCCGATGCCCTGCTCGCGCAGGTCGTGCACGACGTTGAGGCATTCGCGCAGGTTGCGGCCGAGCCGGTCCAGGTTCGTGGCGACGATCGTGTCCCCGGAGCGGGCGTAGCGCAGCAGCTCGGTGAAGCCGGCCCGGTCGAGGGTGGCGCCGGTCTTCTTGTCGGCGTAGATCCGCTCGTCGGGGATGCCGTGCTTGCCCAGCGCATCGAGCTGGCGTTCGAGGTCCTGATGTGTGGTCGAGACGCGGGCGTAGCCGAGTTCCATCACGCCACCGTCCCGGCCTGACCGGTGCCGCGGGCATGGCGGTGCGCTCGGACCCGGCACGCGGTGGAGCAGTAGGTGCGGCGCCGGCCGGTCGCGGGTTGGCGGATGACCCGGCCGCAGTCCGGTGCGGGACAACGGGTTTCGTTACATTCGGCGGCGCTTTTGGTGTCCTCGTTACGAAACTCGGTGAGGGTGAACAGGTCGGCCGTCGCGTCGGCTGTGTCGGCGGCCCGGAGTGGACGGTTGGACCACAGCACTTCGGTGCGGTGGTGCCAGGTTCCGCCCTGGCTGGTCGCCGCGGGAAGTTCGTGCCGGTACCAGTCGGCGTACAGGTCGCGGTCGTAGAGGTCGCTGGCGTAGCCGGACAGCACCACCGTGGCGGTGCAGGCGTGCAGGGCCTCGGCGAGCGCGCGGTGCTCGGTGTCGGTCTGCATCTCGTGGCGGTAGTTGTGCCCGTTGCGGGCCTCGGCGAGGTAGGGCGGGTCGACGTAGAGCAGGGTGCGGCGCCTGCTCCCGTAGGCGGCGATCACGTCCAGCGCGGGGCGGCATTCCAGCGACACTGAGGACAACCGGGTGGCCACGGCGTCCAGCCGCGCGACGTACCCGGCCAGCCGGCCGGGCATCGAGACGTTCGCGTGGTCGGCGGTGTCGAACCGCCAGCCGGTGTTGCGCAGCGTCCCGGTGCGCCCCTGGGTCAGGCACACCCACACCCGGCGAGCGCGTTCGACTTCGGGCAGATCGGCAGGGCGATGCCGGGCCAGGTCACGTTCAGCTCGCGAGTGCGGCGTGAACGTGCACGCCCGCGCCAACTCCTTCGGATGGTCGCGCAGTACGCGCCAGAACAGCATCAGGTCCCCGTCGAGATCGTTCACCGTCTCCAGCCGGGCCGGCTGCTTCGCGAGCAGCACCGCCAGGCTGCCGGCGAACGGCTCCACGTAGTGGCTGTGCTCGGGCAGCAGCGCCGCGATCCGCTCGGCCAACTTGCTCTTGCCGCCGTAGTAGACGAACGGCGGCCGCAGTCCAGCGGTCACCGCGTGCCGCCCTGGTTCTTCGCGCGGTTGGCGAGACGTTCGGCGGCGAGCCGGGCACCGGTCTCGGTCAGCGACCAGTTCTGTTCCGCGGCGGGACCAGGAGGTCCGTCCTTCTCGACCCATCCGGCTTCTTTCAGCCGCCACAGGGTGCGGGACGCTTTCCACCCGGTCCCGCTGTGCCGGGCGACCATCTCGCCGGTGATCTGCTCACCTGGCCGGTCCAACAGCACCGTCAAGACCGCGGCAACGTCGCGGGTGACGCGGAACGCCGACGGGCTGGGCTCCACATACAGTTCCCGGTCCGGCTGTTGCGGGTCGAACGTCGCGTTGTACGTGGTGCCGGACTCGGTGACCAGGGCCGTGATGCGTTCTCGTTCGGCCCGTAGCACCGGGTCGTTCCACGGCGCCCGGTCCAGGTCGGCCGCGTTGAGCCGCAGGTAGGTCGCGTCGACGCTGTTGAGCCGCCAGCGTGCCCATGCCAGCAGCGCGGCACGCCGGGCTTCCCATGCGGACTCGGCTGGTTCGAACTCGCCGTCGAACTCGGCGTCGGTGAGCCTGCGCACGACCTGCCGATCGTGTCCGTCCTCGCCGGGGCGGGTCTCGACCACCACCCACGGATGCCCGTAGTGCGGCAGCAGCATCGTCCATCCGTCCGGGACCGACGGCTTGATCCGGCGGCTGGTGCGCCGGACCGGGACCAGCCGGTGGATCCGGCAGAAGCCCTCCCACTCCGCCGTCGCCGCGTCCGCGCGGTCAGCCTCCGGCCATCGAGCGGCCGCCACGGTCCGCGGCTTCGTCCGGTACCTCACCGCGACCGCCTCTCCTCGGGCCAGCTCATTACCAGGTACCGGAGGTCGTCGTGGCGGTGGATCGCCGCGTCCGGGAACGTGCGCTCGAGGATGGCGGCGATGTCGGCCAGTGCCGTGCAGCGGTCGATCACGGTCTGCCGGTGGCTGTGCGTCACGCTGCTGGTGACGCGGGCGGTCAGCCCGGCCGAGCGCAGAGCCGACTTCACCGAGCTGGTGCAGGAGCGGGCGGTGATCACGAGCCCACCTCCTCGCCGCTCGGGCACGGCGTGCCGGCGGCGATGAACACGCGGGCCTCCGGCCAGATCCGGGCCGGGTGGTCGCACCGGATGCACCATGCCTGCTCGTCGGTCTCGTTCGCGACGAAGACGTGGCCGTCGGTGCGGGCCAGTTCGACCCGAAGGAACTCGTTGCCGGTGATCGTGGCGCTGAAGACGTCGTACATATCGAACGGTTCGCGGTTGACGGGCTTGGGGCAGTAGCCGTACTCCGCGGCGCGCATCTGGTCGTGCCAGCGGCTTGCCCGTTCCCGGTCGGCGTCCTGAGTGGCGGCGATTCGCGGATCGGTGACGGCGGCTTTGGTGATCATGCCTTCCTCGCTTCCCTCCGGGTTGTCTCATAAGTTTACCATGTGACCAGGTTTCGAGACGGAGTTTCGACGTTAGATTTTGAGACGGCGTGACCTGGGGTGATGTTGATGTCCGGAGTCGCCTGCACGGCGTCTCGTTACCTTGGTTTCGAGACCGGCCGCTGCCGCTACTCGTCGTCCGATTCGGGAGTGCCGGCCGGTTGCTCGGCCGGCCCGGCGCCGAGGGCCAGGCGGCGGCTGGTGTCGAGCTGGATGTCCCCGTACGGGTTCATGTTCGAGGTGAACAGCGGCGTCAGTCCGCGCCGGTCGGCGTCGCCGAGCATGTCGGCCCACTCCGGTTCGGCGAGAACGTCTTGGAGCATCAAGGTGTTCACGAAGCCGAGGCAGGACTGAAGGATGTGGAGGCAGAGCATCGACAGCTCTTGCTCCTCGCGGCGGTTGGACGCCAGCTCCCCGGACTTGCCGAAGTGGATGTAGTCGTTGACGCCGTTGTAGTTCTCCACCACGTTCAGCGCGGCGGTGGTCTCCCGCTGAAGGTCCCGGTCGCGCAGCCAGCGCGCCAGAAAGATGGTGCGTTGCGCGCGGCCCAGCTCCAGCATCGCCGCGTAGGCGGGGTGAGTGACGTCGCGGGTGAACCGGCGCAGGATCGCCTCGGTCGAGGCGGTGCCCAGCCGGATCGCCGTCGCATACTTGATCATCGGGTCGTACTGCTGGCCGATCAGGTCCCATCTAATCGGCCGGGTGAGGGCCGGGTCCAGCAGCGGGTAGGTCTCGGCTGTGCCCTTGTTCGGCAGGTACAGCTTCATCTGGTTGATCTGCTTGAACCGGGCGATCAGGTCGAAGCCGAGCAGCCGGGTGATGCCGAACCCGATGAACGAGGCTCCGTGCGAGTCCACGTGGTTGGCCTCGATGGTCATGTCGGTGCCGTGGCGCATCGCGCCCTCGACCATCGCGTGTACCTCCGACGCCGAGCAGGACAGCAGCTGGGAGTGCACCGCCATCGAGCCCTTCGCCTCGACCGTCCAGTAGATCAGCACCCCTCGCTTGCCGCGTCGGTAGCGCGAGTGCCACTCGGTGAAGATGTTCTGGTCGTACGCCTGGAAGTGCGTCGAATCCGACGCCACGGCGGTGGTGCCCTCGCCCCACAGCCACGCCTGGCGGGCGGCGAAGGTGGCGTTGGCGATCGCGCGGGCCACCTCCCGGCAGGCCGGGACGGTCATGTACCGGCGGCGTGTGTAGCGCAGGTCGTCCTCGGAATGGGCGTGGTCGCCGGCCGCGACCGCCCGCACTCCGGTATTGGTGCCGTAGGCATAGACGAGCAGGAGCAGTCTTTCGGCCAGCACCGCCGGGTCGATCTCGCCGCGAGTGCCCACCGGTGTGAACGCGGCCAGGCAGCCGGTGCGCAGCGCGGTCTCGGTGAGCATGTCCAGCAGCGGCACCACGCCCCACCGGGCACGCACCGCCTGCTTGAGCCGCCGCAGGTTGCGCGGCTCCGGCGCCGCGTCGTACGGAGACAGAACGATCGCGCCCTGCTTGCGATTCGCCTTGATATCCAACCAGTCCAGGCGCGGCAGCGCGTCGTGCAGCACTGCCAGCTCGGTGCGCATCTCCTCGCGGATCTCGTTGACGAAGGCGTCGGCATTGGTCGGTTTGCGCAGCGCCGCGTAGTTCTCGGCGCGTTTGGCCTCGAAGTCCGCCGGCAGGTCTTCGTCCGGGTTCCGCCACTTCTCGGCGCCGACCACCCAGATCTCCTTGCACCGCAACCGTTCCCGCAGCGTCTGGAACACACCGCACTCGTAGACGGTGCGCTGCGCCCGCTGCCGGCCGCGCTTGTCGGCCCGGTGCAGCAACTCGGCCAGGTCGGCGGGGATCACCCCGTCGACCGGCACGTGCTCACCGCGGGCGTAGTACTGGGTGGCGTGGGTGGTCTCCACCCGATACCGCTTGATCAGCTCCAGGGCGTCCAGCACCGGCCGGTGCATGGTGTTGTGCGAGCGGAACTCCAGCGCGTCGATCAGCTCGATCAGCCCGGCCCGGTAGTGGTTGGTGTAGGAGGCTTTGAACACCCGCTGCTTGTGCTGGCGAAACGCGTTGCCCTTGGTCCTGTACTCGGCCAGCAGATCCATCAGCGTGCCCACCCCACCGGCGGCCGGGAACACCACGTCCCGCACCACGCCGTCCGGGGCGCCCACGGCGGCCTCGGTGATCCGGAACAGGATGTTCTCCTTGCCCGACACCCGCTTGAGGTCGGCGACGAACTCATCCACCACCCGCCGCTCGGCGCGAGCATTGATCTTGTGCACGGTGGCGATCAGCAGGTCCACCAGGGTGTCAGTGATCTCGCGTTGTCGGCAGTGCAGCAGGGCCGCCAGCAAGGTCAGCTTGGTTTCCTCGGAATGGTCGTCCCGAAGATGACTCGGGGCCTCCACCGCCGCCCGGTCCCGCCACCCGGCCAGCACCTTCGGCGCGACGTCGGCGAACATGCTCGCCGACAAGCCGATCGCCCGGATCGCGGTCAGCTTGGCGATCTCCTCCCGCGTCGTATTCAGGCTGATGTTGCCGGGATCGGTCCTGATCTGCGCGAACAGCGCCCGCCCGTCCTCACCGGGTGTCTCCTCGCCGTCGTCCTCGTCGCGGGCCTCCGCCACCAGTGCGCTCATCCGCGCCGCCGCATCGGCGGGAATCCGGCCGGACACCCGCGCCACAAGAGTCTTCTCCGCCTGGCGCAGCCCGGAGCCGATGATCCGGCCGATCCTGCCCGCGGCGGGCGGCTCGATGCCCTCATCCCGGCAGTGCCTCAGCAGTTCCTCACGGACCCGCTCGACCCGCCGTTCCCGCTGGCAGACCTGCTCGGCCAGCCACACGGCCAGTTTCTCCGCGTCGTCCACCGTGCACTCGCGGAACCCGAGGAACTTGCGAACCTGAGCGCGGTGGTACTCCACCGTGCGCCCGTCCCACTCGTAGAACGCCAGCTCCGTCGCCGCAACGCCGACCTGCCGCGCGACGTAGTCCACCGCCTCATCGGGCAGCTCTCCCCGGCCACGGGGAAACCGGCCATGCCGGGTATAGAACTTCAGCAGCAGTGCGAAACCCAACCGCGTCGGCCCGCGTTTACCGGCGACCTGCCCTAACTCGTCGCCGATCAGCGTCCAGTGCTCGATCAGCTCGTCTTCATCGAACTTCCGCGCCACGCGCGGACGCTACTCCCACACCCCCGCCCTGACCAGGGACTCTCAGCTCGTTTGCGGCTGGTGACAGTTTCCTTACCGGCACCCCGACCTGCACGCCGGGCTGGGCGGCCCCGCCCACCGCTACGACGCGGTGTTCGACTTCGCGATCATCCACCACATCCCCAACTGGACCGACGCGCTCGCCGAGATCGCCCGCGTCCTCACCCCGGGCGGGCGGCTCTACTTCGACGAGGTCACGGCCCTGGCCCTGGCCACCCCCACCTACCGGCTGCTGTTCGACCACCCGGCCCAGAACCGCTTCACCGCCGAGGAATTCCTCGCCGAGCTGGCGCGCCACAACCTCGCCGTCGACCAGCAGTACCTGACCCGCCGCCAGGGCCGGTACGTGCTCGGGGTGGCCACCTACCGGCCCTAGCCAGCCACCCCGAGCACGGTGTCACCGTTCGTCGTCCTCGTCGGGCTCCCGCGGATCGCGCAACGGCCGCAGGCCCTGGGCCAGATCGGCTGGGAGCAGGAACGAATACCGGCCGAGCATGTTGATGTGGTGACGCACGAACGGTGACAGCCGGGCGGCGTCTTCGTCGCGGACCTCGTAGCCGCCAGCCCGGAGTTCGGTGATGGCGGCGTCGAGGTAGCGGGTGTTGAACAGCACGATCGCGTTGAGCACCAGGCCGAGGGCGCCGAGCTGGTCTTCCATGCCTTCGTAGTAGCGCTGCCGCAGTTCGCCGCGCTGGCCGTGGAAGATCCGCCGCGCCAGGGCGTGGCGGCCTTCCTGGAGGTTGGCCTGGGCTTTGATGTCGCGGCGGTAGCCGGTGTCGTCGACCATGCGCAGCACGTGCAGCGTCTTTTCGATTCGCCCGTAGTGGGCGATGGCTTCGCCGAGCGGGGTGGGGTGGCCGTCACGGGAGAGCATCCGGATCACGTCGTGCGCGCGGACTGCGCCGGTGTGGATGGAGGCGGTGACCCGCAGGATGTCTTCCCAGTTTCGCCGCACTTTGTCCAGGTCGATGCGGCCGCGGGCGGCGGTGGTGAACGGGCCGTAGTCGGCCTTGGTGTCGATGCGCCACAGCTTCTGATCCGGCAGGTCGGCCAGCTGCGGGGCGTAGGTGAACCCGGCGAGCGTGAGGAGACCAAAGACGATGTCGCTGTACGAGGCGGTATCAGTCACGATCATCTGCGGTTTCGTTCCGCCGTCGCGGTCGTAGAGCACATCCAGAACGTGCAGGGAATCGCGCGGGGTACCCGCTACGACCTTGCCGCCGAGCCCCGCGGCCTGATCGTTGATCATGTTCAGCCAGGTCGCGCCTCGGCGTTGGCCCCAGTAGTGCGGGTTGTGGCGGGCGTTGATCGTCTGCACCGGCACGACGAACCGCATCCCGTCCACACTGGCCACATGCCCGCCGCCCCAGATTCGGGCCAGGCCGATACGGGCCTGTTCCTCGATCAGGGCGGCGTTGGCGGCCTTGAGGGTGTCCATCCGCAGGTAGATGGCATCGACGTGCGCGAGCCGATCCCGGGTCAACGCCGCCATGCCATGTTTGATGACCGGGGTCCAGCCGATGTTGCACGCCTCGCTCACGAGCAGGGCCGCGATGGTGATGTGCAGGTCGGCCAGGCGGGCTTCGCCGCCGGTGATCGAGGTGAACGCATCCGCCGCGCCGGTCCAGGAAAACACCTCCAGCAGCACCTCGGGCAGATCCACCCGCGGCAGCATCCGGTTGGTCAGCACCCGCAGGTTCTCCAGGCTCGGCGGCTCCGCCTCCGCCGGGAGCGCCGCCAGGTGCAGCCGGCCGCCGTCGTCGAAGCGGACCGCGGTGTTGTCGGGCAACCCAGCGGTGACCTCACGAAACGTCGCGTCGAGCAGGTCGGCGCGCTCGTCCAGGCGGTCATCGGGATCCGGCGGCAGGCCGAGGCTGGCCAGCACCACCGGCTTGGCCGTGGCCCACGCCTTCCCCGCCAGCAGCTTGGCGCGCGGGTCGCCCCACTTGCTGGAGTTGACCGCGAAGATGTCCCGGCGACGCAGGCAGCGGTGGAACTGCTCCAACACGCAGAAGGTGTAGGCCCGCCAGTCCACCGTGCCCGGCTCCAGCTCCGGGGCGTGCAGCACCAGCCGTCGCCAGGAGCCGATCAACAGCTGATCGTCGATCTCGGAGCGGGCCACCTTGTTGCGGCCGCCGCCCCACAACTTCGGCAGACCCCGCAACGCGGCCAGCACCCGCTGGCCGTCCGGGGCGGCGTCGAAGAGGATCACCTCGCACAGCAGCGGCAGGAATGGCCGCACCGTGGCGAACCGCTTCACCAGCTCCGCCCGCCACGCCTCATCGGCGTCCGAGTCCGGCGGGCCGGCCAGCTCCACCACCGCAACCAGGGCCTCCGCCAGCTCCGAGCGAGGCACCACGGCCTCGATCTCGGCCCACACCTGCGCCAAACTCACCGACTCGGCCGTGTCCCCGTCGCTAGCGGCCTGCTCGACGAGATCGTCGTGAGCGCCTGTGATCTCCAGCAGCACCCCGAACGCCGCGGCGAGCTTCGCCGACGCCTTGCCGAGTTTGGGCAGGGTACGCAGCTTTTCCTTAGCCGACTCCCGCTCCGCCCGCGCCAGCAGTTTGGAGGAGATCAGCACATCCAGCAGGTCCAGAGCGTCGTCGACCGCCCGGGTTTGCAGGTAGACCACGGTGGCCAGCAGCGTCGCCAGTCGTCGGGAATCGCCGTGCCTGCGCAGCAGACTGGCCTTGCCCTGCACGCCATAGCGCGACAACTCCGCCAGCCGGCGCGGCGGCACCACCTCGGTATCGACCTCGGCGAACCCCAGCCCCAGAATCTCCGAGGCCCGCTGAAGCGCGTCAACCATCGCTGGACCCGACACCCGCGTCGGCGGTCGCCGCAGCTTGTCCAGCTGCGAATTCCGGTGCCCCTCCGGGACTTCCAGCAGCTCATCGAGTGCGGCGCGCTGCTCGTCGTCGAGCAGATCATGCAGCGTCTCCCACAACCGCTGACTCGCCGCCTCCCGGCACGAACCGACCAGCCGCGCCAGCCTGGTCACGCCCGGCAGCAGCACCTTCCGCTCACGCAGCCACCCCACCGCAGCATCGAACAGCGCCTTCGGCCCGTCACCGGTGGTCCACGCTCGGGCGTCCAGCCACTCACTTAACTCGCTGATGACCTCGGAGAAATCTCGCCAGCCTTCGGTGTTCTGGATTTCCCCGGCGTGGGTACGCGCGGTGCCGTCGCGCTCGCCATAGTCCTTCAGACACGACGGGTCGGAGATCTCCAACTGCTCGGCCAGATACTCGGCCACCTCCACCGGAACCTGACGCGGATCCGGCATGAACCGTCTGAGATAGCGGACGCTGGTCAGCTGGATCGCGAACCCGAGCCGGTTGTGCGCCCGGCGCTTGCCCCGCACCAGCTCCCGATCCGCGTCGTCCAGAAAGAAATACCGCTCCAACTCGCCCCGAGGCAGCGACTCGGGAAACGCTGCATATCCAGCAGCCTGCTCATCCGACAGGAACTCGACTGCCACAACAGTCCCTTCCAAGATCGACAACAAACGACCTCGGAAGACTCCAGCACTGCGTCACCGCAGGTCAACGCGGCGACTTGCAGGGAGAACGCTTAGCGCACGATCCGACACGGATGTTCCTCAAGCCCCGATCCCGCCGTGGCCGCGCTGGCCGTGCGGGTCGTTCGCGAAGGCCTGACGAACGCCGTCAAACACGCCGCCGCTGCGCCCGTCGAGGTGTCGACGGCGCCGCGGGAGGGCGGGCTCGACGTCGTCGTGCGGACCCGGGACGTACCCGGGCGGTCGTCCGCACCCGGTGGGGGACACGGCCTGAAGGCCTTGGCGGCCGACGTCGCCGACCTCGGCGGCACGCTCGAGCACGGCCGGGTCGCCGACGACCACCTGCTCGCCGTCCGGCTGCCGGCCTGCCCCGCGGACGCCGCCGGCCCGCCCACGGTCGAGTCGGCCCGCCGCACTGCGGTGGGCGCCGTGCGGCGCTCGCGCAGCACCGCCGTGCGCGGGATCGCGGCCGCGTTCGCGATCTCGGTGCTGCTCGTCGCCGGGTACCGGGTGGCCGACGCCGCCACGTCCGTGCTGCCCACCGCGACCGTCGACGCGCTGACCTCCGGTACCGCCCGCACCGCCGTCGAGCGGGATCTGCCGTTGCGCACTCGGACGGACGGCACCGGCATCTCTGGCCCACCCGGGGCGTGGTGTGAGTACTACTCCGTCTCCGCCGACCCGCTCTCCACCGACCTGCACCAGTTGTGCTGGTCCGGGGGCCGGCTGGTCGGCAAGGACCTGGTCGTCCGCTCCGGTACCGATCCGTGGACGATCGGCACATGACCCGCGTAGTGCTCGCCGACGACGAGGCCGTGGTCCGGGTCGGCGTGCGGGCGGTGCTCGCCAGCGATCCCGGCATCGAGGTCGTCGCGGAGGCCGCGGACGGTGCGGAGGCCGTCGACCTCGCCACCGCGCACCGGCCGGACGTGGCGGTCCTCGACGTCCGGATGCCCGGTACCGACGGTCTCGCGGCCGCCGCCGAGATCACCCGCCGCGGAATCGGCTGCGGGATCCTGGTGCTCACCACGTTCGCCGACGACGACTACCTCGTCCGCGCGCTGGCCGAAGGTGCCGGCGGCTTCGTGCTCAAGACCGGTGATCCGCGCGAGATCATCGACGGTGTGCGGGCCGTCGCCGCGGGCGGGGCCTATCTCTCCCCACGGATGGCACGGCGCGTGCTCGACCTCTACACGCGCCGGCACCGGCGTCCGACGGTCGACCGCGGTGCGGTCGCGACCCTGACCGAACGCGAGCGCACCGTGCTCGGACTCGTCGGTGCCGGGTTGTCCAACACCGAGATCGGTCGAGAGCTGCACCTGGTCGAGGGCACGGTGAAGGCCCACGTCAGCGCGGTGCTGGACCGGCTCGGCGTCCGGAACCGGGTGCAGGCGGCGATCGTCGCCTACGAACACGGCCTCCTCCCGGAGTAGTCCGGCGGTCGCCGTGCAACCACCGTGGAGCGAACTGCGCGACCGGCGTGCGTGACCCCGCCGGAAACGGGAACCCCGGTACCGAGAGCCGCCGTAGCAGGGAGGACCGATGCCCCGGACGCTGACCCGCCAGCTCATCGACGAGCACCTCGTCTCCGGCGACCCGGTGCCGGGCCGGGAGATCGGGCTGCGGATCGACCAGACCCTGACCCAGGACGCCACCGGCACGCTGGTGATGCAGGAGCTCGAGGCCCTCGGGCTGGACCGGGCCCGCACCGAGGTCAGCGTCCAGTACGTCGACCACAACCTGCTGCAGGCCGACGAGCGCAACGCCGAGGACCACGAGTTCCTCCGGACCGCGGCCCGCCGCTTCGGGCTCTGGTTCTCCAAGCCGGGCAACGGGGTCTCGCACCCCACGCACATGCAGCGCTTCGGCAGGCCCGGCACCACGATGGTCGGCTCCGACTCGCACACCTGCGCGGCGGGGTCGCTCGGCATGCTCGCGATCGGGGTCGGCGGCCTCGAGGTCGCCTTCGCGATCGCCGGCGAGCCGCTGCGGATCCGGATGCCGCAGGTCTGGGGCGTGCGGCTGACCGGTGAGCTGCCGCCGTGGGTGTCGGCCAAGGACGTGATCCTGGAGATGCTGCGCCGGCACGGCGTCTCCGGCGGACTCAACCGCGTGATCGAGTACCACGGGCCGGGCCTGGCCGGGCTGAGCGCGATGGACCGGCACGTGATCGCGAACATGGGCGCCGAGCTGGGTGCCACCACCAGCGTCTTCCCCGCCGACGAGCGCGTCGAGGAGTTCCTGCGCGCGGAGGGCCGCGCCGGGGACCACCGCCCGCTGGCTGCGGAGGAGGGCGCGGAGTACGACGTCACCGACGAGATCGACCTGTCCACGCTGGAGCCGTTGATCGCGAAGCCGTCGTCGCCGGACAACGTGGTGCCGGTCCGCGAGGTCGCCGGCGAGCCGGTCGGGCAGGTCGTCATCGGCTCCTCGGCCAACCCCGGCCTGCGCGACTTCGCGGTGGCCGCGCAGATGGTGCGCGGCCGGCAGACGAACGACGCGGTCAGCTTCGACGTCAACCCGTCGTCGCGGGAGATCTTCTCGGACCTGACGAGGATGGGCGCCACGTTCGACCTGATCGCCGCGGGCGCCCGCATCCACCAGGCGGGCTGCATGGGCTGCATCGGGATGGGGCAGGCACCGGCGAGCGGGCACAACTCGCTGCGGACGTTCCCGCGCAACTTCCCGGGCCGCTCCGGCACCCCGGAGGACGCGGTGTGGCTGTGCTCGCCGGAAACGGCCGCGGCCGCCGCCCTCACCGGCGTCGTCACCGACCCCCGCGACCTCGCCGAGAAGCTCGGTCTCGCCGACGCGGCCCCGGATCTGCCCGCCGAGGCGTCGGTCAACACCGACATGCTGGTCGCGCCCCCGCCGGTCGAGCAGGCCCGGCAGCAGGAGCTCGTGCGCGGGCCGAACATCTCCGGGCTGCCGGACTTCCCGCCGCTGCCCGACACCCTCGACCTTCCGGTGCTGCTGCGGATGGGCGACAACGTGTCCACCGACGAGATCTCCCCGGCCGGGGCGAAGGCGTTGCCGTTCCGCTCGAACGTCCCCCAGCTGGCGGAGTTCACGTTCACCCGGATCGACGCGGACTACCCCGAGCGCGCCCGCGGCACCGGCCCGCACGCCGTCGTGGCGGGGGACAACTACGGGCAGGGGTCCTCGCGCGAGCACGCCGCCATCACGCCGCGCCACCTCGGCCTCGCCGTCGTCGTCGCCCGCTCGTACGCCCGCATCCACTGGCAGAACCTGGCCAACTTCGGGATCCTCGCCCTCGAGTTCACCGATCCGGCCGACCTCGACCGGATCACCGACGGCACCGTCCTGCACCTGCGTGACCTGCGCGGACTCCCCGACACCGAGGAGATCACGGCGACCGACGACGACGGCGCCGAGTTCCGGTTGCGGCACAGCCTGTCGCCCGGTCAGGTCGAGGCCGTCCTCGCCGGCGGGCGCATCCCGCTGCTCGCCCGTTCGGGAGGCTGAGCGACCCCGAGTCGATCTTGTCTCAGGCTGAGACGCCGATCCTGGGCACGAGGCGGATCGTGTGTGTCACAGTCGGCGGAGCTGATGAGCGCGACGACGCCTCGGAGGTTCGACAGGCAATGGACAGCTCGGCCGGGCTCTCGGAACGGGAGCAGATCGCACGGACGACCGGGGTCGGCACGGGGCTCGCGGTGCCGGACCGGATCGCCGCGTCGTGGCAGCGCAGCGCTGCGTTCGGCGCGTCGCTGGACGAGGTCGCGCCGTCGTTCTGCGGGGCCGTCGACGACGAGTCGTTGTTCTACCGGTGCGGAGTGGAGGTCCTCGGTGGGTTGCTGGAGACGCTCGCGAACGAGCCGATCAGCCTCATGCTCACCGACCCGGACGGCGTCGTACTCAACCGGCTCTGCCACGAGCGGTCGCTCCTCGCGGCGCTCGACTCGGTCTACCTCGCACCCGGTTTCGACTACGGCGAGCGGGAGGCCGGCACGACCGGGCTGGGCCTGGCGCTGGCCGACCGGGCCCCATCGCTGGTCCGCGCCGACCAGCACTTCTGCACCGGCCTGTGGGGCTACACCTGCGCCGCCGCGCCCGTCACGGACCCGGTCACCGGGGAACTGGCGGGCACCGTGAACCTGACGACCTGGTCGCAGCAGTCGGACAAACTGCTGCTGGCGCTGGCCCAGAGCGCCGCGGGCAGCACGTCGGCGCTGATGCTCGCCCGGCACAACGGGCGGGCTCCGCGACCGGCCGCGCAGGGGCAGGTCTTCCGGGTCCATCTGCGCCCGCCCGCGGCGGCGGTGGCCCCGCGGTCGCCGCAGTGGCGGGCCGCGGCGGCCGAGGTCGAGACGGCGCTGGAGGCCGGACGGGTGGTCGCGGTCGTCGGCGAGGACGGGGCCGGCCGCACCACGCTGCTGACCGACGCCCTGTCCCGGACCCGCCCGCACGACCGGGTCCTGGTGGCGCGGCCGCCGACCGTCCAGGACACCCCCGCGTGGCTCGACCTGTGGACCCCGGAACTGGACAAGGAGGCCACCGGGGTGGTGGTCAGCCGCGCCGACGAGCTCACCTCGTGGGTCGCGACCGAGCTGCGCAGCGTCCTCGAGCAGCCGGCGACCGGGCCGGCCGGCCGGCGCCCCGGGTTCGCCCTCACCGCGCGCAACGCGGCCGGGGTCCCGGCGCCGCTGCGGCCGCTGGTCGACACCTACGTCGAGCTGCCGCCGCTGCGGCACCGCTGCGAGGACGTCATGCCGATGGCCACCGCGTTCGCCGCGAAACGGCGGCACCGCGAGGTCCGCTTCACCGCGGCGGCGCGGCGGTGCTTGACCGCGTACCACTGGCCGGGCAACGTCGAGCAGCTGCGCACGGTCGTGGACGCCGCCGCGTCGCGCAGCGACGTGATCGACGTCCGGCACCTGCCGTCCGAGCTGTCCTGCGGGGCACCGCGCCGGGTCCTGTCGCGCATCGAGATGGTCGAGCGCGACGAGATCGTGCGTTGTCTCGCCGAACCGGGGACGACGATGAGCCAGGCCGCGGCCCGGCTCGGGATCAGTCGGGCCACGCTCTACCGCCGGATCGAGGTGTACGGGATCCGAGGTCACACGGAGGAACCCGCCCGCTGATCCGACACAACCGAAACCGAGGAACGGATTGGACCGGCGCGTGCCGGATTCGTTCCGCGGTGAATTCTGCCCTGAAAGTCTTCTCTGAAAAACCCGCGAAAGGAATTCAACGGTGAGTACCCTTCTGTCCGACTCCCAGCGCAGGACGCTGGTCGACCTGTTGCGGGCGGCGTTCCCGCACGACACGTTCCCCTCCGGGCCGTACGAGCGGACCGCGCAGGCGGTGATCGACGCGGCAGCGGCGAGCCCCCGGCTGCAGGCACTGCTGGTGCAGGGGTTGCGCGATCTGGACCAGCAGCGCGAGGTCCCGTTCTCCGAGCTGGACCGGGAGACGGCGGCGGTCGTGCTGCGCGGCATCGCCGACACCCCGTTCTTCGCCGGGATCCTCGACGTCGCCGTCGTCGCGCTCTACGACGACCACGAGGTCTGGGACGTCCTCGGCTACGAGGGCGCGTCCTACGACCAGGGCGGCTACCTCAACCGCGGGTTCGACGACCTGGACTGGCTGCCCGACCCCCGCATCGAGAGCTACGAGGAGGCCTCGGCATGACCCGCTTCGACTACGACGACTCCGACGTGGTGGTCGTCGTCGGCTCCGGTGCCGGCGGCGGAACCCTGGCCCACGAGCTGTGCAAGCGCGGCTTCAAGACCGTCGTGCTGGAGGCCGGCCCGCACCTGACGGGGGAGGACTACCACAACGACGAGTGGAAGGCCTTCGGCCAGATGGCCTGGACCGACCCCCGGACGACGTCGGGGAGCTGGGCGATCGCCAAGGACTTCCCGAACCTGCCGGCGTGGATCGTGAAGGCCGTCGGCGGCACGACGACCCACTGGGCCGGTGCCTGCCCGCGGTTCAAGGCGCACGAGCTCGCCGCGCGCACCGCCTACGGCGACGTCGACGGCGCCAGCCTGCTGGACTGGCCGATCACGCTGTCCGAGCTCGAGCCGTACTACGACCAGGCCGAGATCAAGATGGGGGTCAGCCACCGGCACGGCCGCCCGCCGCTGCCGGCGAACAACAACTACAAGGTCTTCGCCAACGGTGCGGAGAAGGTGGGCTACCGGGACTACGCCACCGGCCCGTACGCCACCAACGCCGAGCCCTACGACGGCCGCCCCGCGACCGTCCAGGACGGCTTCAACTTCCAGGGTGACAAGCACGGCTCGAAGTGGTCGACGCTCGTGGCCGAGCTGCCCAAGGCCGAGGCCACCGGCAACCTGGACCTGCGCGCGGACAGCCACGTCGCGCAGATCCTGCACGACACCGACGGGCGGGCGACCGGCGTGCTCTACGTCGACCGCAACGGCACCCTGCGCCGCCAGCGCGCCGCCGTGGTCTGCGTGGCGGGCAACTCGATCGAGACGGCCCGGCTGCTGCTGCTCTCGGCGTCGACCCAGTTCCCCGACGGGCTGGCGAACTCGTCCGGGCAGGTCGGGCGCAACTACATGCGCCACACCACCGGCACCGTGTGGGGCCAGTTCGACAAGCCGGTGCGGATGTACCGGGGCGAGACGATGGCCGGTGTGATCGGCGACGAGGCGCGTCTGGACACCGACCGGGGCTTCGCCGGCGGCTACTACATGCAGACGATCGCGCTGGGCCCGGCGTTCTTCGGCAAGTTCGTCGCCCCCGGGAGCTGGGGGCCTGCGCTGACCGACGTCGTCGACAAGTACCTCAACACCGCCGGCATGTGGATCGTCGGTGAGGACATGCCGCAGGAGTCCAACCGCGTCACACTGTCCGAGACGGTCGACGAGTACGGGCTCCCCGCCGCGAACGTGCACTTCGACGACCACCCGAACGACGTGCTGATGCGCCGGCACGGGCACCAGCAGGGCGCGGCCGTCTACAAGGCGGTCGGGGCCACGAACACCATCGAGACCCCGCCGTACCCGTCGACGCACAACCTGGGCACCTGCCGGATGAGCCAGCGCCCGGGCGACGGCGTGGTCGACCGGTTCGGCCGCGCACACGACGTGCCGAACCTGTTCGTGTCCGACGGCAGCGTGTTCACCACCGGTGGCGCGGCCAACCCGACGCTCACGATCGTGGCCCTCGCCATCCGCCAGGCGGAGTACATCGCCGGCCAGTACCGCACGGCCCGCTCCTGAGCACCGACCTTCCGAGATCCCTGGAGAACACATGGCCACCAGCACCGCGCCCGCCTCGGCGCCACCCGACCCGTACCTGTTCCTGCCCGAGGTCCCGACGTTCACGCTGACCAGCACCGACATCTCCGACGGTGTCCCGCTGTCGGCGCCGCAGGTCAGCGGGATCATGGGCGCCGGGGGACAGGACCGGTCCCCGCAGCTGAGCTGGCGCGACTTCCCGTCCGCGACCCGCAGCTTCGCCGTCACCTGCTTCGACCCCGACGCCCCGACCGGCAGCGGGTTCTGGCACTGGGCGGTCGCCGACCTCCCGGTCGGCGTCACGGAGCTCCCCGCGGGGGCCGGGGACCCCGGCTCCACCACGCTCCCGGAGGGTGCGCTCGCGCTCGCCAACGACGCGGGGATCCACCAGTACCTCGGCGCGGCACCGCCCGAGGGGCACGGCGTGCACCACTACTACTTCGTCGTGCACGCCGTCGACGTGCCCACGCTGGGCATCCCCAAGGGCGCCTCGCCGGCGTTCCTCGGGTTCAACCTGTTCTCGCACACCCTGGCGCGGGCCACGATCACCGCCACCTACGAGCGCTGACCGGGTCCGGATCCGACGGCCGGGGGCGGGGGAAAACCCTCCCGCCCCCGGCCGTCATCGTGTCCGCTCCGGACGGACACACTGGATGATTCCCCGGGACTCTCCGCCCGGCGCCCCTGGTGCCGTGGCCGCGTCTCGCGTTCGATGATGGCCCGGAACTCCCGAAGCTGACCCGAAGTGCAAGGTAACCGGCGAGTAGGCGACGCGGTGTGACCTGGGTTACACCCGTCTTCTAGGGTCCGAGGTCATGCGGATGGAGTGGTCGGACGACGAGCTGGTGGGGTCGTGGACGCTGGTCGGCGAGGACTGGTCGCTGGTGGGCAACAAGACCGGCGCCACCCGGCTGGGGTTCGCGGTGTTGCTGAAGTTCTTCGAGATCGAGGCGCGGTTCCCGCGTTCGGCCGGGGAGGTGCCATCGGCGGCGGTGGCGTATCTGGCCGAGCAGCTGAAGCTGGACCCGGAGGTGTTCACCGGCTACGACTGGTCGGGGCGGGCGATCAAGTACCACCGCGAGCAGGTGCGTGCGGCTTTCGGGTTCCGCGAGTTCACCCGCGGCGATGAGGACAAACTCGCCGGGTGGCTGGCCGAGGAGGTCTGCCCGGTCGAGCTGCGGGACGAGCAGCTGCGTGAGGCGCTGCTGGTGCGCTGCCGCACCGAGAAGGTCGAGCCGCCGGGCCGGATCGACCGGATCGTCGGCTCGGCGCGGACGGCGTTCGAGAAACGCTTCTGCACGCTGACGGCCTCTCGGCTGGACGCCGAGTGCGCCGGGCGGCTGGAGGCGCTGCTCGGCGACGAGGGCACGCCGGGTCGGGGTGGGCTGCTGGCTGAGTTGAAGGCCGACCCCGGCCAGGTCGGGTTGGAGACGCTGCTGCGGGAGATCGACAAGCTCACCGCGGTCCGCGAACTCGGCTTGCCGGCGGAGCTGTTCGCGGACGCCTCGGAGAAGCTGGTGGAGGCGTGGCGTGCTCGCGCGGCCCGCTCCTATCCCTCGGATCTGCGGGCGGCGCCCCGGCCGGTGCGGTTGACCCTGCTGGCGGCGTTGTGCTGGGTGCGGGCCGCGGAGATCACCGACGCGCTGGTCGATTTGCTGATCGGGCTGATCCACAAGATCAACACGCGGGCGGATCGGCGGGTGGAGCGGGAGCTGACCGAGGATTTGCGGCGGGTGCGGGGCAAGGAGGGCATCCTGTTCCGGCTGGCCGAGGCCGCCGTCGAGCACCCGGACGAACTGGTCCGGGAGGCGTTGTTTCCGGTGGTGGGTGAGAAGACGCTGCGCGAGCTGGTGCGCGAGGCAAAGGCCAACGAGCAGGTGTTCCAGGCGCGGGTGCGCACCGTGCTGCGTTCGTCGTACTCGAATCACTACCGGCGGATGCTGCCGCCATTGCTGGCGGCGCTGGAGTTCCGCTGCAACAACACCGCCTACCGGCCGGTGATGCAGGCGCTGGACCTGCTGGCCCGGTACGCGAGTACGGATGGCAAGACCCGCTTCTACGCCGATGGTGCGACGGTGCCGATCGGCGGGGTGGTACCCAAGGCGTGGCAGGAGGCGGTGGTCGACGACAAGGGCCGCGTCGAGCGCATCCCGTACGAGTTGTGCGTGCTGGTGGTGTTGCGGGATGCGTTGCGGCGCCGGGAAATCTACGTCGTCGGGGGAAACCGGTGGCGCAACCCGGAGGAGGACCTGCCCGGTGATTTCGAGGCCAGCCGCGAGGTGCACTACGCCGCGCTGCGCCAACCGACCGACCCGACCGCGTTCATCACCGGCCTGCAACACCGGATGAGCGCCGCGCTGGGCCGGTTGGACCGGGCGCTGCTGGACGGATCGGCGGGCGGAGTGCGCATCACCAGCCGGCGCGGGGAACCGTGGATCACCGTGCCCAAGCTCGACCCGCTGCCCGAACCGCAGCGCCTCCAGGCGATCAAGGACGAAGTATCCCGGCGGTGGGGCACCCTCGACCTGCTCGACGTGTTGAAGGACTCGGACTTCCTGGCCGAGTTCACCACCGAATTCACCTCGGTGGCCTCCCGCGAGGTGATCGACCGGGACACCCTGCGGCGCAGACTGCTCCTGTGCCTGTTCGCGCTGGGCACGAACATGGGCGTCAAGGCCATCGTGGCCACCGGCGAGCACGGCGAGACCGAGGCCGCGCTGCGGCACGTGCGCCGGCACTTCATCACCCGCGACAACCTACGCCGCGCGATCGCCAAGCTCGTGAACGCGACGTTCGAGGCGCGTGACCCGCACTGGTGGGGCTCGGGTACCGCCTGCGCCTCGGACAGCAAGAAGTTCGGGTCGTGGGAATCGAACCTGATGACCGAGTGGCACCAGCGCTACGGCGGACCGGGCGTGATGATCTACTGGCACGTCGAACGCCGGTCCACCTGCATCTACAGCCAGCTCAAGAACTGCTCCTCCTCGGAGGTCGCCGCGATGATCGAAGGGTTGTTGCGGCACTGCACCGACGCCGAGATCGACACCAACTATGTCGACACCCACGGTGCCTCGGTGGTGGGGTTCGCGTTCACCGAACTGCTCGGGTTCCGGCTGCTGCCGAGGTTGAAGAACATCGGCTCCATCCGGCTCTACCGCCCGGACGACGCCGAGGCGTACGGGCAGCTCGGGCCGGTGCTCACGCGCCCGATCCGATGGGAGCTGATCGCCCAGCAGTACGACCAGATGGTCAAGTACGCCACCGCACTGCGGCTGGGCACCGCGGAGTCGGAGTCGATCCTGCGCCGGTTCACCCGCGGCGGCCCGAAACACCCCACCTACCAGGCGCTGGAGGAGCTGGGCCGGGCGGTGCGCACGATCTTCGCCTGCGACTACCTCGCCGCACCGGAACTGCGCCGCGAGGTGCACGGCGGGTTGCAGGTCGTGGAGAACTGGAACTCCGGCAACACCGTGATCTTCTACGGCAAGGACGGCGACCTCACCGGCCCGGACCGCGAGCACGCCGAGGTGTCGATGCTCGCGCTGCACCTGCTCCAGTCCGCGCTGGTGCACATCAACACCCTGCTGCTGCAAGCCGTGCTGGAAGTGCCGGAGTTCCACGACAGCATCGGCGAGAACGAACGCCGTGCCCTCACACCGCTGTTCTGGTCCCATGTGAACCCCTACGGCCGGTTCCGCCTGGACATGGACACCCGCCTCGATCTCAGCGCCCCGGCGACGATCCGGCCCGGCGCGGTCGAGTCGGTGCTGTAAACCCGCCATCCAGCGATACGTGTTCTTGTCGGTGCGCTCCGTCACACTGGTCATCAGGTACAGGCGTGGGTCGATCCTTCGGAGGTGCGCGGTGGCGGGTACGGCGAGCGGGACGTCGTTTCTGTGGTTGGAGATCACCGGGCGGTGTCAGCTGGAATGCCGGCACTGCTACGCCGAATCCGGCCCGTCCGGCACGCATGGCGCGATGACCACCACGGATTGGCTGCGGGTGCTCGACCAAGCCGCCGCGCTCGGGGTGGAGATGGTGCAGTTCATCGGCGGGGAACCGACCCTGCATCCGGACCTGCCGCAGCTGGTCGAGCACGCCCTGTACCGCGGCCTGGTGGTCGAGGTGTTCACCAACCTGGTGCACGTCACCGACGAGCTGTGGGAGCTGTTCTCCCGATCGGGCGTGTCGCTGGCCACCAGCTACTACTCCGACGACCCGGCCCAACACGCCGGCATCACCGGCCGGCCCAGCCACCCCCGGACGAGGGCGAACATCGCCGAGGCCATCCGGCGCGGTATCCCGCTGCGCGCCGGCGTGATCGACCTCGGCGGCGGCCAGCGCGCCGACCAGGCCCAAGCCGAGCTTGCCGCGCTGGGCGTGACCGAGATCGGCTACGACCAGCTGCGACAGGTCGGGCGCGGCATCCGTGACCAGCACGCCAGCACCGAGCAGTTGTGCGGGCGCTGCGGCGACGGGGTGGCCGCGATCTCCCCGGACGGCGCGGTCTGGCCGTGCGTGTTCTCCCGCTGGCTGCCCGCCGGCAGCGTCCTGGACGCCGAACTCGCCGCGATCCTCACCAGCCCCGAAGCGACCCGGATCCGCGACGAGCTGGCCACCGCCTTCGCCGCCCGCAGCGACCGGCCGACCGGGGCGCGGCCGTGTTACCCGGACTGCAACCCCGCCTGCCAACCCAACTGCGCCCCACGATGCAGCCCGACCTGCAACCCCACCTCCTGCAAGCCGAACTCGTGCTGGCCGCAATACCGCGGCCGGTAGCCGCGTGACCCACCGTGTTCCGCAGCGCATCGGTGGGATACTGCCGTTATGCCCACCCATCAGCCGGACTCCTACTGGGAGGCGAAGCGGCGTGGTGAGGAGGCCGACGAGGCGCGGCGTCGGGAACTGCGGCGAGGGCGTGACGCCGAGCGTCGGGCAATGACTCGGGCCCGCAAGATCCTCGCCGCAAAGCCGCCCACTGCGGACTCGCCGCCTTACGAGTCCGCAACTGACTAGGGTCTGACCTGTATGTCTTCGCAGCTGGACTTCCACCCCGAGACCGGTCACCAGGCGTGGCTGGCCGCCACGCTGGCCAAGGCCGCGGCCGAGGCTGGCGCCACCGCGACCGGCGAGCCGGTGTTCGGTTGGCGGGAACGCACCATCAGCGCCCCGGTCACCACCGCTGAGGGCGCCCGATGGCTGCGGGTGGTCTCCGAACAGCAGCGGTACGCGGGTGGGGACTTCTGGACCGGCAACACCGACGCCACGACGGCGATCACCGGGGTGGCCAAGCCCGAGGTGGTGCGCCACTGGGAATGGGCGGACGGGGAGTATCGGCTGCGGGCAGAGCTGATGACCCTGCTGCCTGGTCGGCACTGCTCGGCCACCCCCGAGCTGCGCGAATCGCTCCCGCTGCCCGAGGAGTGGTGGTGCGGACTCCGCTCGTCGCTGGCCCGGCTCGCCGACACGCACACGCAGCGGGTGCACCTGACCCAGGCCGACCTCGCGCACCGCATCCGGGTGTTCTTCGGCGATCGGGTCCCCGACCCGACCGTGACCGCGTGGGCCGCGGCGCACACCGACCTGCACTGGGCCAACCTGATGGCCCCCGAGTGCGCCCTGGTCGACTGGGAGGGCTGGGGGCTGGCGCCGGCCGGGTTCGACGCCGCCACCCTCTACCTGCACACCCTGGCCGTGCCCGACATGGCCGAGCGGGTACGCCGCGAGTTCGCCGGGCAGCTCGACGCACGCGACGGGCTGCTGGCCCAGCTGTACGTGACCGGGCGGATGCTGCTGCGCATCAACTCCGGCGACTACCCCGACCTCGCGATTCCCTTGCACCACAACGCCGAGCGCGTCCTGGCCGCCCTCCACCACTGACCGCCCGGCCGCGAAACCAACGTGGTCAGGGCTCGTCGTCGGCGAGCAGGTGACGCAGGAACCGATCCGGCGCGGCCAGGAACTCGCGGGTCAGGCGCACCGGCAGCGCCTGGTCATAGTCCACCGGTTCGATCGCGCCGTCCTCGCCGATCTCGTAGATCGTGGCGCCGGGCAGCGCCAGCAGGATAGGTGAGTGCGTGGCTACCACGATTTGGCAGCCCTGCCCGGCCAGCTCGGCCAGCCGCGCCAGCACGGCCATACAGCCGCGCACCGACAACGCCGCCTCCGGCTCGTCCAACAGGAACAGCCCGTCCGGCCCGAACCGGTGCGTCACCAGGTCCACAAAGGACTCACCGTGGGAACGTTCATGCGGCGAGGTTCCGCCGTAGGCCGGCAGCAGCGGCGAACCCGGTTCGGCGTCGAGGCGTTCGATCTCGGAGGCGACGTTGTAGTAGGACTCCGCGCGCAGGAAGAACCCGGTGCGCGGCTTGCGGGTTCCCCAGGTCAGTACCAGCTGGTCGCCGAGCGAGGACTCGCTGGCACGGGTGGCGAACCGGAAATTCTGAGATCCGCCTTCCGGGTTGAACCCGGCGGCCACGGCGAGGGCTTCGATCAGGGTGGACTTGCCCGTCCCGTTCTCCCCGACCAGGAACGTCACCCCGCCCGGCAACTCCAGCCCCTCCTGACTGCGGGCCAGCCACGCCACCGCCGGCAACGTGAACGGGTACCGCCCGGTGCCCGCCTCGGCGGGCAACCACACCCGGCGAACGAACCGCGCCGCTGCCGCGGTGGTGTGGGCGGTCACCGCGGGCTCCCCGCCGGCACCCGCACCGGGTGAGCCCCGCACACCAAACCCCGCTCGTCCTCGTGCCAGCCGTGCTCGGTCAACCACGCCCGCACCGGCTCGGCCGGCGGGTCGGCCTGCTGTGCCAGCTCGCCGGCGAGCATCGGGCCATCCCTGCACCGCGGGCACTCCAGCACCGTGACCTGCTTGTGGGGCTGGCAGGCCGCGCAGTGGCGCCGTTCGACCACCGCGCCCGGCCGCTGCGGGTCGGGGTAGAGCCAGGTGATCGCCAAGTCCTGCCGCTGCTGCCAACGGTCGCGTGCACCGCGGCCGGCCTCGGCGCCGCAGCTCGGGCACCGCCCCGTTGCCCCGTCCGCCGATCCGCGATCGCCGCGGGCCGGCGGCGTGCTCGGCGTCCGCTCGGCCGCGGTCGCGGCAGAGCGTCGCGCGGCTTTCGGGCGCGTACCGATGGTGGTCTTGTCCAGGTGCCCGTAGACGGTGGAGCGGGGCACGCCGAACATCGCCGCGATCTCGGCGACGGTGTGCTCGCCCTCGTCGTAGAGCCGTTGGGCCTGCCGCACCTGCGCCGGGGTGAGCCTGGGCCGCCGTCCACCCTGGCGACCGCGGGCACGGGCGGCCGCCAGGCCGTCGCGGGTGTTGGCCACGATCAGCTCCCGCTGAAACTCCGCCAGCACTGACAGCATCCCGAACATCGCCCGTCCCTCGGCCGTGGCGGTGTCGATGCCCTGCTCTATCACCTGCAACCCGACCTCTCGCTCGCGCAGCTGCGCACCGAGGTTGATCAAGTGCTGGACCGAGCGGCCCAGCCGATCCAGACGAGTCACCACCAGCGTGTCCCCGGCCCGCAGCAGCGACAGCACCAGGTCCAGCTTCGGCCGCGACGCCTTAGCCCCACTGGCCGTGTCGATGTAGATGCGCTCGCGCTGTACTCCGGCCCGTCTCAGCGCGTCGATCTGGTGCACCGGATTCTGCTCGGCGGTCGACACCCGCCCGTAGCCGATCAACATGTGTCGACAATACCGCCCTACGAGGTTTGCCGACATAGATAGCCGACACGAGTTCTCGACAGTGGTGACCTGCGGTTTCCGCTGATCACCGCGAACCGTCGACAAACGAGCGTTTCCCGACATACCCCAGCGGCAAAACCCATCGGCCAGAACGCCCGAACGAGCGCAGCCTCACGCCCCGAAATGTCGGCCACCGATGTCACAGTGGCGCAATGACCCTGTATGCCTGCCCGTTCTGCGGTGAAAACACCGGCTTGCACACCAACGACTGCGAGCGGCCAATCGACGCGATGCACGATGACCCGCTCAGCCTGACCGGTTCCCGGTTCTGCGAAGACCCGAACTGCGGCTGCCGCCAACCTGACGGCATACGACGCACGCCGGAACAGCCAGCGACGACAACCGACTGAGCCCCCGCCCTGAACCGGCACGCAGCTCCGAAAGCTACTCGCCGGTTACTTTGCACTTCGGGTCAGCTTCGGGAGTTCCGGGCCTAGAGGATCTGCTGGTCGGCTGTGGCCCAGACGATGTTGAGCCCCGAACCCGCGTGGCGGGCTGGTAGATCGCACGCCCCGGCGATGTCCTGTGTTTCCCAGGCGACCATGATCTCGTCGGCGCGGGCGGCCGCGGCGAAGTCGGACATCTTCGCGATGCCGAGGTGCGCGTCCTCACCGCGGTAGACGGGTCGCAGCTGGATGTAGCCGACCAGGTTGCCGTCGACGAACGCGTTCAGCGTTGGTCTCATGACCATACCCAGGCGCAGGGCCTCGACGTGTCCTTCCATGATCGCGGTGACCATGGCACGCCACACGCGTTCGTCCATCGCAGTCTCCACCGCTAGTGGGAGGCGCTCGCTCGGTAGGCCGCGACGATGGCGGCGGAGATGCGCCCGCGGTCGGCGATTTCGTAGCCCTGCCCGCGCGCCCATGCCCGGATGCTCGCGCTCTCTTCGCGCGGGGACAGCGCGGAGGGCGCGGATCCGTTGCGGCGTGGGCTCCGCGGGGACGTGGCCCTGCGGCGACCGCCTGTGCGCCGGCCGTGTTCGACGTAGAGGGCGAGCGCGTCACGCAGTTCGGACGCGTTGTCCTCGGAGAGGTCGATCTCGTATCGAGCCCCGTCGAGGCCGAACTCGACAGTCTCGACGGCTTCGGTGCCGTCGAGGTCGTCGACGAGCTCCACTACAACCTGCTGAGCCATCTCTGGCTGCACCCCTTTTGTCCATGCCCCCAGTGCGTTGTTCCGGACCGTAGCAGCCCGCAATCGCAGGTCGAGGTGAGGACAACACCCGGGCGCTTGATGTGACTAGTGGTCAGATCAGGTGGTCGTAGCGGCCGGCCTTGGCGTCGGCAATGAAGGCCGCGAGCTCGGTGGGCGTGTAGATCTGCGTGCGGGCGCGGCGTTCCTCGGCGGGCAGCTTGTCGTCCTGGATGGAGATGTGGCCGCCTACGGCTGCGATCGTGATGCAGCTGCCGCCGTTACCGCTGGCCACTGGCTTGGCGTGCTCGGCGTGCGCGAGCTGGTGGTAGAGCTCGTCGGACAGCTGCGGGTACGGGTTGTATTCGCTCATCATTCGTCCAATTTCTTGTGTGCCGCGTGCAGCCTGTCCAGCGATTCCCGTCCGGAGAGGGCCTGGGCCAGGGCTGCGCTGAAGGTGTAGGTCAGCGACTTGATCGACTCTTTGTCCTCGTAGATCCCCGCGCCGAGGTCGCCGTCGACCTGCACCACCTCCGTGTCCTCCTCGCCGGGGAAACCGTAGATCACGAATCCGCCGAATCCGGGCCATGGTGCGGCGGCGAACTCCAGCACGTGCACGGCCGCGGTGCCGTCCTCGGCGACCTGGCACAGCTTCTGCAGCTGTGCGGCCATGACCGCACGCCCACCGACCTGCTGTTCCAGCGTGGCCTCGGTCAGGACGGCGGTCAGGCCCTCGAACCCTGTCTCGTGAAGTCGCTGCTGGCGGCGCATGCGCAGCTCGACCAGGTCGTCGACAGCCGTGGGACGGACCCAGGCCCGCGCCGACTCGACGACCGCGCGGGCGTAGTCCTCGGTCTGCAGTAGGCCCTGCACGAAGATCGAGTCGTAGGTGCGCAGGGTGGTGGCGTCATCGCCGAGTTCCACCATCAGTTCGAGGGTCTCGTGCAGGAACGGGGCGTACTCCTTCCACCACCCTGGCTCCTCGGCGCGGGCGCGGAGTTCTTCCAGTTTCTGTGCGGTCTCGGTGTCGGTGGTGAGCTCGCGGAGTATCCGCGCGAGCTGCTCGGCGTCGAGCCGTCGTGTTCCGGCTTCGATCTTGGAGAGCTGGCCCTGGCTGATGGTCGCGTTCTTCGGTTGCTCGGTGTTGAGCCGCTCGCACAGCTGGTCCTGGCTCAACTTCGCCATCTCACGCAGCTTGCGCAGCTGCTGGCCCAGCCGCCGGGCCCGGATGGTCTTGCGCGCCACCTCGTTCTCC